>NZ_JACHYW010000020.1:0-114847 GCF_014193145.1 Rhizobium sp. BK060
TTGGTCTTGCGCGACAGGCAGGACGGGCATTCACGGCATTCCGGCGTATAGAGCGGAATGACATGGTCGCCCTTCTTCACCGAGGTCACACCCGGACCGACATCGACGACGATGCCGGCGCCCTCATGGCCGAGGATGGCCGGAAACAGGCCTTCTGGATCGGCGCCCGACAGGGTGAAGTCGTCGGTGTGGCAGATGCCGGTCGCCTTCACCTCGACCAGCACCTCGCCGGCCCGTGGCCCCTCCAGCTGAACGGTCATCACTTCAAGCGGCTTGCCAGCCTCAACGGCAACGGCGGCGCGAACGTCCATATCGAATTCCTCCTAATGACTTGATTTGCGCGGACTTTTGCACGCACCGCGTCTGCGGCTCAAGAAAAAACCGCCTGACAGTTTGAATTTCCGCCCCGAACACACTGATTGCGCCGGTCGCTGTGCGGCTTGCGTCAGAAGAGCTTTTCGGTTGCGAAAATAATGGCATAGCCATGTACTGCAATAGCCGCGTAGAGGCCAAAAGCAACGAGCATGCGCTCGCCATCCTTCATCTCGTCAAGCATCTGGCGCGGCTTCACCAAACCGCCACAGACAAGGCTGACAAGCATGAAGACGAACAGGCCCGCCGTCAGCATCTTCGCGGGCAAACCGATCTCGAAACCAATGCCGAGAATGCAGAGCGTCACAACGAAACTGGCCGCTATCTGCGACCTTCGCGTGCGAAAGATTTGCCGGAGAACCTGACCTCCATCGAAACGGTGCATCGGCAGTAGGTTCAGCAGGTTGAAAGTGCCGAGGATCAACAGGAAAATCAGCAGAGGTCCGCGTGACGCCGAGGGCAGCAGGCCAACATCCGAAAGCTGCGAGGCGACTGCTAGGATCGGGACCATAAAGGCCGACATTCCCGCGCCCATCAGGGCACAAGTTGCCACCTCGAATAGCGACCGGTACGGCCTCCCGCCGACAGCGATGCCACCAAGCAGAGGTACAAAGATCATCCTGACCGATGCATGACCGAACATGCGATAGGCCGCCATATGCCCCAGTTCATGCAAGACAATGACAAGCGTCAGGAAGGTCGAGAGCATCAGGCCACCTGCATCGAGCCCAAGGAAGGGCCAGAGCAGCAGAGTCGACAACACTGCAAGTCCGCCTTGGACCAGCGGTCTCTCAAAGTAGCCCTGCGGCAGCGATTCGCCTGTCTTCAACCATCCATCAAGCGCCTTCATTTCCCGGCGCAGAACGAAATAGCGAAACATGAGGAAAGCCAGCCCGCGGTACCGGTCCGTCTGTTCGACCTCCAGCAGAGCACCATCAGGTGTTGGTCGAATGATGCGCCGCTCCCGGTAGTGGTTCCAGAATGTGGGATCCAGCGTGCTGTCATCGATGATGCGAGCCTGGAAGCCGTGGGCATTACTCGCCATTGATGGCAACGGGTCCAGTGCAAGAAGCCGGCGCGAGGGCGCGCCGTTCTTGTCGAGATGCCGGTAGGTCTGCTCCACGACACCGCTCCGATCGGCAAGCGCGCGACTGCTGATGACCGAGTGGTGCCAGGACGCATCCGCACCGGCGGGATTCATCGCCTTCCAGAGTGTATCGGGGGAACATCGATAGGTTTGGCTAAGGCAAATGGTCCTGCGCCCTAGCGGAACCCGCATCAAAAGCCAGAGAAGGCCGAAATTTATGACCAGCAAGAGGATCGCCGATTGCAGCGTCGTCATTTGCTACCTCCACCCGGCATCCTGCCGGGCGGGTCACGATAGGCAGTCCAGCCGTTAACAAAACCTAACCGGCTGGACGCCAAGGAGCGTCGGCGGTCGTCAGGCGAACTCGAGAATCACGGCGTCGACGGCAAGGCTCTCTCCGGGCTTGGCGTTGATTTTGCTGACGACAAGATCGCGTTCGGCGCGCAGCACGTTCTCCATTTTCATAGCTTCGACCACGGCAAGCGTTTCACCAGCTTTGACTTCCTGGCCCTCGACCACTGCAATCGAAACGACGAGACCAGGCATAGGGCAGAGCAACAGCTTCGATGTATCGGGCGGAAGCTTGACCGGCATCAGCTTCTCTAGCGCGGCATGGCGCGGCGTCAGCACCTTGGCCTTCAGGGATATTCCCTGCCAGTCCAGCCGGAGACCGTTGAGAACCGGGCGGATTTGCGCAATCACGTTTTGGCCCGCGACCTTGCCGCGCCAAACGGCGTCGCCAGGTCTCCAATCGGTGACAACGTTGGAAATCTTGCCGCCGATCTCGATGTCCATATCGAACGGGATCGTCACTAGCCTGTCAACCAAACGCGAATCGACGTAGCTGTCACCGAGCCTGACGGTCCAATCATCACGTGTCGCACCGCCGGGAGTGCGCAAGCGGTCGGCGAAGCGCTCTCGACGGTTGGCCTCGATGAGAGACGCCGAAAGGGCGACGGCCGCGAGAATCGCTTGCTGGTCTGTATCGGGCACCATCGGCTCAAAACCATCCGGGTACTCCTCGGCGATGAAACCGGTCGATAGACGTCCCTCGCGCCAGCGGGGGTGTTTCATCAGCGCGGCAAGGAAGGGGACGTTGTGTTCAATTCCATCGACAACGAAACCGTCGAGCGCCTCGCCCATCGCTTCGATCGCCTCCAGGCGCGTCGGTGCCCAGGTGCAGAGCTTCGCAATCATCGGATCGTAGTACATCGAAATCTCGGCGCCTTCGAAAACGCCGGTGTCGTTGCGCACGACGACGCTTTCGGATTTGCCTTCCGCAGGCGGCCGATATCGCGTCAGACGACCGATTGAAGGCAGGAAATTGCGATAGGGATCCTCGGCATACAACCGGCTCTCAATCGCCCAGCCGTTCAGCTTTATGTCACCTTGCACGAACGGTATCTTCTCGCCGGCCGCAACGCGGATCATTTGCTCCACGAGGTCGATACCCGTGACCAGTTCAGTAACCGGATGCTCGACCTGCAGGCGCGTGTTCATTTCCAGAAAATAGAAATTGCGGTCACGATCGACGATGAATTCGACCGTGCCGGCGCTTTGATATTCCACAGCTCGGGCAAGCGCGACCGATTGCTCACCCATCGCCGCGCGGGTGTTGGCATCGAGGAAAGGTGAAGGGGCTTCTTCGACAACCTTCTGATTGCGGCGTTGGATCGAGCATTCGCGTTCGCCGAGATAGACGACGTTGCCGTGCGCGTCGGCAAGCACCTGAATCTCGATGTGGCGGGGCTCGACAACGTATTTTTCGATGAAGACACGGTCGTCACCAAAGGAACTCTTTGCCTCCGAACGTGCCCGGTCGAAACCGTCGCGCACTTCTGCTTCGTTCCACGCAATGCGCATACCCTTACCGCCGCCGCCGGCAGACGCCTTGATCATAACGGGATAGCCGATCTCGGCGGCGATCCTTTCTGCGTGAGACGCATCCTCGATGACGCCGAGATAACCGGGGACGGTGGAGACCATGGCGGCGTTGGCAAACTTCTTCGATTCGATCTTGTCGCCCATCGCCATAATGGCCTTCGGCTTCGGACCGATGAAGACAATGCCTTCTTTCTCCAGTGCCTCGCAAAACGACGCTCGCTCGGAGAGAAAGCCGTAGCCGGGATGGACCGCTTCGGCGCCGGTCTGCTTGCAGGCTGCGATGATCTTATCCGCGACGAGATAGCTTTCGGCGGCTGCCGCAGGGCCGATATGAACAGCCTCATCAGCCATTTCCACGTGGAGTGCATCCCGATCCGCATCTGAATAGACCGCTACCGTCACAATTCCCATACGGCGCGCGGTCTTGATAACGCGGCAAGCGATCTCGCCGCGATTCGCGATCAGGATTTTCTTGAACATGGAGACTCCACCCAAAACATGCGTTCCGGAGTTTTACGCATAAACACCGGAACGCACAATCAGCCGAAAGAATATCGGGGGGTGTCAGGCGACCGCGGTTTCGCTGCCGAAGCTGTCATCCACGATCCTGAGCCACCGGCTGCGACGTGGGGCCTCGGCATAGTCGACGAGCTGAAGCGCTGAGAGAATAGCGGGCCAACGTGGATGATTTGCGGCTGGCAGCGTTTCCTCCGCCATCCGCATCATAACGCTCCAGGTGAGGGGCGGTGCGCTGATAACGCCGGCATCGCTAACGCCGCGCAGAACCCGCATGACGTAATCGATATCCTGGCGCGTGATGCCCTTTCGATCCACTGCGCGACACAGCCTGTAGCCGCCGACGTTTTCTGTCAGCGCAAGACGCAGCTGGTCGAGTGCGAAGGCGCGCAGTTCATCCGGCACGTTCGCCGAGATCTCCATTGCGTGCAGAACCAATTCGAGCTCTAGCGCCGAGTTGACCACGCCGTCGGTCGCGACCATACGCATGAGCCAGGCCACGTTTATCTCGTCAAGTGACCCTTGAGGATAGGTGTAGTTGACGATGAAACCGGCGAGCTGCTCCACAAAGAAGGAGCTCCATTCCGGGCATTTTTCGGGGCAGGAATTGTTCAGCGCCAGCATGACGACCACGTCGTCCGCGGTCCGGATGCCTTCCGGGAAGGTGTGCTTGCGCAGCAGACTGATATCTTCGGCCGTCAGCCGATGCTTTCCGGCGATCACACATGCCGGAAAAGCGAGACGGAATTCGCTCATCTTTTGTCTCCAGACCTCATCATGAGGCCGAAGGTCGTTCTAGCGCGAGCGAATTTATGATCCCTCAAGAAGCAGTGTTAACGGCGCACTCAACCGGTCACGACGTTTTTAACGATCGGGTCTGCAGGCGCTCCCGCCAGATGATGAAGAGGCCGGAAGCGACGATAATCAGGATACCGATCCATTTGGAGACGTTCGGGAAATCCCCGAAGAGCGCGTAGCCGAGCACAGTTGCGGAAATGATCTCGAAATACTGGAACGGTGCCAGCAGCGACAACGGTGCCAGCCGGAAGGCGCGTACGATGACCATGTGGGCATAGCCCGAAATCGTCCCAAGAATCAGCAGCAGAGCGAGCGCCAACGCAGAGGAAGGCAAGGAGGGGTGGAAATCACCGACGCCAAACCCATTGCCCACGATCAATGCCGCCGCCATGAAGGCAGTACCTCCAATACCCGCCATCGTTTGCATCGTCAGCGGTGAATCGGCATCGCCGATCGCCCGGTTCAAAAAGAGATAGAGCGAGTACAGGAAGGCGCAAAAAACGGGCAAGAGCGCCTTCAGACCAAAGATCTCGTAGCTCGGCTGGATGACTATCATTGCGCCACCGAACCCGACGACAATTGCCATCCATCGGCGCCAGCCGACCTTGTCGCCGAGGAAGATTGCCGACAACGCGGTGAGCATGAGGGGTTCGACGAAATAGATCGCAAACACGTCTGCGAGCGGCATGTATTTCACGGCAACGAAGAAGAGCAGGCTCGCCGCCCCGTGGAGGATCCCGCGCAACAGATTCATCCAGGGGCGTTTGGCCTGGAGTGCCTTGCGGCCGAAGATCACGAACAGAAACGGCAGCGTGCAGACGAGCTGGAAGAAGAAGCGGTAGAATGTCACCTGTCCCGGCGACATGGCCTCGAAGGTCGCCATGTATTTCGCGATTGCATCCATCGCCGGCAGCACGAGCATGGCGCCCGCCATGAGGGCCATTCCCTGGAGAGGATTTTGGTGTTCGGGAGGATTGCGCATCGGTGAGATTCTATATCAGGTCCAAGAGGCTATACAGAAAGTCACGGTTCGGGTGAAGGGGCGGAAGAAGCCCTGCAGCCAGGAGCAGCAATTTGCGGACGCGAACGTTGCGCTGGTCTGCCCGGGATTTCGAAGTGACCGGATCAACGAGGACGAAGATAGCCTTCCGCGCGCTTTGGGGGCAGCGCCGATAAGTGTTCATTGATACGCTGTTAAGGCCTGCGAAACGCAGTGGCGCCAACATCGGCGAAAGCATCAAGCGGTCAACGATAAGGTCGTCAGGGACATCGCGCTCACCAGGGCCGGCTCGAACACTCGGCGGTCATGAATCGAGCCTCGACCGAATCGGGGGGGAAGCGAATGCCAGCTTCGCGTTTGAGGGAGGGCTCTTCCACAAGTCGCGTCAATAGCGTGCTCGGGATTATCTCCTGTCGAAGATGAAGAGAAGAGCTCTTGATAACCATCGCAGGGATGGTTGGTGCGGTCGAGAAGACTCGAACTTCCACGGGTTGCCCCACAGCGACCTCAACGCTGCGCGTCTACCAATTCCGCCACGACCGCATCGTGGTAGGTGCCGATTTGTGCCGGCGGGGCAGCATGTAGCAAAAGCGTTTGGGGTACACAAGGGCGATATGACAGATTTTTTCAAAACAAATCACAGCATTTGAATCGCCTCTAAAACGGGGCCATATAACCTTCGCAATGCTGCCTCTCGAGCAGAAGCGACAAGGAATGGCCATGCTACGCACCGATCTTGAATTCTCCATGTTGCCCCTTGAAGGCTCGCGGCCGATCCGATGGCGGATCGCCGACGGCCTCACGCCCTATGCGGAGGCTGTGGAAAACATGGAACGCGAAGTCGCGGCAATTGCAGACGGCGGCGACGAGCTCGTCTGGCTCGTGGAACATCCGCCTCTCTATACGGCGGGAACCAGCGCGGATGCCAAAGACCTTGTGCAGCCCGATCGGTTCCCCGTCTTCGCCACGGGACGCGGCGGCGAATATACCTATCACGGGCCTGGCCAGCGTGTTGCTTACGTCATGCTGGACTTGAAGCGCAGGCGCCAGGACGTGCGCGCCTTCGTCGCCGCGCTTGAGGAGGTAGTCATTCGTACGCTGGGATCGATGAACGTCCGCGGCGAGCGGCGCGAGGACCGTGTTGGCGTCTGGGTGCGCAGGCCGGACAAAGCGGCTCTGCCCGATGGCACGATGGCTGAAGACAAGATCGCGGCGCTGGGCATCCGGCTGCGGAAGTGGGTAACATTTCACGGTCTGTCGCTGAACGTCGAACCCGATCTCGACCACTTCAGCGGAATCGTTCCATGTGGAATTTCGGCCTATGGCGTTACAAGCCTCGTCGATCTCGGCCTGCCGGTCATGATGGCTGATGTCGACATCCAGCTTCGGCAGGCGTTCGAATCGGTCTTCGGCGATACGGTCAACGATAGATGACGCAAAAGCCCTCGCGAGGAGAGCACAAAGGGTCGGCTGACCGGCCCTTTGTAGTTAGATTGCTATTTGTCACCGATGTCGCGGCAGGCGTCGGAATGTGACGCTCCGCTATCCCCGCCGGCCGTATGCACCTTGGAGTTCGTCTTCATGTAATCGCAGTCGGGCAGCGGCTTGATGCTGGCCGTTGTCGTCCTGTCGACGGGCGACGACATCCGGCTCGGGGCGAATCCATCACTGTCATTCGTGTAGTCGGAAGAGTATTCCGGCACCTTGCGATTGACATAGTGGACCGGCTTTTTCGGCACCATCTGGACCGGCGCAAACCCGTCACTATCGTTATTGTAGTCGTTTGAGTACTGCGGTTGGGCGAAGGCGGCACTTGCCAGGCCGAGGGCGAGAATGGAAGCGGCGGCGGCAAATCTGAAGCGCATGGAAAATCTCCTCAATTCGTCGTTGCAATGACAACGATACCAAACCCTCGGCAAGAGTGAGTTCGCGCTCGAATTGCGGCAAGAATGCGGGCAAAAAATCACACAACTGCCGGCGGTTTATCAAATGAAATCACAGATACGCGACCGGATTTGACAGTTTTGTGATGGAACATTGTTTCCTATTCCAGGGCGGGTGGCGTCGGTATTTGCGCAATCAAGAGACGAGACATTAGGAGCTTAAACCGGGATGCTCCAGAAGGCTTCATGCCGCTGTTAGTTGCGCAACTTGTCCCACCGTTTGACCAGTCGCTCCCGCTTGAGCCTGGAAAGGCGCTGTGTCCAAAAGACACCGTCGAGTTGATCGATCTCGTGCTGGATGCAGACTGCGAGGAAGTCCTGCGCGTCTTCCTCATGCTCGGCGCCGGACAAATCACGGTAGCGCACACGGATTGCCTTGGGCCTCACGACCTCGTCGGTCATGCCAGGCATAGAGACGCTTCCTTCGACATGGCGAATCGTCTCGTCGGACGCAATCATGATCTCCGGATTGACATAATAGCGTGGCCCGTCGTCACGGCTGAACTCGATCACGACGACCCGAAGGTGCACGCCGATGTGTGCGCCGGTGATACCGACACCCGGAGCGGCCCGCATAGTATCCAACAGGTCATCCGCGAGTTTGTATAATCGCTCGTCAAAGACTTCAACGGGCTCGCAAACGGTTCTGAGACCGACGTCGGGGAAGCGCAATATGGGGCGGACAGCCACTGGCAAGGTTCCTGATTTGAGACACGCGGAAACTATCGCTGCGCACGCGCATTGTCACCCACGCGAGGCTTTTGCAGCTGGACGGGCTTCGAGCTTTCAGCTAGCACGAAGCTACATGTTTCGGCGCTTAGTCGTTGAACTTCAAACGAGATGCGAGGGCGGCAAATCATGACGAACGACGCAGAAGAGCTCGTCCGCCCGCGGCCAGACAGCGGCGACGCCGACATCTATGATGAAAGCGGCAACGTCAGAGGCGATTTCCTCGCACTGGTGGGCGCAGCGATCGCCGATCGCGATACGATCTTCCTGCGCCAACACGTTGCCCGCCTGCACGAATCCGAAATAGGCGACCTTCTCGAATCGCTGCAGCCAGACCAGCGACTCGCGCTCGTTCGCCTCCTGGGCGACGAATTCGACATGACGGCGCTGACCGAGGTCGACGAGACGATTCGCCGTGAGATAGTCGACCAGCTCCCGAATGAACAGATTGCAGCGGCAATCGGCGAACTCGATTCCGACGACGCTGTTTACATCCTTGAGGATCTCGACACCGAGGACCGCGAGGAGATCCTTGCGCAGCTTCCGTTTACAGAACGCGTGCGGCTGCGGCGCGCGCTCGACTATCCCGAGAGCTCGGCGGGACGCCGTATGCAGACGGAATTCGTCGCGGTGCCACCGTTTTGGACAGTCGGCCAAACGATCGACTACATGCGCGACGAGGAGGACCTACCATATTCCTTCTCGCAGATCTTCGTCATCGACCCGACATTCAAACTGCTGGGTGCTATCGATCTGGACAAGATCCTGCGCACAAAGCGGCAGACGAAGATCGAATCCGTCATGCGGGAGACGAACCATCCGATCCCTGCGGAGATGGACCAGGAAGAAGCCGCGCAGCTTTTCGAGCAGTATGACCTTCTCTCTGCCGCCGTCGTCGACGAGAACGACAGGCTGGTTGGTGTGCTCACGATCGATGATGTGGTCGACGTTATTCACGAGGAGGCCGACGAAGACATCAAGCGCCTTGGCGGTGTTGGCGACGAAGAGCTCTCAGACAATGTTCTCTCTACCGTGCGCTCGCGCTTTCTCTGGCTGGTAATCAATCTTGGAACGGCCTTGCTGTCTGCAAGCGTCATCGGGTTGTTTGACGAATCGATCGAGAAGATGATCGCGCTCGCGGTACTGATGCCGATCGTGGCGTCCATGGGCGGCAATGCGGGGACACAGACGATGACGGTCACTGTCCGCGCATTGGCAACCGGCGACATCGACATCTACAACGCCGGGCGCATCATCCGCAGGGAGGCAGGGGTCGGCATCGCCAACGGCGCGCTCTTCTCGGTCATCATGGGCATGATTGCCGCAACGTGGTTCCACAATTACCAGCTTGGTTTCGTGATCGGCGCGGCCATGATCATCAACCTCTTTGCGGCGGCACTTGCCGGAATTTTGCTGCCGTTGCTACTGCATAAGATCGGCGCGGACCCGGCCATCGCGTCGTCTGTCTTTGTCACGACCGTGACCGATTGTACGGGCTTCTTTGCCTTTCTTGGTATCGCCACATGGTGGTTCGGAATTTAGCCGGCTCGATTTCGCTGCAGAAATTGACTATTACGTAAAAGTCAATATTATTACCTTCCTTAATGGTGGGGAGCCCATGCCGGTCAGCAAGTACTATAGCATAACCGAATTGACGCGCGAGTTTGGAGTATCGACGCGTACGCTCAGGTTCTACGAAGACGAAGGATTGATCCATCCCGAGCGGCGTGGACGCACGCGGCTGTTCCGTCCGGCGGATCGCCGTCTAATCCAGGAAATCCTGCGTGGCCGGCGTATCGGCTTCACCATCGCGGAAATCCGCGAGATCATTCAGGTCTATAAGGAGCCGCCGGGCGAATTGGGCCAGCTCAAGCTCCTGATGAAGCGCGTCGATGAGAAGCGCGAAGATCTGCGCCAGAAGCGCAAGGATATCGACGACACTCTGACCGAACTCGACAACATCGAAGAGGCCTGCCTCGGGCGTCTCGCCGACATCGGCGTCGGCACCTGATTATTGCGCGTCGACGCTGCACTCGCTCGCCAGTGCCAATATTCGCCCATCATCCGGTTTGACGGCACCGGACTGGAATTCCGTGAAGAGATTTTCCTTCTGTAGCTTGTCAAGTGTGCACTGGCAGAAGCTGCGGCATAGCGCTTCGCCTTCCTGCATCGTGCATGAAGCATTGCATTGCTTCAGGTAGCTTTCGACGGGATCCGGTTTCGCAGGTGGAATTCCCACGGACAGCCCGTAGGCAATCGCGATCAGCACCGGCTGGTGAATCAAGTAGAAGGCGAGGCTATGGCGCCCGGCCTTCGCCGGTAAGCTTGATCCTGTACCAACCCTGGCAAGCCTCTCAAGCAGCCCCGTCCTCATGGCAAGCAGGGTCGCCGTCACGCCAAGCAGGAAGGGCACGGCCCAGGGAAAAATCGGCACATAGTCGTTCGATCGCTGCGGCATCTCGGCCAAGCCGATCCAGGCAAGGTAACGCGGATTGAAGATCGGCGAACGCAATAGATCCGGCGCGAGCCAGGTATCCACGGCCCATGCTGCAGTCACGACGGCCGTCACGACGATGGTGACGGGGAGTGGCAGACGCAGGAAGACAAGGCCAAGCAGGCTGAGAGCGGCGATGCAATGCAGAATACCGAAGAATATCCATTCATTCGGGAAGACGAAGCGCGTCACGACGGAGATCGCAAGCGCGGCCGCGGCGATCATCGCAAACCGCTTCCAGAACGTCCGCCAGCGAATTTCCGGCGTGTTGGCGAGGACCAGGCTGACCCCTACGATGAACAGGAATGTCGATGCGATCGCGCGGGCATAGAGCTTTAGCCAGCCGGTTTCAGCGGTGCCTGGGGTAAGGTAGCCCATAAACTCCATATCCCAGGTGAAGTGATAGGTCGCCATCGCCATCAGGGCGACACCGCGTGCCGTATCCAGCAAGCCGATGCGAGGCGGCTTGACGCTCGCATATGTTTTCGTCGCCGGAGCCTTCATTCACAATCCCTCGGATGACTCGTTGCCATCGTTCGACGGCTTGGCGCGGGGAATAGGAGAAAGGTGGAGATTTGATGGCGGGTTGGCGTCCATAATCGCCAGACGCGCCTCAGAGAAGAACTGCCGCCTGGTCAGGACGACGATCACGATCGTCGTCGTCAGCATGAAAACATAGGGGTTGATGAACCAACCGAGGTAACCGATCGAGAGGAAGATGGCGCGCAGCCCCTCGTTGAAATGACCCGCCGCAATGATGTTCATGCGGATGACGCGTTCGGCCGCCCGCTCGGCCGCAATCACATCCTGTTCGGTGTCGCGCATCATCGGGATGGAGCCGAAAAGGATCGTGCAGTAGTTGAAGAGGCGATACGACCAGCCGAACTTAAAAAAGGCATATCCGAAAAGCGCTGCAAGGCCGCCGACCTTCATTTCGAAGACGGCATGCCCACTATGAAAGACGAAAGGCAGGTCGGCGAAGACCGCGTCGACCTTCTCCGTTGCGCCCAGCAGCGCAAAGCAGCTGCCGATGGCGAAGATCGACGTCGAGGCGAAGAAAGCAGTGCCGTTCTGCAGGCCGGCCATGATCTGAGTGTCGATCATCTTCAGGTCGCGCCGCAGCGAATTGTAGATCCACTCGCGCCGGCGCTCCCGCATGGCGTGCGTGAGGCTGGTCCTGCCAAAGAAGCTCGAGCTTTGCAGCAGGCGCGCATAGCAGAACCAGATCGCCGCAAAGAACACCAGTGCAATGTAATCCGCTGTCGTCATCATTATATTGAATCAGGTTCCCGTCGCCGCGCCACTCTACAGATGCGGGCGCGTGCTGCAATGACTGGCAAGCAGCCGCGCTTCGTTTTACAGATGTCGCACGCGTGAAATGCTATGTCGGTCCGTCGCGGGGATCGCGAGAGCCGGTGGCGTAGGTTTGCGCAGCAACTTTACAGGACGCAGTCATGTTCCTTTCCGTTTTCGACGTCTTCAAGATCGGTGTCGGGCCTTCCAGCTCGCACACGATGGGTCCGATGACTGCCGCCAATCGGTTCCTCGATCTGATTCTCTCGAACGATTGGCCGCGCCCGACCTCGGGCGCTCAGGTTGCGTCCATGAAGGTTAGCCTGCACGGTTCGCTAGCCCATACCGGGATCGGACATGGAACGGGCAGGGCCGTCATTCTCGGACTGATGGGCGAGCAGCCTAACAGCGTCGATCCGGACAAGATGGACGGCATCATCGATCAGGTGGAGCGTACCGGCCGCATCTCGCCGCCCGGCCATCCGAGCTATGGCTTCCAACCGAAGAACGACCTGATCTTCGACAAGAAGCAGCCGCTGCCCGGACACGCCAACGGTATGTCCTTCTCCGCCTTCGACAAAGACGGGCGGATGCTGATCAAGCGCATCTACTATTCCGTCGGCGGCGGTTTCGTGGTGACTGACACCGAACTCGAGCAGATGCGCGCGAAGAAGAAGACGCCCTCTGATTCACGCAAGGTTCCGTATCCTTTTGCGTCAGCCAAGCAGATGCTCGATATGGCTGCGCGCTCCGGCCTCTCGATCGCGCAGATGAAGCGTGCCAACGAGGAAACGCAGCGGAGCCGCGAGGAACTGGACGCCGGTCTCGATCGCATCTGGGAAGCAATGCGCTCCTGCATCGAACGCGGTCTCAAGGTCGATGGCATCATGCCGGGCGGACTGAACGTTCGCCGCCGCGCCCGCGCGATTCATGACAAGCTGCAGGAAGAGTGGCGCAGCAATCGCATCAACCCGCTACTCGCAAACGATTGGCTGAGCGTCTACGCCATGGCCGTGAACGAGGAAAATGCCGCCGGGGGTCGCGTCGTGACGGCGCCGACGAATGGAGCCGCGGGCGTCATCCCCGCAACGATCCGTTATTACGAGCATTTCCACGACGACTGGGACCAGAACGGTATCCGCGACTATCTGCTCACCGCCGCCGCTGTCGGCGGGATCATCAAGCACAACGCCTCTATTTCCGGCGCGGAAGTCGGCTGTCAGGGAGAGGTGGGATCTGCAGCCGCAATGGCAGCTGCCGGCCTCGCCGCCGTCATGGGCGGCACGCCCGAGCAGATCGAGAACGCCGCCGAAATCGCGCTGGAACATCATCTCGGTATGAGCTGCGACCCCGTCGCGGGCCTCGTGCAGGTTCCCTGCATCGAACGAAATGCTCTCGGCGCAGTCAAGGCGGTTACGGCCGCGTCGCTGGCGATCAAGGGAGACGGCAAGCACTTCGTTCCGCTTGATGCCTGCATCGAGACCATGCGGCAGACCGGCAACGACATGAGCGAGAAGTACAAGGAGACATCCACTGGCGGGCTTGCCGTCAACGTCGTGGAATGTTGACTTTGTGGACATGCGACTTGCCGCTTGACGCTGCCCGCTAAAAGGATTTCAACGGCGGCATGGCATTGCATCTCATTAAATTATGCGTAGGCGCGGACTCGATTGACGATCTGCGCGAATGGGTCGCCGAACGCTCTTTGCGGGCGATCGCGGCCGGGCTTGAGCCTCATTCCGTCCATACGACGAGGATGGTCCCGAAACGTGTCGAGGAATTGCTCGAAGGCGGTTCACTTTATTGGGTCATCAAGGGGCAGGTTCAGGCGCGCCAGAAACTGCTCGACATCCAGACTTTTACAGATGTCGAAGGAATCTCACGATGCCATCTTGTGCTGGGGCCTGAAGTCATCGAAACGGCCGTACAGCCGAAGCGAGCGTTCCAGGGCTGGCGCTATTATCCGCAAGAGGACGTGCCGCGCGATCTGAACAGCCTGGGCGAGGGAATTGCGGAAATGCCCGCAGACCTTCGCCGCGAGCTTTCTGAACTCGGCCTGCTCTGATCAGCGCAGGCGCAGTGTTACCGGTGCTCGCCCTTCCGGGCAGGTGACGTGAAGGTGGATATTGGCTTCCGCTTGTGAGCAGCGCCACGCCCGCGCGCCATGGCACAGCAGCAGGTTAATTAGATCTTTGGTCTTTGCCGTTTTGGGCTTCTGCCGCTGCAACCCCACTTCCGCCAGTCGCAAGGCCGCTTCATGTAGCGGGTGCAAACCGGCTCGCGGATTCTTGCCGGTCACCCGGCCGTGTGGCGGAAATTCCGGAATATTCTCGTTGATCGCCATTCTCATCCTCGTACGCATTACAAACCGAGTCTCAGAACTCCGTCGGATCAAACACACCGATCACGACGTCTTGGACTGCCGCCCGTGCATGTCAGGCGGCAGTCCTTTTGATCATTGGGCCGTGGCCCAGCACTTCACACCAGCCCGCTTCAGGGCATTGCAGGCGTTCACAGCAGCACGCTGGTCATCAAAGCCGCCGAAGCGTGCACGGTAGCTTCCGGCGTTAGCGACCGCGATAGGCTTCGCGGAACGAAGGGCCTTGCCACCCTTGCTCTTGGCGCTGTCGAGCAGATCCATTGCGCCTTCCTTGCTGGCGGAAACACCAATCTGGACGGCCCAGCCAGCCAGCTGCGGCTCCTTGGTCGATGCCGTCGTCAGTTCGTCGACAGTCGTGTCGCCCTGTTCCGGCGGCACATAGGCGGGTGCAGGCGTCGGCGTGGCGACAGATGCCTGCTTGATAGCCTGGGTTTTGACCTTCTTCGGGGCTGGCATTTCCTGCTGGAGCAGCGGATTGTCGGACTTTGGCTTGGCAAGATCGGCATAGGCGACCTGCGCGGAGGCCGGCTGGTAGCGAGTGTCCGGGGTCGGTGCGGTGCGCGGCAGGCTGACTTCAGGCGCAGCTGAAGCAACGCGTGTTTCAGCGACAGGCGCTACAGGTTGCGGCACGATCTGGGCGATCAGATCTGGGGAGCCGCCGCGGCTGGATGCTTTCGGCAGATAGACTGCAATGAGCTTGCGCATCTGATTGTCTCGGGCAGGGGTCGAAGCACCACCGAGAACAACGCCAACGATCGACTTGCCATCGACCTGAACGGAGCTCACCAGGTTAAAACCGGCGGCACGTGTATAGCCGGTCTTGATGCCATCGACGCCGCGCACGGAACCAACGAGACGGTTGTGGCTCCGGATAACACGGCTGCCGAACTTAAAGCTCTGCGTTGAGAAATAGCCGTAATACTGCGGAAAATGCTGGCGAAGTGCGATACCGAGGCGGGCTTGATCGCGCGCGGTCGTCATCTGGGCGGTATTCGGCAAGCCGTTGGCATTGCGATAGGTCGTGCGTGTCATGCCGAGCGCGTGCGCCTTGGCCGTCATCACCTGTGCAAAGCGGTCTTCCGAGCCGGCAAGCAACTCGCCAAGCGCCGTAGAGGCGTCATTGGCGGAAAGCGTCACGAGGCCAAGTATTGCCTGTTCCACGGTGATCGTACCGCCGGGGCGCACACCAAGCTTTGTCGGTGCCTGAGCGGAAGCGTGTGCGGAGAAAGGAACCGATGTGTCCAGACGGATGCGCCCCTGTTCCAACGCTTCGAACGTCAGGTAGAGGGTCATCATCTTGGTGAGGGACGCCGGATACTGCAGACGATCCGCATTCTCGCTGTAGAGAACATTGCCGGTCTTTGCATCGACAACGATGCCCGCATATTTCGAATTGGCAGCCTCCGCATCGGCATCGATCGAGTCGGCCATGACGATACCGGCCGCGAGAGACAGCGCCGTAATCGCTCTTATCAGAAAATTGCGGGATCGCGATGGAGATACGGAGGAGACTGACCTTAGCACTATTCTACTCTTCGCTTGCATTTCGGATACTGGAAAGATCGCCCGCCTCCCGGCGCGATCGTTCTCTCCGCAAATTATCCGTCTGGGGTTACCAATCCGTTTATGATTAATCGTTTCTTTCGCCACATCGGATCATTCTAGCGGCGTGTCGCAGAAGCGTTCACAAGTCGCGCCTCCACAAAATGGCGAATAGCGGCGTCAATATGGTCCCAATCGGGCAGATGCGTGCTTGAGAAGCGGTAAAGCACAGTTAAGTCGCGACCGACTTTTATATCGCGCTGGCAATCGCCGCTGGTGGCCATTTGAGGCGTCGCTGGCAAGGCGCAACGCACGACGTAATCCGGGGCGCCGGGGCGTGGCGCGGTCAACAGAACTTCGCCAGCATAGCCTGCGTCTGCGCGCAGGCGGTGCAGCGTCATGCCATTGGCAAAGGGCACGCCGTCACCCTCGATCAGATGCGAGTAGATCGGCTCGAGGCGTCCGGACATATCCCGCGACATCGTGCTCTGCGCGATCTGGAGGAAGATCAGTCCCGACGACCGGGCAATGTCGTCGAAACGCTCGCGATGCTCGTTGCTGTAGCCCTGCATTTCCGGCCATGTGAGATAGAGGTCCGCCCGTTCGGAAAGGCCGTCTTTCCGCTGGCTGGGGAAGCGCAGCGTGTTTTCGGGAAGACTGAGGGTATCGCGGCCGATCGTCAGGGTGATCGGAGCGGTCGAATCTGTATTGCCGGCGAGGGAAATGCGCGCCCCAAACCAGCGACCACCGAAACTGATGATCAGCGTCAATGCCGCAAGGCAGGCGACAACGACCGTAAGACGGACGATGAAGCGCGTCGAAAGGAGCGGCGATTCCTCAATCTCGTGGGCAGTACCTGTATGGTTCATGGCGGCCTTCGGATGTCAGACCGCCGCGAAAAGAACAGGAGTCGCCGGTGCCGTTGATTATTTCGGCAATGATCCGGCTACCACAGTTAACAGACAATTAAACGCAGATGGAAGCCGAAAAAAATGAACCGCTCCCGGGACAGCGGGAGCGGTTCTATGGCGCCGGTCAGGGACGGGGATGCCGGGGACGACCGGAGCCGTATGGTTGTCGCCATCTATCCGGCGACAGCATGCTTACTTGACGCTGCCGACCGCTACTGCGCGACCATCCTGCAGCTTGACCCAGCGAGTCGGATCGTCGGCGGACTGACGTTTCAGGTACGTGTATTCTGTGTCGGCCCAAAGCATGACCTTGTTGCGCATGTTATCGAGAATGAAATCGCCGCGGTCGGTGCGGACCGTCAGCACCGCATGGCCTTCGCCATTCGGCTGCAGGACCACAGTCATCAGCAGATCGGAAGGCGAAAAGCCGGCCTCGATCAGCATCTTGCGCTTCAACAGGGCATAGTCCTCGCAATCGCCAGCCGTGCGAGGGTAGGCCCAGCGCTCCTCAACGCCGTAGATTTCCTTGTCAGTCAGCGGCGTGATCGACGAATTGACCTGGTAGTTCACCTTGAGGATCGCCTTCCAGCGCTCTTCCGTCAGAAGGAGTTCGCCTTGATCACCGGCCGCATTGGCGCAATCGGCGGGCATCTCCTTGCAGAATTGATAGGCGCCGATCGGCGGGCTCGCGTTTCCAAGGACCGTCATGTTGAGGGGGCTCGCTTGTCCCGAACCCGCCATCGCAATCAACATCGCACCGACAGCCAAACTGCCTTTGATGAAAGTTGCTATCGTCATTTGTCGTCTCCCCGTTGTGAGAAGAACCTGACACAGACGCTTTTATTCAGCGCAAAATTACGCAGTTAAATTAAAGGCTTAGTTGATTCAAACACGCAGAGAAATCGACTAAAAACAAAATCGAATACACCTAAAATTCGAAGCGCTTTCGCGCTAATTTTGATTAAAATTGTTCCTTCCCAGGAAAGCGGTCCGGCGTGTGATCGGAGCGTTCTGGGACAAATTATTAACGGCGCGACCAGACTGGAGGTTTGTGGAGGACTTTATTTACCATCCAAGCCGGTCGCGGTGCTGGCCTGCGCTTCGATTGAAACCGAGGAACTAGCGCCAAAAGTGGCCGATTGGCCGAGCGATTTCAGCTTCGGTGCCAGAATTATTTTTGAGAAATTTCGCGAAAAGTGCCTGTCGCGTCGACGATTGTGCCGGCCAAATCCTCGTGCGATGCCGAATGGGCAGCATTCTCCACGACAACAAGCCTGCTTTGCGGCCAGGCTTTCGAGAGCTCCCACGCCGTTACGAGTGGCGCTTCGAGGTCTAGCCGCCCCTGAACAAGCACACCAGGTATGCCCGCCAGCCTTTCTGCATCACGCAGCAGGACGCTGTCGTCCAGCCAGGCGAGATTGCGGAAGTAATGTGTAATGATCCTAGCCCGTGTCAGCAGGTAGCTGGGATCTTGCCAACGGCGAGGGAGCCCCTTTGGATCAGCGAGGAGGATCGAAGCCGCCTCCCAGTCGTGCCAATTGCGCGCGGCCTCAAGGCGGACGTCTTTCCGGGGCGAGTTGAGAAGACGGTGATACCCCTCAAGTACGCCGAGTTCCCTGAAATCGGCAGGAAGTGCGTTCAGCAAGCGGTCCCACTCCGCGGGAAAGAGCCTGCCCATTCCATGCACGAGCCAGTCGATTTCCGAAGGCCGCGTGGTGGTAACCCCTGCAAGCACTATCGCGCGAACGCTCGCGGGATAGGTCTCAGCATAGGCAAGTGCCAAGGTCGAACCCCACGAGGTTCCGAGCAGCAACCAGCGTGTCACCCTGAGGTGATTTCGCAGCCTCTCGATGTCCTCGACCAAGTGCCAGGTAGTGTTCGCGTGAAGTTCGGTGCTCATATCGGCAGCGCTTGGCAGACTACGGCCGAAATTGCGCTGGTCAAAGAGGACGGATGCGATAGGCAGAGGGATCAAAGTAGCGACGAGCGAACGTCGAACAGCCGGAGCCGGGGCCTCCATGCAGGTAGAGCGCCGGCAAACCATCCCGATTGCCGCAGGCCTCCCAATAGATCCGCTGCCCGTCGCCCACATCAAGAAAGCCATGGTCGTAGGGTTCTATTTCAGGATAGAGACTCGTCATGCGCCACCCTTCCGGCAGCCTCACGCATCATGTGCGCGACGCACTGGTGACAGCAATCAAAGAAACTCGCAAAGCGTTTCGCGTGACTGGATCGACAGGAACTCGATCGCCACGCCTTCTACGAAATGACGGACGACGCGGCCACGCATGTTGCCGAGGCGGAGCGGTGTACCAATCGGCGGACGCACCTCGACATCGACTGCGGCGCCGGAGAGCGACAAATCCATGATGCGGCAGCTGTAGCGGGCGCCGTCTTCCAACGTGATTTCGGTTTTGGTCTCGCGCGGCGTCAGGCGATCGTGACGCCGGTCTTCAGGAAGACCGAGTTCATGCTTGTTTGCAAGCCAGGTGAGCTGCGCCGCGAGCTTCTCCCGCTTGCGTTCGGTCGCATGGATCGACATGGAGAAACCACGACCATCGACCGTCTGCACATAGCCTTCGACGCGTCCAAGGTGGTCGATGTAGGCTACAACACGCTCGCTGGCGCGCGGACGTCCCTGGCAAGTCACGTACATATCGCCCGGCGACATGTCGATCACCAAGCACTCAAATTCCTCGTAATTCGCCAGCATCAACCGGCCCTGCATGTTAATAGGTACGCGTTGAAAGGCACCTTGTTCGAGGCGAGGCGCAGTCCGTTGCGTCTGAACTTGCTGGAACGCGTGCATCAAAGGGCTTCTTCATAAAATACAACCGCCCGATCATTACCCGCAATCCCTTAACAGAAGGTTGTTCAGGTTCGTCCTCTACGCACGCAATCAGTTGTGTCGAACCGGAACACTGGGAGTGTCGGCTTCAGCAAATAGACCAGACATGACGCGTCGCATTGTATCGGCGATCGAGGGTGGACGCGCGTATAGCGTGTGCTTATCCTCAAGCTCCGTGTCATTAGGCTTCTCATCGCCACCAAGCCGTTCGTGCAGCAATCGGCTGCGATCGAGAGCGAGGAACTGGAGCGGCACGACTTCGAGCCAGCTTAAAGCGGCCGCAGGAGCGATGGCGCCCAGCAGCTTGTCGCATTCGCCGTTGTCGGAGCGTAGCGGCAGCAGGATCACTTCGAAGCAGGCACGATGACCGGCCGCCGTGAAACCCGTGGCGTTGAGCAGCGCGGGGATCGCGTGGGTCATGATGCCGACCGCTGTGGGCTCGATGTCGTCATTCCCATACGCCCAGAGCTCGGAAAACGGGGCGCCACCGAGATCGCGGCCAAAGAGATCGCAAATACGCGTTCCGGCAAGACGGAACGCGACGCGACCTGTGTCGGTTGTTTCGAGGAGAAACACACTTGATAGAATCTGCCGCAAATCCGTTGGTTCGACCTGCGATCTCAACGGCGCAAGGTCTTGGCCGCGGATGCGATTCCAATATTCGAATAGGTCGATCGTGGTTTTGAGACGCATTACGGCACCGGCTGTTTCACTTTGGATCAAAACACAGCCGTCATGGCCGTGCAGTCTGATGCCGTGCGTATTTCGTGCCAACTCGCGGCGGTTAAGGTTAAGGAAGGGTTTCGATTGAGCCGCCAGCCGTGCCGTGGCAGTGTTTCCTCATCGCTTCCTGCCTTCGGGAAGTTCAGCACGGACTGTCGGGCGCGGGTCTATCCCTAGACGCTCGAAGGCCGTCCGGTCTTTGCCGGACGGCTTTTTTTTTGACCTTTCGTCCTGTAAGGCTGTGCCGCAATCAAGCGAGGACGAAGATGAACGAGCACTCGGTCGAGCCGCAAGCGGCGATGGAGCCTCCGGCGCCGCGGTCACCCATCTTCAACCTTCCAGGCTCGGTGCTCGCAGCACTTGCGCTATTGGGGCTGATATACGCCGTTCAATCACTGTTTCTATCTGGCAACGGTCTCGACTGGCTGTTCTTCAATTTCGGCTTCATTCCGTTGAGGTACATCACGCCGTTGTCGGAGCAGGGCCCGCAACTTCTCTGGACGCCGATCACCTATTCGCTCCTTCACGGCAGCATAGAGCATATCGTTTTCAACGGGCTATGGCTGATGGCCTTTGGTACGCCGGTGGCGCGCCGAATTGGCGCGTTCCGATTTGTCACCTTCTGGGTGCTATCCGCGATCGCGGCCGCCGCTCTCCATGCGGCCTTGAATTGGGGAGAGGCCACGTTGCTGATCGGCGCGTCCGGCGTTGTGTCCGGCCTGATGGGCGCCGCCTGCCGCTTTGCATTCCCACCGGAACAGCGGATTGCCCGGCCGGCGCATCTCAATGCGCGTCTTTCGATGCTCGAAGCGTTTCACAGCCGCACGGTCGTCGCATTCATTCTCTTCTGGTTCGTGGGCAATCTGCTGATTGCCGTCGGCGTCCCGCTGATCGGCGACGGGTCGCAGGCAATCGCCTGGGACGCCCATATCGGAGGGTTCATTTTCGGCTTCATTCTCTTCAGTCTTTTTGACCGGAAGCCGCCCGAGGAGCCGCTAACTTCAGAAGCATCGGATATATTGCAATCTTGAGAGTTGGAGTGCACCATTCGAACTGATCCGTAATGGGAGGAGAAACCGCCGCGGATGCCTGTGATCAGTAGAAGTGCTTCACTTTCGACATAGGAGGTTCAAAATGTCCAATACAGTCAAGGCCATACTCGATACAAAAGGCAGGGATGTCGTAACCGCCGGGCCGAACACGACCGTTTCCGAAGCGGCTGTGATTCTCAGCAAGAAAAAGATCGGCGCCATTGTCATCGTTGGGATGGAGAACAAGATTTCCGGGATTTTCACGGAGCGCGACGTGGTGCACGCGATCGCCAAGGGGGGAGCCGCCTGTCTCGATCAACCCGTTGGCTCGTTGATGACCGCAAAGGTTTACCGGTGCCATGAAGATTCAACCGTGAACGACCTGATGGGGCTGATGACAAGCCGCCGCTTCCGCCACGTTCCCGTTGAGACGAATGGCAAGCTCGCGGGTATCATCTCGATTGGCGACGTCGTGAAAACCCGTATCGCGGAAGTCGAACTGGAAGCAGAGCAGATCAAGGCCTACATCGCCGGCTGAACGCTTCGCCGGCGCCTAGAGAGAGCCGGCGAATATTTCCTGCATACGTTTCAATTCAGGAAGCCGCAGCTTAGCTTCCTCGTAGCCGCGCTCGATCGCTTCTCCGGCGCGATGGAACTCTGACAAGCCGATGTCGCCGAGGCGCGGCTGAAGCGACATATCCGGCGGATCGCCCGCAAGGCGCGCACGCGCAATCCTGTCCTGGATAATGTTGAACGCCTGCACCATCACACCGGTCATGCCGAGCCTGGCATAGGGCGCCTCTTCGCGCCGGTGCACTTCGGATGGCGAGAGGGTGGCATTGTGCCGGACGACGGCTGATCGACCATAAAGATCGTAGTTCAGGTTGACCGCAACCACGAGCGGCTGCTCATAGGCGCGGCATACGGAGACGGGAACCGGATTGACCAAGGCGCCGTCGACAAGCGTCCGCTGGTTGCTGCGAATGGGTTCGAAGATACCGGGCAGGGCATAGGAGGCGCGAAGCGCCGTGATCAGCGATCCGTTGGCGATCCAGACCTCGTGCCCGGTGTTGACCTCGGCAGCGACGGCCACGAACGGCCGGTCCAGATCTTCGACGTTCAGGCCCTCCAGATGTTCCTGCATGCGCTTTGTCAGCCGCATACCACCGAACAAGCCGCTGCCGCCGATCGTCAGGTCGAGCAGACTGGCGATGCGCCGCATTGTCAGCGAACGGGCAAATCCTTCCAGTTCATCAAGCTTGCCGGCCAGATAGCAACCCCCGACCAAGGCTCCGATCGAGGTTCCGGCAACCATGCCGATCTCGATGCCTTCCTCGTCCAAGGCGCGTAGGACACCTATATGCGCCCAACCGCGCGCCGCACCTCCTCCCAGCGCAAGGGCAAGTTTGGTTTTTTTGGGCGCAGGCGCGGGAATGGCGGGAGCGTTCATGTCTGGCGCTGTCGGGGTGCTGGTGTTGGACGTGCCTACGTCGGAGCTTTGGCGGTACAAACCCCAATTCAGCATGACTCGCCTCCCTCCCGGCAAACAATCAAAAACGAACTATATTAGTGGCCCGCGTCCCTTTCCAATTCGTATATAGGCGTAGATTTTGGCCCAATAAGAGGCAATTTTCGGCTAAGAGTCTTTTCCGTAAACTTCATTGGGATCGAACTGGAGCTCATCATCGACAATTTCGAGCATCGGCTTGCCCTCTTCGAGGTTGACGGTTCTATAGAAGCAGGACCGGCGGCCGGTGTGACAGGTGGCATCGTGGCCAGCGACCTCGACCTTCAGCCAGATCGCATCCTGATCGCAATCCGTCCGTATTTCCTTGACCATCTGGGTGTTGCCAGAAGTCTCGCCCTTGATCCAGAGCTTGCCCCGCGAGCGGCTGAAATAATGCGCCTTTCCGGTCTGGATGGTCAGGGCGAGAGCCTGCGCATTCATATGCGCCACCATCAGCAATTCGCCATCGGCAGCATCGGTGACGATCGCGGTGATCAAACCGCGATCGTCAAACCGCGGCGTGAAATCTCCCGCGTCCTCGAGTTCTGATTTATCGTCGGACGGTGTGTTGAACGCAAAGGGCATCGTCGCGGCTTTCTTAATCGAAGCCGTATTCAGCGGCCCCGGACCATAGACATGAATCGGGCTTGATCAGCCGGCTCAGTTTTGAACGTTCCGGTAAATGTTGTCGTCAATGTGGTCGAGCCCTGCTTTTGTACACCGCGCATCGCCATGCACATATGTTCGGCCTCGATCATGACGGCGACGCCGCGGGGAGCGAGCGTGTCGTCGATGGCCTTTGCGATCTGGGCCGTCATGGTTTCCTGCGTTTGCAGGCGGCGAGCGTAGATTTCGACGACCCGCGCGATCTTCGAAAGGCCAAGGACCTTGCCGTCGGGCATGTAAGCGACATGCGCCTTGCCGATGATCGGAACCATGTGGTGTTCGCAATGGGAGAAGAAGGGAATGTCTCTGACCAGGACCATGTCGTCGTAGCCGGCAACCTCTTCAAAGGTGCGGCCAAGCACGTCTTCCGGGTCCATATCATAGCCGGCGAAAAGTTCGCGATAGGCTTTTGCCACGCGCGCCGGGGTATCCAGCAGGCCTTCACGCGACGGATCGTCGCCCGCCCAACGCAGGAGCGTGCGGATGGCGTCCTCGGCTTCTCTCTGGCTTGGCCGATCGGCTTCTAGATCGGCGGGGGTCTGCGGAAAATTCTTGATGATGGCGTCCATATGCAACTGTCTCCTGATCCGCTTTTGCGGACCGTCTTTCGGACTAGCCACTGGCAATTCCACTCAAGGGAATTCATGCACCTTTGGCAGGCTCCGGGGCTTTCAGGGCTTGAATTGCTGCCCGTCCGGCACGGTTTCCCAATCAAACTTAGCCGAGGCCATTGCATTTTTCTGGCCTTCGAACGACATACATATAGGAAAACGGCATCCTTATGTAAGTCTCCCGGCACGACACGCTGTGTTTTTCTTTTGTGCTACAATGAGTTTTGAGGCGCCGATCCGCATGAATTCTGGAGCGGAATCCACGATGGACGATATCTACAACAGCAAGATCCTCGAATTTGCGGGCAACATTCCACTGATCGGCAGCCTGCCGGACGCGGACGCCAGCGCCCAGGCGCATTCCAAGCTTTGCGGCTCCAAGGTCAAAATCTGGCTGAAAATGGACGGCGGCACCGTGACCGGATTTGCGCATGACGTCAAAGCTTGCGCGCTTGGACAAGCATCCTCTTCGATCATGGCGCGCCATGTAATCGGCGCCAATGCGAGTGAGCTACGCAAGGCGCGAGAGGATATGCTGGCGATGTTGAAGGCGGACGGGGAGGGGCCGGAAGGCCGTTTCGAAGACATGCGCTATCTCCGCCCCGTCAAGGACTACAAAGCGCGACATGCCTCCACAATGTTGACCTTCGATGCCGTTGTTGACGCAATTGGCCAGATCGAGGCCAAGCGCGCCGAAACGGTCGAGGCCTGAGCGGCATAGCCGATGTGCGAATTCTGTTCGATCAATCGCGATGACGACGAAGACGAGGGTGGCGCCGCTGCGCCCCGTAGACCCGCACGCTCCTACTCCCGCAATTACTCCGGCCCGTTCCGCAAGACACCGGGGAGGTTGCTCGGGATCGGCTTTATTCGCGCCTATCAGCTGACGCTCTCTGGTTTCATCGGGAATTCATGCCGCCACATTCCGACTTGCTCTGAGTACGGTTATGAGGCAGTTGCGCGCCACGGGTTGTGGAGCGGTGGATGGATGACACTGTTTCGCGTCGCGCGTTGTGGACCCGGAGGCACCAGCGGACTCGACCCGGTTCCCGAGAAGCTCGGCGAGCGCTTACACTGGTGGACACCGTGGCGCTACCTCGCGTTGGGGCGCAAGGCAGCAGAGAGATGACGCAGGGCGCATTTCGGGTATTTTCGCGGTCGTCACGATGTCGCCGATGCCTTCCACAAGCGCATCGATGCGGCCTCAAGCATAACCTTGACGATCTTCCCAAGGGCGGCGACACGGAGTTCTAGAAAGCATGATCTACGTTGCGCTGCTGCATAGTATCGTGCTTGCGCCCGGTCGCCGCGTGGTGATGTCCGACCTTCGCGACATGGCCAAAAATATCGGTTACCGAGATCCGAGGACGCTGGTTTCGACCGGCAATATCGTGTTCGAGGCGGACGCCTTGCCACTGGCGGGTATTGAGGCAAGGCTGGAAGCCGCGTTCAAAGCGAGGTTCGGCAAGCCCGTCGATATTATCGTGCGCGAAAGTACCGACTGGTTGAAACTTGCAAAGTCCAATCCATTTCTGGACGGCGAGGGCAGCCAGGTGATCGTCCGTGTGATGCGCAAACCGCTCGACCCCGCCACCATCGAGGCGCTTCGCCCTTATGCCGATCCGAAGCAGCGTCTGGCGCTCACCGGCGGTGATCTCTGGATCGATTTTGCCGGAAAGCCAAGCGAATGGAAGCTGCTTTCGGCACTGACGACCAAGCGCATGGGCGTCGGCACGCTGCGAAACTGGAACACGGTTCGCGGCCTTGCGGAAATGATCGGCTGAACCGGCTTCTTCTTTACTCAATCGGCAAATCTCGGTATCAGGCGGCGGCGCATTCGTGCGGACGAAGCGCTTCATTGCAACCACCCGCATTCGTTGGCGGGACTGGACAAGGAGAATTCTAGATGTCCCAATCCGTTTCCCTGACATTTCCCGATGGTTCCGTGCGTAGCTACGATGCTGGCGCAACCGGTAAGGATGTCGCAGAATCCATTTCCAAGTCACTTGCCAAGAAGGCAGTCGCGATTGCGATCGACGGCCAGGTCCGCGACCTTTCCGATCCGGTGACGGCAGGCGCGATTGAAATTATTACCCGCACCGATGGTCGCGCGCTGGAGCTGATCCGGCATGACGCAGCCCACGTGATGGCGGAAGCTGTGCAGGAGCTCTGGCCCGGCACGCAGGTAACGATCGGCCCGGTCATCGAGAACGGTTTCTACTACGACTTTGCCAAGAACGAGCCCTTCACACCGGACGATCTGCCAAAGATCGAAAAGAAGATGAAGGAGATCATCGCTCGCAACGCGCCGTTCACGAAAGAAGTCTGGTCGCGCGAGAAGGCCAAGGACGTTTTCGCCGCCAAGGGTGAAAGCTACAAGGTCGAGCTCGTCGATGCGATTCCCCAAGGCCAGGATCTGAAGATCTACTATCAGGGCGACTGGTTCGACCTGTGCCGCGGGCCGCATATGGCGTCTACCGGCCAGATCGGCACGGCGTTCAAGCTGATGAAAGTGGCCGGCGCCTACTGGCGCGGTGACAGCAACAATCCGATGCTGACCCGCATCTACGGCACGGCTTTCGCCGAGCAGGCAGATCTCGACAATTACCTGCACGTGCTTGCCGAAGCCGAGAAGCGCGATCATCGCCGCCTCGGCCGCGAAATGGACCTTTTCCACTTCCAGGAAGAAGGTCCGGGCGTCGTTTTCTGGCACGGCAAGGGATGGCGCATGTTCCAGACGCTTGTCGCCTATATGCGCCGCCGCCTCGCTGAAGACTACCAGGAGGTCAACGCGCCGCAGGTGCTCGACAAGTCACTCTGGGAAACTTCCGGCCACTGGGGCTGGTACCGCGACAACATGTTCAAGGTCACGGTTGCCGGCGACGATACGGATGACGACCGTGTCTTCGCGCTGAAGCCGATGAACTGCCCCGGTCACGTGCAGATCTTCAAGCACGGCCTGAAGTCTTACCGCGAACTGCCAATCCGTCTTGCGGAATTCGGTACCGTTCACCGCTACGAGCCGTCAGGCGCTCTGCATGGGTTGATGCGCGTGCGTGGCTTTACGCAGGATGACGCGCACATCTTCTGCACCGACGAGCAGATGGCAGCCGAGTGCCTGAAGATCAACGATCTGATCCTGTCCGTCTACAAGGACTTCGGCTTCGACGAGATCACCATCAAGCTTTCGACGCGCCCCGAAAAGCGTGTTGGTTCGGACGACCTTTGGGATCGCGCCGAAAGCGTCATGACTGATGTGCTGGAGACGATCCAGCAGCAGTCGAACAACATCAAGACCGGCATCCTGCCGGGCGAGGGCGCGTTCTACGGTCCGAAGTTCGAATATACGCTGAAGGACGCGATCGGCCGGGAATGGCAGTGCGGCACGACGCAGGTCGACTTCAACTTGCCGGAACGCTTCGGTGCGTTCTACATCGACAGCAACTCCGAAAAGACGCAGCCGGTCATGATCCACCGCGCCATCTGCGGCTCGATGGAGCGCTTCCTCGGCATCCTGATCGAGAACTTCGCGGGACACCTGCCGCTGTGGGTATCGCCACAGCAAGTGGTTGTGGCGACGATCACCTCCGAGGCCGATGGCTATGGCGCCGAAGTTACGGCAGCACTTCGCGACGCCGGCCTGACGGTCGAGACTGACTTCCGTAACGAGAAGATCAATTACAAGATCCGCGAACATTCCGTCACGAAAGTTCCGGTCATCATCGTCTGCGGCAAGAAGGAAGCGGAAGAGCGCACCGTCAATATCCGCCGTCTCGGCAGCCAGGAGCAAACTTCGATGTCGCTTGATGAGGCGATTGCAAGCCTCGGGCTCGAAGCCACGCCACCAGACATCCGCCGGAAGGCGGAAGCCAGGAAGGCCAAGGCAGCCTGACCTGCCTCCAGCCCTAAAATACGAAACCGCCCGGTCTTTAACAGGACCGGGCGGTTTTTCTTTGTCTGCGATACTCTGAAAGCCGATTACTCCACGTCGTCGCCGGTGCCAGCGCCGCTCTGCAATTGGTCGTAGGAGGGCAGCGGTGCTTGCGTCCTCGGCGAGGCGTCACCCGTTGGCGGCTGTTGATCTGGCTGAACCTGCACCGTTTTAGCGGCTTCCGTCGGCTCTTCGGGTTGTACGTCCTTCATCAGCACTTCGACGTCGGTGTTCTTGCCAGCCTCAACCTTGAAATCGCGCTGGTAGATCTTGTCCTTGTTTCGAGCGACGGCAGAGTATTCGCCTTCGGCAAGGACCATCGTCGGGAAGGCGCTAACGCTCTCGCCGACACTATCACCAGCGGCGGTCAGGATCGACCAGGCTGTATCGGCAATCGCTTCGCCACCGGCTTCGGATACGAGTTTGAAGGTGATCTGCGCGGCTTTGTGCTGGATCGTTGCTTCTGTCAGCTTGCCGGCCTCCACCTGGATGTCAGCACGGATCGATGCGTTGGTGTCGCCGTATTCGGAGACGATGTGGTAGGTCCCGGCATTGAGACGAACCACGGTGTTGGGCGGCACGTCAGCCATGACAAGACCGCGCTCGCCGTCCTCACGCACCTCAGCGGAATAAATCGAGAAACTGAGCTGATCCGGCCGAATGCGGACGTCTGAGCCCGATACGGCGTTTAACAGCAAGCCACCGGCTTCCAGCACCATCGTCTGCTTGTCGACCTGACCGTCTTCGGGAACCGTTAGCTTGCGGGTAACACCGGCGCGGCCGAAGGAAACATTGACGAAATAATCTCCTGGCGCGAGCTGGAAGTCCGCAGAGCCGCCCTGTGAGGATGCGATCAGCGGCAGCTTGCCATCAGAGCCCGTCATGGGGCTAAACACATACCAGGATAGTCCGTCCTGAACCGCATCGCCATTGGCCGTCAGCTTTGCCTCAAGGGCGACCTCTTGCAGCTTCGAACCCTGCGGCGCCGTACCCGGCGCGATGAAGGCATTCAGCTTCGGCATCTTCGCCGTCGTATCCAACTGCTTGAAGGTCTGGAAGGCATCCTGTGCCTGGCTGCTTAAAGGCAGTAGAGCGGTGAAAGCCAAGGCCAGGCTTATGCGTGCATATGGCGAAATGCCAACCATGTGTCGTGCGAACCAATTGACATCTGAAATCACAGAGGCCACTTCAAGACCAACGCGATGGCAAATTCAAGGCCCATCCGAAATGCTGTCATGAAAATGGAAGTCTCTCCCGCATGAAATCCGATATCAAGCTCATCGACTATCTCGGTGTCCGCCGTTCTATTCCCGCGTTTCAGATGTGCGAGCCGGGGCCTGACAAGGCCGAGATCGAAGAGATTTTGCGCCTGGCGTCCCGTGTGCCTGATCACGGCAAGCTCGCGCCTTGGCGCTTTATCGTCTATCGCGGCGAAGAGCGTGCCCGGATCGGCGAAAAGCTTCTGAAGCTTGCACTCGAAGCCAAGCCAGAGCTTTCTGATGAAATGATACAAGTGGAACGTACCCGTTTCACTCGCGCTCCTGTCGTCGTTGCCGTCGTCAGCAAGGCCGGCCCGCACATTAAGATCCCCGAGTGGGAGCAGTTGATGTCTGCCGGCGCAGTCTGCCTCAACATCATCTTTGCCGCCAATGCCCATGGATGGGTTGCCAATTGGCTGACCGAATGGTTCGCCTACGACGAGCGCGCCTATGAGCTCCTCGGCGTCGGGCCGGGCGAGAAGATCGCGGGCTTTATTCACATGGGCTCGACGACGTTTCCTGCCATCGAACGCCCGCGTCCGGAGTTGACCGAGACAGTCACCTGGGTTGGCGGAGAGGACTGATGTTCTATACCACCGATACGAACCGGCATGGTCTGGCGCATGATCCCTTCAAGGCGATTGTCGCGCCGCGGCCAATCGGCTGGATCGGCAGCAAGGGAAGTGACGGCTCGATCAATCTCGCGCCGTACTCTTTCTTCAATGCGATCTCCGACCGCCCGAAACTCGTGATGTTTTCCTCTGCCGGTCTCAAGCACAGCCAAAGGAATGCGATCGAAACCGGCGAGTTCACCTGCAACTTCGTGAGCCGGAACCTGGTGGAGAAGATGAACGTTTCGTCGGCGGCCGTCGACTACGGCGTCGACGAGTTTGCGCTTGCCGGTCTGACGGCAAGGAGGGGCGAGCTTGTCGATGCGCCCTATGTCGCCGAAGCCTTTGCCGTGCTCGAATGCAAGGTAACGGAAACCCTTGTGCCGAAGTCACTCACCGGCGGGGATTCCGAAAACATCATGGTCTTCGGCCAGGTTATCGGCATCCGCATCGATGAAACAATCATTCGCGATGGCCGCCTCGATATGGCGATCGCTAGGCCGATCGCGCGCATGGGTTACATGGACTACAGTGAAGGCTGCGACGTATTCGAAATGTTCCGGCCGCAGCTTTGACGCTTAACGAACATGGTGAACCAATCATAAACTTTTTGCCCGTACCGTAATCTCACTGATTGGAGTGCGAGAGAATCGCATTCGGGCATGGGGCACACGGGTGATCGTAGAAGCATTTCTTCGTTGGGCGGAAACCGCCAAGGCCGGAGACAGGGCCCGTGCGGCCAATGCCCTCGGCAGAGCCTATTTGCAGTCCGAGATGGCTGCAGCAGAACGCGCGGCCGCCGAGATGGCCATGACTTTCCTGCTCGACGACCCGTCCCCCAAGGTCAGGCTGGCTCTTGCTGAGGCGATCTCGTGGTCGCCGGACGCACCGCGCGCCGTTATTCTCTCGCTCGCAGCGGATCAGCCCGAAATTGCATGCCACGCCGTCACATGCTCGCCCTTGCTGTCGGATTCCGATCTGGTGGATTTTGCTGCCGGCGGTAGCGACGTTACGCGAATGCTGATTGCAGCGCGTGGAACGATCTCACGGCCGGTCGCCGCCGCACTTGCTGAAATTGGCGAAGAAGAGACCATCATGTGCCTTCTCGAAAACGAAGGAGCCGCGATCGCACCTTACTCGCTCAAGAGAATCGCCGAGCGTCTCGGCCACCATTGCGAGATCCGCAACCTGCTGCTGGATCGCGGGGATTTGCCTGCGGACGCTCGGCAGTTGTTGACGCAGCATGTCAGCGTCGCCCTCGTCAATTTGCCATTGGCGCAAGCGACGATCGATCCGAGCCGGCGGCATCGGATCAGCCGGGAGGCCAACCAAGCCGCTGTCGTCTCGATTGCAGGCGAGCTTACGCCGCGCGAGATTTCAGACCTTGTCGAACATTTGCGGGTAAGCGGCCAGCTGACGCCGTCCTTTCTGATACATGCCCTCTGCTCCGGCAAGGTGGAGTTCTTCGCGACGGCAATTGTCAACCTTACGGGTTGTGACGAGCGACGCGTTCGCTCCATCCTTGCAACCGGGCGCATGCACGCCGTGCGCGCCCTCTACGAATCGGCCGGCCTTGCCCGCGACATCAGCGTGATTTTCGTCGAGGCAACGCTGCTGTGGCGGGAAGCATCGAAGAATCTTTCCGCCACCATGCTGGGCGACGTCTGCGGCAAGCTGCTCGAGAAGCTCCGTTGGCATGGAACGCACGGTGCTGCCCAAGAACTCCTCGAGATGGTCGAGAGGCTGCACATTGCGGAGCAGCGACAGCATGCGCGCGCGTACGCGCAGGTAGCATCTCTCGCGGCGGCCTAGGGGTGAAGCCGTTTCGCCACCCAGGAATAACTTCCCGAGACAAAATGGACGGGTGAAACCAGCATTGTTTTCATATCGCTGCCGGATGGTAGATGTGCGCGTACCTGGCCTGCCACCCGATCGGCGAAGACCGACAACCGGCCTTGTGTTTCAGCTGGTGCGGGCGGTTTTGGTATGTTTTCTACTACAGCCTTTGGTGTATCCGGCGGCGTAGCGGGCTTCGGCGGCTCGCAAACGGCAATGACTGTCGGGTAGCCGACATTTGTAAACTGCTTCAGCTGCCTTTCCGAGTCGGCGTCGCACATTGTAACTGTCTGCCACTGTTTCTCGACCGTGGCGATGTAGTTGCATTGTGTAACCGAGTCGTTGCACCCCAAGATGGTCATTGCAACCAATACCGCTTGCATAATATGGCCTTATGAATATTGAAACTCTGCCTCTTAGAGACTGTAATTCCAACGGAATGAAGGCGCGCCAGCAATAACTTTTCGTCATGCGGGAGCGCGCGCCAAGACAGGAAAATCCCGTGTCCATCACGATTGCTCTGGAACCACCGCGCCAGGAAGGCGTGCTCCGTCTCCTCGACATGTCCGACACCTATGCGCAGTCGCTGTATCCACCGGAGAGCAACCACCTCGTCGACATCTCGACGTTGGAAAAGCCGACTGTCAGCTTCTTTGTCGCCCGCAACGATAACGCAATCGTCGGCTGCTGCGCGCTGGTCGAGGTTGGCGACGGAACGGCGGAGATCAAACGCATGTTCGTTGACCCGGCCGCGCGTGGCTTGAAGGTGGCAAGCAAGCTGATGAATGTGCTCGAAGCAGCCGCAACTGAAAAGAGGCTTTGGGCCGTTCGGCTCGAAACTGGCATCTACCAGCCGGAGGCAATCGCTCTCTACCGCAAATACGGCTATGTTGACATCGAGCCGTTCGGCAGCTACCTGCCGGACCCACTCAGCCTGTTCATGGAAAAGCGGCTCGCCTGATCATTCAGCCGCGCGAGACGCTGGCGGGGCCTGTTCGTCGATCATGACTTGTGGCCCCGTTTCCGCATCGTGAACCTCGTGCATCCACTCTCGCCAGATCGCGACAATCAGGGCCATCAGAACCGGCCCGATGAAGAGGCCGAGGAAGCCCATGGTCTTCACGCCGCCCACAAGGCCGAAGAACGTGGGCAGGAATGGCAATTTGATCGGGCCGCCGACGAGCTTCGGGCGCAGCGTCTTGTCGACAATGAACAACTCGACCGTTCCCCAAACAAAAAGACCGACGCCGGCAACGTGTGAGCCACTGGCGAGCAGATAGACGGACACCAGCGTAAAGGAGAGCGGCGCACCGCCCGGTATTAATGCCATGATGCCAGTCAGGACGCCGAGCGTGACAGGTGAGGGGACACCGGCGATCCAATAGGCGACGCCAAGCACGATGCCCTCGCCGATAGCGATCAGTGTCATGCCCATGACGGTCGAACTGATTGTTGCCGGCACGACCCGGGAAATCCGCTCCCAGCGGTTGGGGAGAATGCGCTCGCCGAGCATATCGATCTGCTGCGAGAAGGCGGAACCATCGCGGTAGACGAAGAACAGCGCAATCAGCATGAAAAGCAGCGTCAGCAGCAGGTGGAAGGCGCCGCCGCCTGCGGCGAGAATCGCCCGATAGATGTTGCCGATGTTGGCGCCGCTGACAGCCTGGATGACCTCACCCATGGAGCCGGGGCTGCCGATGTATTTGGTCCATAACTCATCGAGATAAGGGCCAGCGAAGGGCAGGGCGATGATCCACTGCGGCGTCGGCGCGCCCGACCTGTTTGCATGCACAGCCCAGGCGACCCATTCCCGCACCTCTCCTGTCGTGTAGGTCACGGCAAAAACGATGGGCAAAACCAGGAACGTGACGATCAGTACAATCGCGATGGTGGCAGCGATTGTTGTGTTTCCGCCGACGCGCTCGAGCAATCGACGGTAAAGCGGCCAGCTCGCAAAACCGATGACTAGCGCCGCAAGCACGGGGACGGCAAAGCCGTAGAAGAAGTAAACGCCAGCCGCGACAACGAGAACCAGCAGCCAGCGCGCTGCAGAGATCGAGGGAATTAACGGCGTGCGGGCAGGGCCCGAAGGGCCGAGCCATCGCGACTCTCGCTGGATATTGTTGTTCGGAAGGCTCACGTCGTTCTTTTCCCCCTATTTTGACTATGGATATGGGCCATGCATCCCTCGGGCGCAAGCACAATGACGGATTTATGCCGTCGACTGGCACCCGAGATCCCCGGCGATCTATACTACGCTCCTTAGCCCCATTCTCCGCAATCAATATGACAGAAATCCCGCAACAGCGTTGCCAAAATTCATTTCAGCAGATAGTTTGGATCCATGGATACAACCACGATCGCAACGGCGCTGCGGCGCGAAATAGAAGCCGGGCGTCTGCTGCCAGGAACAGTCCTGAAGCAAGAGCTCTTGGCGAAGCGATTTGGTGTCAGCCGGCAGCCGGTGCGTCAGGCGCTTGATCGACTGCTGGCGTCGGGCCTGCTCGACCGGCGGCCGGATCGAAGCTTAGCTGTCGTCGGTTTGACGGAAGAGCAGGCGCGCGAGCTCGCCGATATCCGCGCGGCGTTGGAGAGTATGGCACTGCGTGGAGCACTGCCGACCCTCGGTGGTAGCGACTTACGTAAGGCGCAGCGTCTCAATGAAGATCTGGTTGAAGAGGAGGACCCTGCTACCCTGGAAGAGCTGGATGTCGCTTTTCATCGAACGCTCTATGGGCGATGCGGCAATGCCCGCCTTCTTTCTATGATCGACGAACTGCGACGTGAATCGCGTCGCGCCTACTCGAGGCAGCCGAAGGGCTCCGATGAGCGCATTATCCTCCATGCCGAGCATCGCGCCATCATCGATGCCTGCGCACGTCGCGACGAAGCCGCAGCGCTGCAAGCATTGTCGGACCATTTGCAAATGACAACAGCGCGCCTGACACGCGAAGGAGAATGACAGATGACGACGTTTTCGGCAGAGGTTGCGTGGGAGCGGGGCGCGGCAAGTTTTATCGACGGACGATACAGCCGCGGACACACATGGAGCTTCGACGGCGGCGCCACCGTCGCCGCCTCCGCTTCGCCACACAATGTGCCGCTGCCCTATGCCGTGGCTGAGAATGTGGATCCGGAAGAGGCGTACGTTGCGTCGTTGTCAAGCTGCCACATGCTGTTCTACCTCTGGCTTGCTTCAAAGAAGCGCATCATGGTCGACAGCTATGTCGATGCAGCAACCGGCCTCATGGAAACCGTGCAGGGCAGAACGATGGTGAGCCGTGTCGAGCTTCGGCCGCGCGTCACTTACTCAAGCGACAATCCCAGCCGTAAACTCGAAGAAAAACTGCATCACGAGGCGCACGAATTGTGCTTCCTCGCCAACTCCGTGAAGACGGAGATTACCGTACGCCTCGACTAGACGTTCTAGATATCTAGGTTTTCCGCAAAGGCAGCACGATCCTGAATGAACCGGAATCGAGCTTCGGGCTTCGTTCCCATCAGATCGTCGACCGCCGTGCGTGTGCCCTCGAAATCCACCTCGTCAATCATCACGCGCAACAGCGTGCGCTTGCTTGGGTCCATGGTGGTTTCCTTGAGCTGCGCCGGCAGCATTTCGCCGAGACCTTTGAAGCGGCTGATTTCGACTTTGGCCTTGCCCTTGAACTCGGTCTCCATCAACTCGGACCGGTGCGCGTCGTCGCGGGCATAAGCCGACTTCGCGCCCTGGGTGATCTTGTAAAGCGGCGGCACGGCAAGAAAGAGGTGACCGCCACGGACCAGCTCGGGCATCTCCTGATAGAAGAACGTGATGAGCAACGATGCAATGTGAGCGCCGTCCACATCGGCGTCGGTCATCACGATGATGCGTTCGTAGCGAAGGTCTTCTTCGCGATACTTCGAGCGTGTGCCGCAGCCGAGCGCCTGCACGAGATCAGCCAGCTGCTGGTTGGCGCCAAGCTTTTCGCGGCCGGCACTGGCGACATTGAGGATCTTGCCGCGTAGCGGGAGGATCGCCTGGTTGGCACGGTTACGCGCCTGCTTGGCCGAGCCGCCTGCCGAGTCGCCTTCGACGATGAAGAGTTCGGCACCCTGGGCGGTGTTCTGTGCGCAATCAGCGAGCTTGCCGGGAAGACGCAGCTTGCGCACGGCCGTCTTGCGGTTGACTTCCTTTTCCTTGCGACGGCGCAGGCGTTCCTCCGCGCGCTCGATGACCCAATCGAGCAGCTTGGCTGCTTCGTTCGGATTATCGGCGAGGTAGTGGTCAAACGGATCGCGAAGTGCGTTTTCGACGATGCGCTGAGCTTCAACGGTCGCAAGCTTGTCCTTCGTCTGGCCGACGAATTCAGGTTCGCGAATGAAGACCGACAGCATGCCGACGGCTGAAATCATCACGTCATCGGTGGTGATCTGGGCGGCGCGCTTGTTCTGGGTCAGATCGGCATAGTTCTTCAGGCCCTTGGTCAGCGCGATACGAAGGCCTGCCTCGTGCGTGCCACCTTCGGGTGTCGGGATGGTATTGCAGTACGAATGGACCTGAGGATCGCCGCCGTACCAGGTGATCGCCCACTCCAGCGAGCCGTGACCGCTGGTTTTCTCCGTCTTGCCTGCGAATATCTCGCGAGTGACAGTGAATTCCTTGCCCATCGTCGCCTGCAGGTAATCCTTCAGGCCGCCGGGGAAGTGGAAGACCGCCTTGTCAGGTATCTCTGAGCCTTGCGGAAGCACACCTTCTTCGCAGCTCCAGCGGATTTCCACGCCGCCAAAGAGGTAAGCCTTGGAGCGTGCCATACGAAACACGCGCCCCGCGTCGAACTTCGCGTGCTCGCCAAAAATCTGCGGATCGGGGTGAAAGCGAACACGCGTGCCACGACGATTATGGACGTCGCCGAGTTCCTCCAGCTCGCCCTGCGGCAAACCGCGGGAGAAGCGCTGGCGGTATAGCTTCCGGTTACGCGCAACCTCGACTTCCAACACGTCGGAAAGCGCATTGACGACAGAAACGCCAACGCCGTGGAGGCCGCCGGATGTCTCGTATGCCTTGCCGTCGAACTTGCCGCCAGCGTGCAGCTTGGTCATGATGACTTCGAGCGTCGACTTGCCCGGAACCTGCGGATGGTTTTCGACGGGTATCCCGCGTCCGTTGTCGCTGACTGTCAGATAGCCTTCGCGGTCGAGATACACCTCGATAAAGTTGGCGTGGCCGGCGACCGCTTCGTCCATCGAGTTGTCGATCACCTCAGCGAACAGATGGTGCAGGGCCTTTTCGTCGGTGCCGCCGATATACATGCCCGGACGCATGCGAACGGGCTCGAGTCCCTCTAGAACGCGGATCGAGGACGCACCGTAGTCGTCGGATGTCGAGCTCACGGGCGCTGGACGCGAGACCGCAGCAGCGGCCTCGGCGGGCGCTGCCTTTGGCGGCGCGGCAGGCTTTGGAGCCTCCTCCTGCTTCGGTGTCAGGGGCAGTCCGGAAAAGAGGTCGTTGCTATCGTCCATGGGGTCGTTCAGATCTTCATCCTGTTCAGGGCAGGCGGCTTATGCCATGCCTGACCCAAAATCACCGCATTTGATGTCACGTTTGCGAATCAGGCAGATTCTGCCAGAAAGCGCCTTGTTACGCGACGCCGCCCATCCGGCGGACTTTCTCAGGAATTGGTTTGCGTTGATGGACGTGGAATGGCAAGCGGCCATAAGGCTCAGGGAACTATGCGCATGCGAATGTCCACAAGTCATTGTGCCATCATCGCCGCAATTGCGGCCTTTTTCCTAGCGGCGTCAGCAAGCGGCCAGGCCGCTGAGCGGCTGCCACCCTTTAAGGACGATCTCTTTTCCACACAAAATGTGCTGGAGACGAGCAACGGTGGCTCGCTCGATGTCATCGAGTACGACGAGATGCGCGACATTAACGGCCGCGATCAGATACCCCAAAAACGTGCCCAACAAAAATACGTGTCTCTCGGCATCAGAAAGCAGCAATCGGATGAGACGTTGCAGCTTGGCGGCCAACGGCTCGATGTCACCCGGGTGGGACAAAGCTCGGGAGCCGCATTTACGGTCATCTTCGTTCACGGACGCAACGGCGACCGGCGTCTCGGCGCCAACGACTACAGCTTCGGCGGAAACTTCAATCGCTTGAAGAACCTAGTGGCCGGCAACGGCGGCGTCTACTACTCGCCGTCGGTCAAGAGCTTCGATAGCGATGGAGTGGCCGCGATTGAAGGTCTGATCCGTTACGTTTCCAAACAATCGCCCGGTAAGCCGCTCATCCTGGCCTGTGCGTCGATGGGCAGTCAGGTCTGCTGGGGTATTAGCCGCGATCCGGATAGCGCAAAGCGCCTCAAGGGGATGGTGATCCTGAGTGGCGTTGCCGATCCGGATTTTGCCAAAAGTCCTTTCTTCAAGGCCAGGCTGCCGCTTTGGTTCGCGCATGGCAGCCGCGATCCCGTCTATGAGGCGACAGACCAGCAGACGCTCTTCGAGAAGTTGCTGAAGGCAGGTTACCCTACGCATTTCACGCTCTATCAGACCGGCAATCACGGAACGCCGATCCGCATGATCGATTGGCGCCGTACGCTAAACTGGATATTGGGTTCCTGACGATCGCTCAGAAGACAGGATGCCGGATGACGTACACGGCGTCCCGCTTTATGATTTTCAGCAACATCGGCCCCAAATTTTAAGCATCTGCGCGACAAAAAGCCGTTATTTCCCTTAACGAAAGGGGCGAAACCTTTTCATTGATCCCTGCTTTTGCTAAGGCCGCTCGATACGTGGAAGATTGGAAGGCTGGCATGACACCTGACGTGCGCCCGCTCGTGGCGGGAAACTGGAAAATGAACGGCACACGTGCCTCCCTCGACCAGATCAAGGCGATCGCTGAAGGTGTTCAGGGGCAACTTTCCGCGAAGGTGGAGGTGCTGATCTGCCCTCCGGCGACGCTGCTTTATGTGGCCACGGCGCTCTGCACAGATAGCCCGCTTGCAATCGGCGCGCAGGATTGCCACCAGAATCCGTCGGGCGCCCACACCGGCGATATCTCGGCCGAGATGATTGCGGATTGCTTCGGCACCTACGTCATCGTCGGGCATTCGGAGCGTCGCACCGACCACGCCGAGACCGACCACCTTGTTCGCGCCAAGGCAGAGGCCGCCTTCGCCGCGGAACTAACGGCGATCGTCTGCATCGGTGAAACGGCTGACGAGCGCAAAGCCGGCCAGACCCTCGACATCATCAAGCGTCAGCTTTCCGCCTCGGTACCGGATAGCGCGACGCCGGAGAATACGGTCATTGCCTACGAGCCCGTCTGGGCGATCGGCACCGGTGTCACGCCGACCGTGGAAGACGTCGAGAAGGCTCACGCCTTCATGCGTTCCGAGCTCGTCGCCCGATTTGGCGATGCCGGCAAGGAGATCCGTATCCTCTATGGCGGCTCGGTCAAGCCAAGCAATGCGAGAGAATTGATGGGCGTCGCGAACGTCGATGGCGCCCTGGTCGGCGGCGCGAGCTTGAAAGCGACCGACTTCCTCGCCATTTACGGCGCATACGAAGCGTTGCTTGCTTAGAGCCGTGTATATTCCGAGCCGAAGGGCTTGGAATAGCGGATGACCTCATGTAAAGAGCGCCAGAATTTTACTTTATGCCCGCCGCGCGTGTGGGCAGGACTGGACCCATGCAGACCGTTTTGATTGTCATCCATCTCATGATCGTGCTGGCGCTTGTAGGCGTCGTGCTCATCCAGCGCTCCGAAGGCGGCGGCCTCGGTATCGGCGGCGGTTCGGGCTTCATGTCTGCCCGCGGCACGGCCAATGCGCTGACGCGCACGACCGCGATCCTGGCGGCGCTGTTCTTCATCACATCGCTTGGTCTCGGCATCCTCAACCGCTATGAGAGCCGTCCGACGGATATTCTGAACCGTATTCCGGCCACGGGCGGGCAGGGCAACGGCATCCTCGATTCGCTCGGCGGCCAGAACGGCAACACCGCTCCGGTCGCACCAGCCCCGGCCCCGCAGAGCAGCAACGGCGTTCCGACGGGCGGCGCATCCGCTCCGGCTCCGGCAGCAACCGCGCCCGCAGCCCCGGCAACGGCCCCGTCCACTCAAACTGCTCCGGCAGCACCGCAGGCCACCACGCCTGCCACTCCGGCGCCCGCTACCGTCCCAAGCGGACAGTAAGCGGCAGACAGCATAAACCGCCGGCAGGCCTTCGGGTCTGCCGGTTTTCATTTGTTCAGATTCCGCGTTGGCGCCAAAAATTCTGGAAATGAATTTTTGGGCTGGTGGAATCGTTTTTGAAAAGGTATCCGGTGAATCCCATGGCGCGATACGTATTCATCACTGGCGGCGTGGTTTCCTCTCTCGGTAAAGGAATTGCGGCCGCGGCACTCGGAGCGTTGCTGCAGGCCCGTGGTTACCGGGTGCGGCTTCGCAAACTCGACCCCTATCTGAACGTGGACCCGGGCACCATGAGCCCGACCCAGCACGGCGAAGTCTTCGTCACTGACGACGGTGCCGAAACTGACCTCGATCTCGGCCACTACGAGCGCTTCACCGGGCGTTCGGCGACCAAGACCGACAACATCACCACTGGCCGCATCTATAAGAACATTATCGACAAGGAACGCCGCGGCGACTATCTCGGCGCAACCGTTCAGGTGATTCCGCACGTCACCAACGAGATCAAGGATTTCGTCACCGAGGGCAATGACGACTACGACTTCGTCATCTGCGAGATCGGCGGTACGGTCGGCGATATCGAGGCCATGCCCTTTATGGAAGCGATCCGCCAGCTCGGCAACGACCTCCCGCGCGGCACGGCGATCTACGTCCACCTGACGCTGATGCCCTATATTCCGGCCGCAGGCGAGCTGAAGACTAAGCCGACGCAGCATTCCGTCAAGGAACTGCAGGCCCTCGGCATTCATCCCGACATCCTGCTGGTCCGCGCCGACCGCGAAATTCCGGAAGCGGAACGCCGTAAGCTCTCGCTGTTCTGCAATGTCCGCCCGTCCGCCGTGATCCAGGCGCTCGACGTCGCCAACATCTACGACGTGCCGATCGCCTACCATAAGGAAGGCCTCGACAACGAAGTGCTGGCAGCCTTCGGCATCGAGCCGGCACCGAAACCGCGCCTCGATCCTTGGGAAGAGGTCTGCAACCGAATCCGCACGCCGGAAGGCGAAGTCACGATCGCGATCGTCGGCAAGTACACCGGCCTCAAGGATGCCTATAAGTCGCTGATCGAAGCGCTGCATCACGGCGGCATCGCCAATCGCGTCAAGGTCAAGCTCGAATGGATCGAATCAGAGGTCTTCGAAAAGGAAGACCCGGCGCCTTACCTTGAGAAGGTCCACGGGATTCTCGTTCCCGGCGGCTTCGGCGAGCGTGGCTCGGAAGGCAAGATCCATGCGGCTCGCTTTGCGCGCGAACGCAAGGTGCCGTATTTCGGCATCTGCTTCGGCATGCAGATGGCCGTCATCGAAGCAGCCCGCAACCTTGCCGGCGTGGATAGCGCGTCTTCGACCGAATTCGGCCCGACGAAGGAGCCGGTCGTCGGCCTGATGACCGAGTGGGTGAAGGGCAATGAGCTGCAGAAGCGCACGGCATCGGGCGATCTCGGCGGCACGATGCGCCTTGGCGCCTACAAGGCTGCGCTGAAGAAGGACACCAAGATCTCCGAGATCTATGGCTCGACCGATATTTCCGAGCGCCATCGCCACCGCTACGAAGTCAATATCGATTACAAGGATCGTTTGGAAGACTGCGGTCTCGTCTTCTCGGGAATGTCGCCGGACGGCGTGTTGCCAGAGACGATCGAATATCCGGATCATCCCTGGTTCATCGGCGTCCAGTACCATCCTGAGCTTAAGAGCCGCCCACTCGATCCGCATCCGCTGTTCGCAAGCTTCATCGAAGCGGCGACTGAACAGAGTCGCCTGGTCTAATCAATAAGATGCCGCCTCGCCATATCGGCGCGGCGGCCTTTTCAATTGGCGTACCGTCGCTATCTTGCGTCGGATGAGCCAAAACCGCAGCACGACTGTTTCCCAGATCATTCACGCACCGCCCAGCGCGGTCTATACGGCCTTCCTCGATGCCAAGGCCGTTGCTACATGGCTGCCGCTAGGCGAGACGCGCGGCGTTGTACATGAGTTCGAGGGCAGGCAAGGCGGCGCGCCTTCAGCATGTCGCTCGTCTATCCGGACGGAGAGACCGACATGGAGGGCAAGACCTCGGAGAAGACCGACCGGTTCCCCGGGAAAATTGCGCAGTTCATCTCGAACTCTCTCGTCGTCTGGAAGACGGTATTCAATTCCGACGATTCGGCCTTTGCAGGCGAAATGACGATCCGCACGCATATGCGGCCGACCTCGGACGGCACCGAGGTTACCATGATGACCGATGACATTCCTGTCGGGATAGGTTTGGAAGACAATGAGCTCGGTTGCCGGCAGACGCTCGAGCAACGCGCTGCCTATCTCAAGGGGTAGAGGCAGAATTCTCCCTTTTCGCGCAAAGACATTCACATACGCAGCCCAAGATGGTAAGAACGCGCCATTCGCCAGTTGAAGCTGGCGCAAAGCGACCCATGGGGAGATCGTTTGATGAGGACCAACGGCACCGGAAATTACCGCTGAGCAGCAGTGCCGGTGTGGGCTGCCTGTTCGGCCCGTCATCAAATGTCATCATCCTGCCCCTGGAGGGCCTTCATGTTTCGTCGCTTCGAAAAGCTGATCGATCCATTCCAACGCTATGACCAAAGCCCCCTGTCTAACCGGGTCTGGCCTTTTATCTTCGATACGTTGCAGCCGCTTCGTGGTGTCGTTGCCGCGAGCCTGCTACTCACTACCGTTGGCGCGATCCTGGAAGTCTGGCTGATCGGCTACGCCGGCAGGCTAGTCGATACCCTTGCGGCCATTCGCCCCGACGAGCTTTGGGAGCGCCATGGCGCCGCGCTCCTTATCGCCGCGTTTCTGCTGTTGGTCATCCGTCCGCTGGCCACCGCCGCACGAGAGGCACTCGATGACATCGCGTTCCGGCCGACTGCCGTCGCGATGGTCCGCTGGCGCGCACTTCGCCATGTGCAGGGCCAGTCGGTCGGCTGGTTCCAGAACGACTTTTCAGGACGCATCGCCTACCGGGTCCAGGAACTCGGCAACACAGCGACGGGAGCCGCCTATTCAGTCATTCACACGATCTCCTATGTGGCGATCTACGTCCTCGGCTCCATCTGGCTGATGGCCTCGGCAGACGCGCGTCTGGTGGTCCCGATGGTCACGTGGGTCGGGCTGTACTTCACGCTCATGGGCTTCGTGATCCCGCGCGTAAGAAATGCGTCGCAGCGGTTTCAGGAGGCGGACTCGGCGCTCTCCGGGTTGTTGGTCGACACCTTCGCCAACATGGACACGATCAAGCTCTTCTCCCGTCAGCGAGACCAGGATCGGGACAACCGCAGCCATCTCGACAGGGTGCGTCGGGCCTTTATCTCGGTGCAACGGCTCGAGGTCCTGGTCAATAGCAGCATGGTTTTTCTCAGCAGCCTGTTGATGGTCAGCCTGATTGGCTACTCGCTCATCCTTTGGCAATCGGGAGCTGCCCCGCTCGGGATGGTCGCCGCCGCTTTGGCGCTCGGCTTCCGCGTCACCGCCATGGCCGAATGGCTGCTCGATGCGGTCGCGGCCTTATTCAATTATGTCGGGGCCGCGCGCGACCAGCTCGGCACCATCGCACAGCCGGTCGATATTCCGGATCGCTGCGAAGCAGCTGAGATGAAGCTCAATGGTGGCTCGCTGTCCTTCGAGAACATCACGCACCACTACGGCAAGGAAGGCGGTGGGCTTGATGGCGTCACGCTCAACATCAAAGCCGGCGAAAAGGTCGGGCTCGTTGGCCGTTCGGGGGCGGGAAAATCGACGCTCGTCAATCTCGCCATGCGCTTCTTTGAAGCTGAAAGCGGACGGATCCTGATCGACGGTCAGGACATCCGCGCAGTGACGCAGGAGAGCCTGCGCGGCCGATTCAGCGTGGTAGCGCAAAATGCCACTCTGCTGCATCGCTCAGTGCGGGACAACATCGCCTATGGTCGCGAGGACATGCCGCAGTCCATGATCGAAGCCGCGGCCCTCAAGGCTCACGCCGATGGTTTCATACCGGGACTCAGCGACCAGGAGGGACGGACCGGCTATGACGCGCATGTGGGCGAACGTGGGGTGAAGCTTTCCGGCGGCCAGCGCCAGCGCATCGCGCTGGCCCGAGCGATCTTGAGAAACGCGCCTATCCTGGTTCTGGACGAAGCGACCTCCGCACTCGATTCAGAAGTCGAGGCCGCTATTCAGGACACGCTTTATGGCTTCATGGAAGGCAAGACCGTTGTGGCGATCGCGCACCGTCTCTCGACGATTGCACGTATGGATCGGATCGTCGTGCTGGAAAGGGGGCGTATCGTGGAGGAGGGAGGGCATGCCGATCTGCTCCAGGAGAACGGCATATATGCGCGGCTCTGGGCCCGCCAATCCGGTGGTTTTTTGGGCGTCGAGCCTGCGGATTGAAACAGCAGCCCGGCCGCGTGGCGGCCGGGCTGTCTTATTGGCGACGTCATGCCGCTTGCGGCAATGGCCCGACATAGACCGAGCGGGGACGGATCAGCCGGCCTTCCAGGCTCTGTTCGCGCGCATGGGCAATCCATCCCACGGTCCGGCCGATCGCGAAAACGCCGGTGAAGGACTCTCTTGGAAATCCCAGCGCATCGAGTAGCAACGCCGTGTAGAATTCGACATTAACATTAAGCGGACGATTCGGCTTACGCTCCTTGAGGATTGTAAGCGCCGCGTGCTCGACGGCTTCCGCAAGGTCGATCCGCTCGCGATCGACCTGCGCGGCCAAGACGAGCGACCGAAGAGCCTGATTCAGGGCATCGGCGCGCGGATCACGCACCCGGTAGATGCGGTGGCCGAAGCCCATCAGGCGCTCGCCGCGGTCCAGTGCCTGGCCGAGCCAGTCGCGTGCATTCTCGCTGGTTCCAATCGCGTCGAACATATCGAGCACAGGGCCGGGGGCGCCGCCATGCAGCGGTCCCTTGAGGGCACTCAGCGCCGCAAGCACCGACGAGGTCAGGCCGGCGCGCGTCGAGGCGACGACGCGCGATGCGAAGGTCGAGGCATTCAGTCCGTGGTCGGAGATGGTCACCAGATAGGCATCGAGTGCAGCCGTCTGTTCCGCGCTCGGGAATTGGCCGGTCAGCATGCGCAGGATGTCGGTCGCCTGAGAAAGGGAGCCGTCCGGCGCTACCGGGTCGTTGCCAGCCTGCAGACGGAGGATCGCCGGCAGGAAGACGGCAGGCGCAGCCAGCAATCGAAGGGCGGCCTCGAAATCCTCGCCATCTTGCAGGCGAGCGATGAGAGCCCGCATGACTTCCACAGGCGGCAAAGCCAACAGCTCCGAATCGAGCGTCGTCACGTGCACGAACAGGCGCTCCCGCATTTCGCCCAACCGCCGGTCGAGATCCGCTAGAGTAAAATGCCGCTCCATCAGTCCGTCGAGCAAGAGGGCGGCAACGCTTTCATAGGTTGCTGTAGACACGAGATGATCGAGCGACACACCGCGGATGATCAGGCGGCCCGCTTCGCCGTCCACATCGGAGAGCTGCGTTTCAGCTGCGACGACATCTTCCAAACCGTTCTTCATGGTGTTTCTCCTTTACGCAGAGCAGGATCGAGCCTAGATTGATTGACGTCAATCTTGATGTAATTGATCAATGTAAGAGGACAGGATGTCCTGGCTGACCGCCGAGCAGGCGCTTGAGAAACTCGGCACGAAGCCGCAAACGCTTTACGCCAATGTGAGCCGCGGCCGCATCCGGGCCAAACCTGATGCCACCGATCCGCGGCGAAGTCTTTACAGCGCAGCTGACGTGACGCGGCTGGCCGCGCGACATGCGGGCCGCCGAAAGACCGAGACGGTTGCGGCAGACACCATCCAATGGGGTGATCCGGTACTGCCATCTGCTATTTCCACCATTTTGGATGGCCGGCTCTACTATCGTGGCCATGACGCCGCCGCCTGGGCGGAACATGCGACGCTGGAGGAAACCGCAACGCTTCTATGGAACTCTGGACAGATTGCGACGGCGCCGGGCGAGGCTCCGGAAGCGGCGCCCTCGCTGGAACGCGCATTTGTTCTGCTCGCGCAGCGTGTCACCCACGACCTGCCGACCCTTGGACGGTCGCCGAAGGTGCTGAAGGCCGAAGCGCAAAGTATCCTGTCGAGCGTCTCTGGTGCCCTAGCACCAGATACGAGCGCATTGCCATTGCATCTGCGCCTCGCCATGAGTTGGCGCAGGCCTGAAGCCGCCGACTGCATCAGGCGCGCGCTTGTGCTCCTCGCAGATCACGAACTCAACGCATCGACCTTCGCCACCCGAGTCACAGCCTCTTCAGGCGCAACGCTATCGGCTGCCGTGCTGTCGGGCCTCTCGACCTTGACTGGGCCGCTCCACGGCGGCGCGTGGCAGGGCGTCGCCTCATTGATCGAAGACGTCAATGCCCTTGGGGCCAGCGCGACCGTACGGCAGGCGCTGACGCAGGGAAGATCGCTCCCCGCCTTTGGCCACCCTCTTTATCCGGACGGAGACATCAGGGCAAAGGCGTTGATGTCCCAGTTCTCCTTACCCCCGAGCTACGCCGAACTGGCGAGGGCGGGGCAGGAAATCATTGGAGAAAGCGTCAACATCGATTTTGCGCTGACGGCTATGACGGCTGTTTTTGATCTTCCCGCAAATGCGCCGCTTGTGATCTTCGCGCTCGCGCGTACCGTCGGGTGGCTCGCTCATGCCATGGAGCAGGTCGAGAGCGGCCATCTCATTCGTCCAAGGGCGCGCTATACGGGACCGTCAATCGAAACGTCGCTTAAAGCATAGACTCTGTCGGATAGCCGTTGACGTTTCGGCATGCGTGCTGCAGCAATCAGCGTATGATGGCCGCCGCACGCTGGGTCGTCCGATGGTGCATTCAGGTAGGGGACGGATATGCTTGTAAACTCCAGAATGCTTTTGGCGTTGGTCGTGTGGGGTAGCGCTGCCTGTCTGTTCGGCTCGGATGCAGCGTTTGCACAAGCGACCGGATGCACCATGGAGCGCATGGCGGGGACCTCGCGGCAAGTCATGCGGTGCGCGGATGGCGTGGCGATCGTTGCCGAGAGTGGGGCCCGCTTCAATATCATCGACCGTAACCGCGATGGGCGACCGGACGCGGTGTCATTGCGCAACAAGGCCGTGCTCGTGGATGTTGACCGCGCCCAGCGGCCGGGCGGATTCGAGGTCGTCACGCCACAAGCGATCGCGGCCGTCCGCGGCACGCGCTGGGCTGTCGATGTCAATAGCGGCACGACCTCCGTCTTCGTCGTGCGCGGCCGCGTCGCGGTCGGTCGTCCCTCGGCGGGACGGCGGGTCGTGTTGAGTGTAGGCGAGGGCGTTGACGTCACGCGAGGCAGCACCCCGTTGACTGTCCGCCGCTGGCCACCAGCCCGCGCCGCAGCCCTGCTTGCCCGCCTTGGCCAATAGCGCCCCAATGCAGGGCAGACGGCTCCTGATCACGATCGCGCTGCTGCTGGCCGCACTATGGGGCGGGCTTCTCGGCTATATGCATCTTTCGGGCAGTATGAGCTTCCTCGACCGCCTCGAGGCTTCGCTGACCGATCTTCGAAGCACTGTAGTCGGCGCGCGGGTGCCACCTCCGATCACCAGCATCGTCGCAATCGACGATCAGACCGCCGCCGACAACGGCTATCCGCTCAATCGGGCGACACTCGCCCGCGTGGTGTCCGCCGTCAGCGCCTTGAAGCCGAAGGTCATAGCGCTCGATCTCTTGCTGGTTGATCCCGGATCGGACGAGGGCGATGCAGCGTTGGCTTTGGCACTGCAGCAGACGCCCAGTGTCATCGCCGCCGCCGGCGTTTTCCCGAAAGAGATACAGGTGGTCGGCATCGACGCCAACGATCCGCTGGCGGCGATACCGACTGCCAGCAAGATGCTGTTACCCCTTGGCCGCTTTTCCGACGTTGCCGCCATTGGGGTCGTCAACGTGGCTACCGATGAGTCAGGCACACCGCGTTTCATTCCCCTGATCTCCCGCGGCGGCGAGCGGGTCGATGCCTCGTTTCCATTGCGGGTCGCTTCGCTGGCATTGGGCATCAATCCGGCGTTCTCGCCTGGCGGCCTTGCACTTGGTGACCGGCATCTGCCGACCGACAATGGGCAGCGGCTGCCAGTCACCTTCTACGGCCCACGCGGCACCATTCCGACCTTCAGCGCTGCGGATGCACTGGCCGGAAAGCTCCCCGCCAAGGCGATCGAGGACAGGATTGTCGTGATCGGCTCGACCGTGACCGGCGGCGGCGACGTCTTCCCGACACCTTTCGATCCGGTGCTCCCAGGCGTAGAGGTGATGGCGACGGCGGCGACACATCTGATTGCCGGCGACAGCATCGTCAGAGACCGCAACGTACGTTTGCTCGATTCGCTTATAGCCTTGGCTCTGCCGCTGCTGCTGATCAGCCTGCTTGCGTGGCGGCGCAGCGCCATCGGCTATGCCATCATTGCCTCCGCGGCGCTCGCATGGGCCGCTTTGAACGTTGCCGCCTTCGCGCATGGCTACTGGTTCAGCGCAGCACTGCCCATCGCAGCAGCCCTGCCGCCCGTCCTGCTCTTCGGCGCCGCCGAGATCTGGATCGATCGTCGCCAGGCCGTGCACTTCGCGGCGCAAAGCGACCTCTTGCAGCGCATCGAGGCACCGGGCATGGGCGAGTGGCTCGCGCGCGATCCGAACTTTCTCGCGAAACCGATCCGACAGGACGCCGCGGTTATCTTCATCGACCTCTCCGGTTTCACGGGCTTGAGCGAGGCAATCGGCGCGACGAATGTCCGCGAAGTTCTCAGCGATTTCTTCGAGCTTGTCGACGAGGAGGCGCGCTCGCATGGCGGGGCGGTCACCAGCTTCACGGGCGATGGAGCGATGATTCTCTTCGGCTTGCCGCAACCGGCTGACGACGACGCGACGCGGGCCGCCGCCTGCGCAGTCAGCCTGTGTGAGCGGATGCGGCCCTGGCTCATCGCTCATTCGGCCATGAGCGGCCAAAAGATCGGTTTCAAGGTCGGGGCACATTGCGGTCCGGTCGTCGCCTCGCGGCTCGGGAGCGGCAATCGCCAGCAAATTACGGCGACCGGTGACACTGTGAATGTCGCAAGCCGCCTGATGGAAGTAGCTGCCGAACGCGGTTTCAAGTTGGCATTGAGCGCCGCCTTGATGGCGGCGGCCGGGCCGGAAAGCGCACCGCTTCGCTCTGGCCAGCTCGAAGGCCCAGCGCAAGCGCGCATTCGTGGCAGAAACGAAGGCATCGACGTATGGCTCTGGCAGGGACATCCGCTTTGACATTTTGCGTCTGACCAAGTAGGAACGGCCAACTTCTCTGCTGGCAACTGCCGGCCAAGGCGCAACGTGCGCGTGAGACTTCCGAAAGATAGACAACATGACAGATTTTAGCGGCGTCGTTCCGGCGATCGCCAAGGCGTTGGTGAAACGCGGCTATACCGAGCTGACGCCGGTTCAAAAGTCCATGCTCGACCCTGCGCTTGCCGCGTCGGACGCCCTCGTTTCGGCCCAGACCGGCTCCGGCAAGACCGTCGCCTTCGGCCTCGCGCTGGCGCCCACGCTACTGGAAAACGAGGACCGTTTTGGGCCTGCGGCCGAACCGCTGGCGCTCGTGATCGCGCCGACGCGAGAACTCGCGCTCCAAGTCAAGCGCGAGCTAGAATGGCTTTACGAAGCAACAGGTGCCCTGATCGTCAGCTGCGTCGGCGGCATGGACATCCGCAGCGAGCGCCGCGCGCTGGAGCGGGGTTCCCATATCGTCGTCGGCACACCCGGTCGCCTCTGCGATCACATCCGCCGGCGCGCGCTCGACATTTCTGCACTCAAGGCCGTCGTGCTTGATGAAGCCGACGAAATGCTCGACCTCGGCTTCCGCGAAGATCTCGAGTTCATTCTGGATTCCTCGCCGGATGACCGTCGGACCCTGATGTTCTCAGCAACTGTTCCGGCGGCCATTGCTAAGCTGGCGAAGAGCTACCAGAAGAACGCGGTGCGGATCGCGACGGCGACCGAAGAAAAGCAACATGGGGACATCGAGTATCGGGCTCTTGTCGTGTCGCCAAGCGACCGCGAGAACGCAATCATCAACGTTCTGCGGTACTACGAAGCAACCAATGCAATCGTGTTCTGTTCGACGCGAGCGGCGGTCAACCATCTCACCGCTCGCTTTCACAATCGCAACTTCCACGTCGTCGCCTTGTCTGGCGAGCTGACACAGAACGAACGCAGCCATGCACTGCAGGCGATGCGCGATGGACGTGCTCGCGTCTGTATCGCGACGGATGTCGCCGCCCGCGGTATCGACCTTCCCGGCCTCGACCTCGTCATTCACGCGGAACTGCCGACCAATCCCGAAACTCTGCTTCACCGCAGCGGTCGCACAGGTCGCGCCGGCCGCAAGGGCGTTAGTGCACTGATCGTGCCGCTGAACGTGCGCCGCAAGGCTGAACGCCTTCTTGGCAATGCCGGCATCTCGGCCGCATGGGCTCTTCCACCGTCAGCGGAAGAAGTCACGGCACGCGACGAAGCGCGTCTGCTTGCCGACCCCATCTTCGAGGAAGCGCCGAGCGAGGAAGTTCGGGACCTGGTCAAGCGGCTTCTCGATACGCATGGGGCCGAAAAGCTCGCCGCGGCCTTCGTCAATCTCTACCGCTCCAACCAGTCTGCACCGGAGGATCTGGTCGAGGTCTCGGTCCAGGACAGCCGCGGTGGCAAGCGCCGCGAGACCGCCGACGAGCCACGCGAACCGTATCAGAAGGGTCCGCGCGATGACTTCGGGGCGAGCGTCTGGTTTTCGATTTCGGTCGGCCGCAAGCAGAATGCAGAGCCACGCTGGCTGATCCCGATGCTTTGCCGAAACGGCAATCTGACGAAACGAGAGATCGGCGCGATCAAGATGCAGACCGACGAAACTTACGTCGAGATTTCAGCCGCCCGCGCCGACAGCTTCCTGCAGTCGATCGGTCAGAACAAGACGATGGAGCGCGGCATCCGCGTCACGCCCCTCGACGGCACACCCGATTTCAGCAAACCAACAGCCTTGAAACCCTATGCTGGTAAGAAGGCCTTTGGCGAGCGTCGTGAATTCAGCGACGACCGCCCGAAGGATAAGTTCCGCAAGGAAGCCCGCAGCGAGGGCGACGAGCGACGCGATTCAAAGCCCTGGGGCAAGAAGCCGGGCAAGCCGAAGTTCGAGGGCAAGGGCAGCGGTGGCCCGAAGCCCAAGTTCTCAAAAAAGAAGGGATAACCATCCCAACGGCGACGCAGTTTTTGCGTCGCCGCTAGAGACAGGGGAGAGGATAATGGCAAATACGATCGTCTTACCGGTTCCTGTTTTCAGCACCCTTTGCAACGAGGCGTTCAAGCTCCGACGTGCGGTCTTCATCGCCGAACAGAATGTACCTGCCGATGAAGAATTCGATGCGCTTGACCTCACGGCGCATCATGTCGTCGCTGTGGCGGGCGGCGAGGTTTGCGGGACACTCCGGATCATTCATGCGAAGGAGCATGTGAAAATCGGCCGCGTCGCAGTCAGCAAGGCATGGCGCGGACACGGTGTCGCGAGCGCGATGTTGACCTATGCGATGAACGAGCACCGATCCGTTCGTGAGAATCGATTTTATCTGACGGCACAAAGTGACAAAATAGCCCTCTACGAACGCTTCGGATTCGTCGCGTTCGGCAACGAGTTCCCGGATGGCGGGATGCCGCATCTGGCGATGAAGAATTATTGATTGGGCGAGTGGGAAGGGAATGAGGGGACTGCACCGTCGTGAGCGTAGCCCAAATCGCGGCGCTCTCTCCCTAGTGGATGTTCACACCTTTATCGTCGAAAACCTGCAACTGAAGCCGGCACCCGGCTTGCCTGAGATACAGCTTTATACAGCTCATCCCGGCAGCGGGCTCTCGCGTCTCAGATCCAGCGACGAGGAGGATTCACCGCCTTATTGGGCCTATAACTGGGCCGGCGGAACCCTACTTGCTCGGCATATCCTGGAGCATCGAGACATCGTTCGCAATCGTCGCATCCTCGATCTCGGCGCAGGTTCGGGCATAGTCGGGATCGCGGCTCGAAAATGCGGAGCATCCCGGGTGATTGCAGCGGAGATCGACACGAACGCGATCGCGGTAATCGCTCTCAACGCCGAAGCGAACGGCGTGACAGTTGAAGTAACGAGCGCTGATGTTCTCGCAGGCCACCCGCCCGACGTCGATATTATTCTTGCGGGGGATGTCTTCTACAGTGCCCAGCTTGCGCAGAGAGTTTTGCAGTTCCTTACGGCCAGTCGCAAGGCGGGCATCGAGGTGCTCATAGGGGATCCGGGCAGACGGTCACTGCCGCGCGCAGCGTTGGAGCTTATCGCGGAATATGCCGTCCCCGATTTTGGCGACTCTTCGACCGGACAGGCTGCCATTGGCGGCGTATTCACGCTGCCGCATCCGGCTGATCGATGAGGACGCTCAGTTAGACGACGCTTTCTGTAGCTTCAGCAAGGCGTCCAGTGCCAAGTCCGCCATGGCAGCTGGAACGAAGACGTGATCGTGATGGTAGGCTGCTACCATGTTGCACGGCATTGAATGGGCTGCCAATTCGGAGGCAACCGCGGCCGTCAAGCCCACACCTTCCAGCGACGAAAAGACTTCCAGAACGATACGCCGCATCGGCACATCGCAATTGAAACCGAGTTCCGCTGCCCGGCTCTTCGAGAGGATCAGGGAGATTCCTTCACGCTCACGAAACCAGGCCAGCGCATCGGGAGCCGCAAGCCTGGCGACATCCTGGTCTGAGGTCACGCAGAATACGAACTCACCCTCCATGAGGGTGGGCGTCATGCCGGACAGCATCGCATGCGTGTCCCGAACGGTCTCATTCGTCATCGCAATCCTGCCTTCAGTTCACCAGTCATACCCGGCACCACAAATAAAACGGCCTCAGTCGAGAAGGTCTGGCCTTAACAATATCACCGGGCAGGGACTTCCTGCGGGCAGTTCCGGTGCATGCGGCGGTCGGATAATTAAGCAGTCGGCCTGGGCGAATATCTTCATCATCGACGAGTCTTGCTTGCTGAACGGCTTCGCCGTCAGTGCGCCTGATGACGATCGCGACAGCGTGGCTCGCACATAGTCCTGTCGCTGGTCATTGGCACGGAGCGTTGCTGTCGTCTCCACCTTTGCCTCGCGCTTGACCGGCGGAAGTGAGGCAAGTTTGCGAATCAACGGCTCCAGGAACAGCAGCCCGCAGACCAGACTCGATACCGGGTTGCCGGGCAAACCAATAACATGCGTCTCGTCGAACCTGCCCACCATTAACGGTTTGCCCGGGCGCATGGCGATCCGCCAGAAATCGAGTTTCATCCCCGCGGCGAGCAGCGCCGCCTGCACCAGATCGTGGTCGCCCACCGACGCCCCGCCAAGCGTCACGATGACATCGACCTCAGCCTGCCGGGCGCGCTCGACCGCAGCCGAAATCGCGCGCTTGTCGTCGGGTACAATCCCGAGATCGAGAACATCGGCGCCAGCCTTGCGCGCCAGCGCAGCTATACCGAAGGTGCTTGACGCAATGATCTGAGCGGGAGCCGGCGAGCTTCCGGGTGGCAGTAATTCGTCACCGGTGGCGAGCAACGCGACTACCGGCTTGCGCCAGACCTCGAGTACCGCATGGTTCATTCCAGCCGCTACGGTTAGGCGCGAGAAGTCCAGCGCAGTCCCCGCCTTGAGTACAGCTTCGCCTTCAAGAAAGTCCTGCCCCCGCGGCCGGATGTGCTGGCCAATACGAACAGTGAATGTCGTGCGGATGCCGCCGTCGATCTTCTCCGCATCCTCCTGGAGCAACACGCTGTCCGCGCCTGAAGGAACCGGGGCGCCGGTGAATATCCGCACCGTCTCGCCTTTGCCGATGGCACCGTCGAACCCACGACCGGCGGACGACGTGCCGATGAGCTTCAACTCGGCGCCGGGCTCTGGAGCATCCTCGCGGCGTAGCGCATATCCATCCATTGCGGAAGCATTGAACGGCGGTTGCGTCAGTTTGGCTGCAACGTCAGCTGCCAGCACGCGGCCCTCGGCCTCCTGCAAGGAAACGATTTCGCTCGTCTGAACCGGCTTGGCGCGCGACAGCAACTGATCTTGCGCCTCGGCAACGGGGAGCATGCTCATTTGCCGTACTCCGGACGACGAAAGTCTCCGGACTTGCCGCCCGATTTTTCGAGCAGCCTGATGCCGCCGATTTCCATGGCTTTATCGGCAGCCTTGGCCATATCGTATATCGTCAGGCAGGCAACGGAAACGGCCGTCAACGCTTCCATTTCGACGCCGGTCTTGCCCGTCAGCTTCGCCGTTGCACTGACGCGCAGGCCGGGTAGGTCGGTATCCTCCGTGATGTCGACCGAAACCTTCGTAAGCATTAGGGGGTGGCAGAGCGGGATCAGATTGCTCGTCTGCTTGGCCGCCATGATGCCGGCAAGGCGCGCCGCGCCGATCACATCACCCTTTTTCGCATTGCCCGTGCGAATGAGATCGAGCGTCGCAGCCGCCATTCGCACGTGGCCTTCGGCGGTCGCAACCCTTGTTGTCTCGACCTTATCGCTGACATCGACCATATGCGCCTCGCCGGAGGCATCAATGTGGGTCAGTCCGGTTTGGCCACCGCTCATCTCACTCGGCCGCCAGCACGGCTTCGCCGAAGAGCAGCGCACGCGTCGCGGCCGTTACGTCCTCCTTGCGCATGAGGCTCTCACCAACCAGGAAGGTGTTAATGCCAACCGCTTGGAGACGGTTGCAATCAGCATTCGTGAAGATGCCGCTTTCGCCCACCAGCAGGCGATCCTCTGGAACCATTGGGGCGAGTTGCTCGCTGACCTCAAGGCTGACTTCGAATGTTCGGAGATTGCGATTGTTGATGCCAACGAGCGAGGAGGAGAGTTTCAGTGCACGCTCCATTTCCACGGCATCATGGACTTCCACCAGTACATCCATGCCAAGGTCGAAGGCCTCATCCTCGAGGCGCATTGCATCGTCATCCGAAAGTGAGGCCATGATCAGCAGGATGCAATCGGCACCCCAGGCACGCGCTTCCTGCACCTGGTAGGTGTCGAACATGAAATCCTTGCGCAGTGCCGGTAGCGAACACGCCGCACGCGCCGCCATCAGGAATTCCGGCGCACCCTGAAAGCTCGGCGTATCCGTCAATACCGAAAGGCAGGCCGCACCTCCAAGTTCATAAGCCTTGGCCAGCGACGGCGGATCGAAATCGGGCCTGATCAGCCCCTTGGAAGGACTGGCCTTCTTGATCTCAGCGATCAGGCCGTACTGACCAGCCTCTCGCTTCGCCACCAGCGAACGGTGAAAGCCGCGCGGCGCCGATTGATCCGCCTGCATCGCCTTCAGATCGGCCAGCGACACTTTCGCCTTTGCGGCGGCGATCTCTTCGCGCTTGTAGAGTTCGATCTTCTTCAGGATGTCGGTCATGGCTCTATCCTAGTCGATGTCGTTCGACACGGCGATGAGTTTATCGAGGGCCGCGGCCGTTGCACCGCTGTCCAGAGACTGCGCAGCAAGACGCATACCATCCTGGAGCATCTCAGCTTTGCCCGATATGACCAGCGAAGCCGCCGCGTTGGCAAGCGCGATATCGCGGTAAGCGTTCTTTGCGCCGCTCAGGACGTCGCGCAGAGCGGCCGCATTCACGACACCATCTCCGCCCTTGATGGCCTCCAACCGGCAAGGCTCGACGCCGAAATCTGCGGGAGACAATTCGAACGTGCGGATCTTGCCCCCCTCGAGTGCTGCGACACTCGTCTTTCCTGTTGTGGTGATTTCGTCGAGGCCGTTGCCATGGACGACCCACACGCTTTCGGAGCCCAGATCGCGCATGACCTCGGCAATTGGCACAACCCACTGCGGCGCGTAGACGCCAAGCAATTGGCGGCGAACACCGGCCGGATTGGAGAGGGGGCCTAGCAAATTGAAGATCGTGCGCGTGCCGAGTTCGACGCGTGTCGGACCGACGTGACGCATCGCCGAGTGATGCTGCTGGGCGAACATGAAGCCCACACCAGCCTCACGAATGCAGCGCGAGATCACCTCGGGGGTTACATCCAGCCTGACGCCGAGAGCGGCGAGGCTATCTGCGGCGCCAGATTTCGAGCTCAGAGCGCGGTTGCCATGCTTGGCCACAGGGACACCGGCACCGGCGACGATAAGGGCGGCCAGCGTCGAGATATTGTAGGTGCCGCTTGCGTCGCCACCGGTTCCGACGATGTCGATTGCGTCGGCCGGCGCGTCGACGGTGAGCATCTTGGCGCGCATCGTCGTCACGGCGCCGACAATCTCGTCGACTGTTTCACCGCGGACGCGCAATGCCATCAGGAAGCCACCGATCTGCGAAGGGGTCGCCTGCCCGGACATCAGAATGTCGAAGGCCTCGCGAGCCTCCTCGCGTGTCAGCGGCTCGCGGCTCGCAGCCTTCGCCAAAAGCGGCTTCAGATCGGTCATGCGCTTGTGTTCCCCTTAGCGGACTGCCGCCTGATCGGCGAGAGACTGATTGATCGATGCGCCGTACTGCGTTTGCAGCAGGTTGACCATCTGATCGAGAATGTCGTCGCCGGCCGCGTTTGCCGTTGCTGTGATCTGCTGGTCCTGATTGTTGAGCACGTCACCCGTCGGTTCCGTGTTCACTTCAGTGACCTTGAGAAGGATTTGCGTCGTCGGGTCGCCGCCGACGGCATTGGCAATCGTGTCGATCGGACCCGAGAATGCGGCGTTGACACCAGCCCGGCCGAGCACGGCGTCGTCGGTGCCGCGGGTAATGCCACTCTTGCTTTCGACCGTGATACCAAGAGGTGCGGCGATATCGGCGAGCGGCGTTCCCTTCTGTGCCTGCTGCTTCAGTTCCTCAGCCTTTTTGGCGAGCTCGAGCTTCTGCTGTTCGGCGGTCCAGTCGGCGACTGCCTTGTCATGCACCTCGTTGAGCGGCCGATCGCGCTCCGGCGTCACGTCGCGAACGTCGAACCAGAGATAGCCGTCGGTACCGATCGAAAGGGAAGGAGCGTCCGCCCCGGCGTCGGTCCGGAAGGCCGCGCCAAGAACCTGCTGCTTGGACGGAATATCCTTGACCTCGTTGCCATCCTTGTCGAGGCCCGTGGCGTCGACGGCATCGATCACGACTGCCTTAAGCTTAAGCTGCTCTGCAATTTGTTCCAGCGTCGAGCCGGAGCCGCGCAGATCCTCGATCTGATCGTGTACGTTGATGAGCTCCTGGGAAGCGTTGGAAACAGCCAATTGCTTGCGGATCTCTTCCTTGACCTCGTCAAGGCTCTTGATGCTCTCACGCTTGATGTTGCTGACACGGAGCACAACCGGGCCGAAGGTACCATCGACAACAGGCGTTGTTCCGCCGTCCTTCGAAACAGCAAAGGCCGCATCCGCGATGGCTTGATCCGGAACCTTGTCCTTGGAGAACTCGCCCAGGAATACGTCGGTTGCCGTCTTGCCCTGATCAGTCACCAGCTGATCGAATGTCGTGCCGGTTTTCAGTGCTGCCACCGCGGCATTGGCAAGATCCTTGCTCTGGAAAGTGAGCTGCTCGATCGTGCGCGTCTCCAGCGTGCGGAAACTATCCTTGCGCTTTTCAAAGTCTTCGCGAATCTGGTCATCCGTAACAGAGGCGGCATCGGCGATATCTTCCGGCTGAAGCTTGAGGAAGGCAACCTTCCGGTATTCCGGTGCGCGGTAGCGCGTCTTGGCGCCTTCGAACCATTTGGCGAGCACATCCTCGGCGGGCGCCTTGATCGGTTCGATATTGGCATTTGTCAGCAACAGGTAATCGATGCCGCGGCTTTCCTGGCGATAGAGCTTGAGGGCATCGACGAGCGTCTTCGGCGCCGCGAAGCCGTTCGAGACAGCGTCGACGATCTGGCTGCGAACGGCAACCTTGCTGCGCTCCTTAATGTAGTCGTCTTCGCGGATGCCGGCATTGCGCAGTCGCGATGCAAAGAGGGTGCGGTCGAACTGACCGTTAACGGCCTTGAAGGCCGGATCATCGCCGATCAGCTGCGCAAGGCGATCCTGCGACAGACCGAGGTTCATGTCTTCCGCCAACTGATCCAGCGACGCGCCGGCAACCAGCTGCGCCAGTACCTGCTGTTCAACGCCGAAGGCGCGGGCCTGATCGGCCGTCAGCCGCATCCCGAACTGTTGGCTGAGATTTGCGACCTGCCGCTGGTAGGCCAGGCGAAATTCGTTGACGTCCACATGCTGATCTCCGACGCTGACAACGGTCGTGCTGTTGCCGCCTGATACCAGCTGGCGGGATATACCCCAGATGCCGAAAGAGGCGACTAGAAGCAGCATGAGGAGCTTGGCAACCCAGGTGTGAGCAGCTCTTCTCAGAAGATCGAACATCGAAACGCAAACCTCGCATCATAATCGCCCGTTCGCGGGCAAAGCATTCGACGTTCCTTAGAACAAAGCCGGCAGGAAATGAAGGGTTATCGCGCGAAAACATCTGCACTATATCTGCAATCATACAAGCGCATCGAGCACAGCAAAAGCCACCGGATATCGGAACCTTTCCCGGGCTAATTCGTTGAACAGCATCCGGAAAAAGAGGAGCAGACAATGGCCGATATGAAAACCGCCTCCGCCCAGTCCGCAACCGCGCGTGTGAAGGCGGAGATCGCGGCAGACGATCTTTCCGCACAGGTCGCAGCATTGCGCGAAGACCTTGCACGCCTGTCCGAAAGCGTTGTGGCGCTTGGACACGGCGCCAAGACCGCCGTCGCCGATGAGGCCTCGGTCATGACGGAACGGTTGCGCGACAAGGTAAGGGAGGAACCTATCTTCGCGCTCGCCGTGACCGCCGGTGTCGCCTATCTTTTCGGATTGATGAGCCGTCGATAAGATCGATCGGCATTTTGACCAGGCGAGAGCCGGGCGTGCTGACGCCCGGCTTTTGACTTTGCATGATTGCCTAACGACGAATGACCCGGCCAACGGCAATGAGCAGGCAAGCGCCGACAAAGCCGGCAATCAGATAGCCGAGCCAGCCAGCCAGCGCGAATCCGAGCCCCGAGAGTATGGCATTGGCGACGATCGCGCCCACAATGCCCAAAAGGATATTCATCAACAGCCCCATGTTGCTGTTCATGAACTTTTCCGCGAGCCACCCGGCAATGCCGCCGATAATGATAGCGGCTACCCAACCTACGCCTGCGTCTTCCATATGTTTTTCCTCCAGAGAAAACGAAGTCAGCGCCAGCGAGGGAATTGAGGGGTCTCTGACAGCGAGTCTCCGCATACGAACAATAAGCCGCCGGTAGCCTGAGATAGGCCTGGAGCACGAATGATGTTGCAAGCCTTGCGCCCGCGTTGAGACTCAATTCTCCCACACGAAAAAGATAGGCGATCCGTTTGGGTGTGCAACGCAAATGTTCGCTCGAAGATAGGCGCTACGGGAGACCATCTGACGCGACCCGTCGTCAAGTTCAGTTCAAACCTCGTCGACTCAAGGAGATTCGACGATGATAGTGCACCCTCGATCGACCTGAGCACAACCCCTGGACGTCGCATTCAAGAAACACTCGACGCTGTCGAGCATCCCTAGGGATCGAGATGCATATTCTCGGAAGGGCATCTCGAGACGCCTCAAGCGCGCATTTCACGAGAGAAACATCGTGCAATTGCATTTCGCGCGAGACCGTAGAATAAAAACCGTATCAGGAGGGCGTTACGCTAGGCGACCGTTCCAAAACGCATACCAATCTTTGTACACTCGGCCATATCAGCCACGTAATAACAATACCAATATACGATCAGTTCGCGTCGGGCCAAGCCACGCTGGATCTCGCCGTTTCCTGCACCCCCGTAAATCAACCACGCTCTGTTCATCGATTTAACGGCTGATTATGCCGTGAATCGTTTTGCCGACCCGCTTGTGTAAACGAAAAAGCTCATTCTCAACGAAATCACGGCCCTTCCTTAAGCATTTGCTTGCTCAACCTGCAATCTATGTCATGGTAACTTCCTTCACATGAGAGGGGTTCCAGCTATGATCAATCTACAGTCAGTGCGTAATGATACTACCCATGACCAACGTCTGCTCGATTGCCGTGCCGATGTTGAACCAGCACTCCATCAGATCATCCGCGATGCGCAGCAAAAAGGGTGGGCGCCTGCGGAGGTTGCAATGGCCATCGCGGATGCGGCGGACGACTATATTCTGTTGCTGGCCAGCCGGAAGGCGACGTCGCATTGATAAGTGTCACATTGGAAATTTGGGGCAAGGACACGAAACGATCTGTGGACAGGTGACGACAGGCGAGACCAGCATCTGCCCGCAGACAACACGGCCATACTGCAACGAGACGGCGCCAATTTTAATTTCGTGGAGCGCTGATGTTCGAACAGAAAACACTCTGACTGAAATCAGCTGAGGACTGCTTCATCGCGCTTCACTTCTTTAAGGACCGACCTCGGCGTCGCTGGCCGAGCGCGGTGACCTGGTGGTAGCCACACGATCAAGCGTGTCATATATCCTCACGCGGGCCTATGTGGCGCGGAAGGAGAAGCTCAAATGAACAGATTTCTCGCATCTGCAGCAGCCGGAGCACTGGTCAGCCTTTCCGCGATCATTTCAGCCTGCACCACAAGCTCCGATCAGACCTCGTCAATCGGATTTTCATCGTCCTATCAATACGATCGCTCTGTAAATCCAGCCTGTTCGGGTGGGTTCAGACCGAGCAACGGCCGCTCCTGCAGCTACTAGCTACGCAAGCCGAGCAAGTAAAATGGCACGATGCGTTTTTCACCGCAAAATCTATGCTCGGTCGTTGAATTGTGGTGAGAGCGTCGGGGTTCGAACCCGAGACCTACTGATTAAAAGTCAGTTGCTCTACCAGCTGAGCTACGCTCTCCCTGATGCCGAACGGTTCGCCCGGCTGGAAGTGCGCGGAACATATGCAGGTGCCCCATTGCGGTCAACCAAAAAATCATCGTTCCCTGTGCATTAGGCACATTTCTTGCCAACGGGCCTGAAAAGGCAGCTACCTGCCTATGCGGGGCTTCGTTTCCACCGGTTTTGCCTGATTGCGCGAGCCCGGCGTTTGCAATGTCCAAAGACCATAAAAGAAAAGCGCCCGAAGGCGCTTTGTCAAAGTTGGGGGAAACGAGATCGTGAACCGGACGGGCGAAAGCTCGACTGCCGTTTCGTTGGCCACCCGGGGAAAGCGGAAAAATCCGGGCATCCTTTCGCACCGCCGCGTCCGCTTGGCGCAGCTCACAATCTCGCCTTATAAATGCACGAAGCGTCAGAAGGTTCCCCCAAAAAAAATTAAATGAATCAATCCCTTCTGAGGGCCATTCAATATCTTCACAAAGTCACTCGACGCTCTAGCTAGCCCCTTGTACAGCCAAGGAGAATGCAATGACCAGCGTGACCACATCTGCACCGCCGGCGACCCGAAAAGTGTTGCGCGGGCGACCTTACAGCCTCGGTGAGTTTACCAGGAAATATCGTCTCGACGAAACCGAAGCGAAGCGGCTCTATGAGAAGTTCGGGCCATCTGCCACAGAACTCGATCTGCTCATGGCCGCCAAGCGTCGTCTGCCGGCTCACTGATGATTTTGTCAACGCGCATCCGGAGTGGGGCAGCCTCTACTGCACGGCGCACTAGCAGTTGGAGGCGGGCTGCCACTGCAGGGACTGCCGCAAGTCGAGTGGATCCGTTTTTCGTCGTCTTTGCAGTTTTGGCCGAGATGATCCTTCGAGCAATCCACCTATGCGGGTCGCAGCTTCTGTCCGCGATGTGGCGGATGCCTTCTCAGTCTTAGCGATGAGCTCGCAACGATCCGAATTGGTTCACTGAAGAATCCTCCGATCGATCTCCAGTCGTTTCAATGTTTTGGATCAAAGACGGCGAAAATCTGGCTGCGCCCGATAGAGGGAGGCACCGGGCAACACGAAGCAATGCCCTTGAGGCCAATTGATCCTACGGAAAACTGAACTTTCATTACCAAGATTTCATTTCATTCCACTGCCATTTCGTGCCAATCCGGGGGCTGATGCTAATCTGTCGTTCAGCTTCGACGTGCTCATTTTGCTGACGGCTGCATTGCCGCACGTTGATCGAGGCCGGAATGAACGACGTCAAGGATATGCACGAAACCAAGCCGACAAAGGCGAGCGCCGATCTGGCGGCCGTCCTTGCGGCCTCACGCAAACAGTCCAAGGGCAGTTGGCGTGGTCGCCTATTGGTATTGCTTCTGCTGATTCTTGCCGCCGGCGGCGTAACCTACTTGTATTCGCGGCAAGAGGGCAACCAATACAGCTACGCCACTCAGCCTGTTAAGCGCGGCGACCTAACCGTGCTGGTCACCGCTACGGGATCCGTGCAGCCGACGGAGCAAGTGGATATATCAAGCGAGCTGTCCGGAACGGTTCGCGACGTAAACGTCGACTACAACAGCGAGGTCAAGGCCGGCGAGGTTCTTGCCGCGCTCGATACGAACAAGCTTGAAGCCGACGTCAAGAGTTCGCGTGCGAAGCTTGATTCGGCCAAAGCCAACGTTGTGAAGGCCACAGCTGACCTCGAGTCGGCGCAGAGCTCGTTCCAGCGCTTCCGCAATCTCGTTCAAAGCAACGTGTCGACACAACAGAGCCTTGAGGACGCGCGCTACAAGTTCGATTCTGCGGTTGCTGCCAAGGACATTAATGTCGCTGCTGTGCTCTCCGCCGAGGCTGATTTGCGGCTTGCCGAGGTCAACCTCGCCAAAGCGAAGATCGTCTCGCCGATCAACGGCGTAGTTCTGACGCGTTCGGTCGATCCGGGCGCGACAGTGGCGGCGTCGCTGTCGGCGCCCGTGCTTTTCGTGATCGCCGGCGATCTGAGGAAGATGGAGTTGCAGGTCGATGTCGACGAGGCCGATGTCGGTCAGATTGCCGTCGGCCAGAAGGCGACGTTCACGGTCGATGCCTATCCCAACCGGACCTTTCCGGCCGAGATCAAGCAAATCCGATTTGCATCAGAGACAACGAACAATGTCGTGACCTACAAAGCGATCCTGTCGGTCGACAATGCCGACCTATTGCTGCGGCCGGGCATGACTGCCACGGCGGACGTCACCGTCGAAGCGGTCAAGAATACTGTGATGATACCCAATTCGGCGCTTCGCTATGCGCCGCCGGCTGTAGAATCTTCCCGGAATCGCGGCATCTTCGGATTGCTCAGGCCACCCCGGATGGGACCGCGGACCGGCAACCAGGGCGGCGAAGCCCTAACTGGAACAAAGCGGCGCGTTTGGGTTCTGAAATCAAACAAGCCGGCAGCCGTGATCATCCAAGTGGGGTCCTCCGACGGACAATTCACTCAGATCGTTTCTGGAGACCTGAAGGAAAACGACGCCGTGATTACCGACGCCACCGCGCAGGCGAAATAGCGAGGGTCACGATGACGAGCCCGCCACTTATCGAATTCAAGCAAGTCTCGAAGATCTACGGTCAGGGGGAGGCGGCAATTCGCGCCCTCGATCGGGTTGATCTGGCGATCCGCGAGCATGAATTCGTCGCCATCATGGGACCCTCCGGTTCGGGCAAGTCGACGGCCATGAACATTCTTGGCTGTCTCGATGTGCCGAGCGCCGGTGATTACATTTTCCAAGGCGTGTCGACACAGGGCTTCGACCGCAGCCAACTGACGTTGCTGCGCCGCCATATGCTCGGCTTCGTATTCCAGGGGTTCAACCTGCTGCCGCGCACGTCGGCTTTGGAAAATGTCGAACTGCCGCTGATCTACCGCGGCATGCATGCAAGCCAGCGTCACCGCACGGCCAAGGAGGCGCTCGGGCTTGTGGGTCTTTCCGGGCGCGAACATCACAAGACGCAGGAACTGTCCGGCGGCCAGCAGCAACGCGTCGCCATTGCCCGGGCGATTGTGACGGAACCTTCGCTGCTTCTGGCGGATGAACCGACCGGTAATCTCGATACCAAGACCAGCATTGAGATCATGGACTTGATGACGCGATTGAATCGCGAACAGGGCATTACGATCGTCATGGTCACGCACGAGCCGGACATTGCGGCCTACGCCCAGCGGCTGCTTCGCTTTATCGACGGCAAGCTCGAGACGGAAGTCGAGCATCGTGGGAGGGCGGATCATGTTTTTTGAGACGCTGAAACTCGCGCTGCGCGCAATCAGTCGCAACATACTCCGGTCGTTCCTTACCGTGCTCGGTGTCGTCATTGGCGTGGCGGCCGTCATCGCGCTGGTGACGATCGGCAACGGCACGACCGCCCAGGTCTCGGCCGAGCTTTCAAGGCTCGGCACCAACATGCTGTTTGCACGTCCGGGTCAATTCGGTCCCGGTCGCGCAAGTTCTGAGGCCCGTCGCTTCACCGTCCAGGATGTCGATGCCATCCGCGATCAGGTCAATGGCCTGCGCGCCACAGCACCGCTCAACCAGACGACCGCGACGGTCATTTACGGCGGGCAGAGCCGTTCGACGACCGTGATGGGAACGACCAACGACTATTTCATCGCCCAGGACTGGGGCATGGCGATCGGCCGCACCTTCGATGCGGCAGAAGAGCGTGGGCGCCCGCGCTGCATCCTCGGCGAGACCGTGCGCTTGCAGCTCTTCGGCGCAGCCGACCCCACGGGGCAGCAGATTCGCGTCGGCAAGGTTTCGTGCAGCGTCATTGGCGTCCTTGCCAAGCGCGGCCAATCCGGCATGGGCAACGACCAGGACGATGTCGTCGTCATGCCCGTCAAGGTCTATCAACGCCGGATCGGTGGCAAAGCGAACGCCAATGTCCAGATGATTGTGATCTCGGCGCGCGACGGCGTCTCGACGACGAAAGTTCAGGACGAGACGGAAAACCTGCTTCGCGAGCGTCGGAGAATCATCCCTGGTCGCGAAGATGACTTCAGCGTCAATGACATGACGCAGATTGCGGACGCAATGACCGGCACCACGACGCTGTTGACCAGCCTACTCGGCGCGGTCGCCGCGATCAGCCTGCTCGTCGGCGGCATTGGGATCATGAACATCATGCTGGTGTCCGTGACGGAGCGCACCCGAGAGATCGGTATACGGCTGGCGATCGGCGCGCTGGAAAACCAGGTGCTGCTGCAGTTCCTTGTCGAGGCTGTGGCATTGTCGGTATTCGGTGGCGTCGCGGGGATCCTGCTAGGGATCGGCCTCGGCTATGGGGCAGTAACCGTCCTCAACGTGCCTTTCGTGGTCAACCCCACTATGATCGCCGTGGCGTTCGTGTTCTCCGCCGCGATCGGGATGGTCTTCGGGTATTTCCCGGCACGCCGTGCCGCACAGCTTAACCCGATCGAGGCGCTGAGGCACGAGTAGGCGCCGTCCGGTTTCTTCCATTTTGCAACATGATCCGCGCTCGGCGCCAGCTTGCCGTTCGCGCGAACGCTGATATATCATGAGCTTTTACAGTCGCCTTCGCGACACCTGACATTTTCCGAAGCCACGGATACGCGAATGCAGAACTCACTCAGCCACCTTGCCTATCTCACCCTAGAGCATGCGATCGTGACGCTGACGTTGCAACCAGGCGCTTTAGTCACCGAGAAGCACTTGATCGACCTTGCCGGGCACGGTCGAACACCCGTGCGCGAGGCGATTCAGAAGCTGGCGTGGCAGGGGTTGATCGTGGTGAAGCCGCGCGTCGGATTGCAGGTGGCCGAGATCAAGCCGACGGACCATGAGAATGTCATGCAGGTCCGCCGCGAGCTCGAGCCGATTGCGGCCGCACTGGCCGCCGACTTCGCCACCTCAGAGCAGCGCAAGGAGCTGGCCGAATGTGCGCAAGCGATGGAAGTATGCGCGGCAACCGGCGACTTGGCGGCATTCTTCGCCGCAGACAAGGCCTTTGACGAAATCCTGGAAGAAGCCTGCCCCAACGCCTTCATAACGTCAGCCCTTGCACCGGTTCAGACGCATTCGCGTCGGCTCTGGTCCGCGTCCAAGAGTCCCGACCGAATGGATCAGTCCATCTCGTTGCACGTCACAGTCATACGGGCCATTCAGCAGGGGAGGTCCAAGGATGCCGGCCAAGCTATGAGCGCGCTGATCAACTATCTTAGCAGCCATAACTGAAAACGGCCCTGTTAAGGGCCGTAGATCAGTGTATCTAGCGGGATTTAACCGACGAACGCACGTTCGATGACGAACTCCGCCGGCTTGCTGTTTGCGCCCTCATTGAGGCCGGCCTTTTCCAGCAGATCCTTCGTGTCCTTCAGCATCGCAGACGAACCGCAGATCATGCCACGATCGATTGATGGATCGAGCGGCGGAACGCCGAGATCGGTGAAGAGCTTGCCTGACGAGATCAGATCCGTAATGCGGCCGCGATACTCGAAGTCCTCGCGGGTGACCGTCGCATAGTGGCGCAGCTTGTCACCGACGACTTCCTGCAGGAGTTCGTCATTTTTGATTTCTTCGACCAGATCGAAACCATATTTCAGTTCGGCCACGTCGCGGGTCGTGTGGGTGAGGATGACCTCCTCGTACTTCTCATAGGTTTCCGGATCGCGGATCAGGCTCGCGAAGGGCGCAATGCCGGTGCCGGTCGAAAACATATAAAGACGACGGCCGGGCGTGAGCGCGTCGAGCACCAGCGTGCCTGTCGGCTTCTTGCGCATCAGGACCTGGTCGCCCGGCGTGATCGCCTGTAGATGCGAGGTCAGCGGGCCGTCCGGCACCTTGATCGAGAAGAATTCGAGTTCTTCAGCCCAGGCGGGGCTTGCGATCGAATAGGCGCGGAAAATCGGCTTGCCGTCAACCATAAGGCCGATCATCGCGAATTCGCCAGACCGGAAACGGAAACCCTGCGGCCGCGTCATCGTGAACCGGAACAAGCGATCCGTATAATGCGTCACGCTGAGCACGGTTTCGGCATAGACTCCGGCCGGAATCGGGGAGGCGAAGTCTTCGGTCTTTGCAGGGGCGTTCATTTCGGTATCGGATCCCGTATTCGTCGCACAATGTTTTCGATGCCAGCGAGATATTACAAATAGTGTCGTGATTAAAGGTATTCCATTCTTTCTCTGGCGACTTGCACGAAATATGCGTGTCGCGGTCAGGATTCCGGGGCCTTCCCACGCTTCATCGCTTTTGCGCTGGCGAAGCGAAGCAAAGGATGCATATTAGGCAAAAACCGCGTCTGCCGCGCGCGGACGCCATAGGCTGCTCGGGGAAACATGAAGATTTTCAATTACAAGCGCGTACCTTACGCGGAAATGCGCGCATTCTCCGTCCATATTCTGACGGCATCCGGGTCCTTTCTCGCATTTCTGGGCGTCGTCGCGGCCGCCGAGCGTCGGTTCATCGATATGTTCTGGTGGCTGGGCCTCGCACTTCTCGTTGACGGCATCGATGGGCCGATCGCCCGCAAGGTCAGTGTCAAAGAAGTGCTGCCAAACTGGTCGGGCGATACACTCGACAATATCATCGACTATGTAACCTACGTTTTACTACCGGCGTTCGCGCTCTACCAGAGTGGCATGATCGGTGAGCCATGGTCCTTCGTGGCAGCTGGCATGATCGTTGTATCCAGCGCAATCTACTACGCCGATACCGGCATGAAGACTGAGGAGTACTTCTTCTCCGGATTCCCGGTGGTCTGGAACATGATCGTCTTTACGTTGTTCGTCATCGATGCCAGTGCAATCACAGCACTCGCCGTCGTCCTCGTCTCGGTCATCCTCACCTTCCTGCCGATCAATTTTCTCCATCCAGTCCGCGTACAACGCCTCAGGCCGCTCAACCTCGGTGTCTTCTTCTTATGGTCGGCGCTCGGAATGTATGCGCTGCTGATGCATTTTGTGATCCCGCAATGGGCGCTTGCCCTCTTTATCCTTAGCGGTATCTACCTCTACTGCATCGGCGCCGTGCTGCAGTTCTTCCCGGCGCTTGGACGCGAATAGGAGAAGGCAATGGCGAAAACGCAGGCGGTTTCATTCAGCAAGACCGGCGGACCTGAAGTTCTCGAATACATCGATATCGAGCTGCCACCGCCCCGCGCAGGAGAAGTCCAGATCAAACACGCCGCCATCGGCCTGAACTTCATCGACGTTTACTTCCGAACTGGGCTCTATAACGCGCCGCATATGCCTTTCGTGACTGGCAAGGAGGCGGCTGGTACGGTTACAACTGTCGGCCAAGATGTGAAGGAGTTCAAGGTTGGCGATCGTGTCGCCTATGCCGGTTCGGATGGCGCCTACAGCGTCGAGCGAAACATCGAAACGAAGCACCTCGTCAAGGTTCCGGACGGAATCCCCCTAGAAACTGCAGCCTCGATGATGCTGAAGGGGATGACCGCGCAATATCTGCTTAACCGGACGTACAAGGTTGGACCGGGTACTGCGGTCTTATTCCACGCGGCAGCCGGCGGCGTCGGCCTCATTGCCGGCCAATGGGCTAAGGCGCTCGGCGCGACGGTGATCGGCACGGTGGGGTCGGACAGCAAAGTGCGTTTGGCGCTCGAGCATGGCTACGATCACGTCATCAATTACAACACCGAGAATTTCGCAGAACGTGTACGCGAGATTACCAACGGCGCTGGCGTCCACGTCGTCTATGACTCGATCGGCCGCGACACGTTTCCGCAATCGCTGGATTGCCTGAGACGGCTCGGCATGTTCGTCTCATTCGGCCAATCCTCGGGGCCGATCGAGAACTTCACGCTCGCCATGCTCGCACAGAAGGGATCGCTCTTTGCAACGCGCCCCACGCTTTTCACCTACATCGCTACACGCGAAGAGCTAACCAATTGTGCAAACGCGTTATTTGATGTTGTTTTGAGCAACAAAGTGCGTATCAATATCAACCAAACCTATCCATTGCGTGAAGTCGGGCGGGCTCACATGGATTTGGAATCCAGGAAAACTACCGGAACTACGCTGCTGATCCCATAATGACCCGAACGGGCAGGGTCGGCAGAGGGAAATGAGGGGAACGTGTCGTTATCTGATGTGCCGGGTTCCGGTGCGTTATTGTCGGTTCAGCAACTGACGAAACTCTTCGGCAGCTTTGCTGCCTGTAACCACATCGACCTCGATATCGCCCCTGGCGAAATCCATGCTCTCCTTGGTGAAAACGGCGCCGGCAAATCGACGCTCGTCAAGATGCTGTTCGGCGTGCTCGAGCCGACCGAGGGCAATATCCTGTGGGAAGGCCAGCCGGTTTCGATCGGTTCGCCGGGCGACGCCCGCAAGCTTGGCATCGGCATGGTCTTTCAGCATTTCTCGCTCTTCGAGGCGCTGACCGTCGCTGAAAACATCGCGCTTTCGCTCGACGACAGCATTCCAATCGGCAGGATTGCGCAAGAGGCAAGGGCGCTCTCGCGCGCCTATGGCTTGCCGCTCGATCCCTATGCCCACGTTGCCGATCTCTCCGTCGGCGAACGCCAGCGCATCGAGATCGTCCGCGCGTTGCTGCAAAACCCCAAACTCATTATCCTTGATGAGCCAACCTCGGTGCTGACGCCGCAGGAGGCTGACAAGCTTTTCGAAACGCTCTTCAAGCTGAAGGCCGAAGGTAAATCGGTCCTCTACATCAGCCATCGGCTGGAAGAAGTTCAGCGCATCTGCGACCGCGCGACCGTCTTGCGCAACGGCAGAGTCACGGGTGCCTGCGACCCACGTCAGGAGACGCCAGCTTCTCTCGCCCGCATGATGGTTGGCAGCGACGTCGCGTCCGTTACGCATCCTGACCGCGGCAACAAGGGCGATGTCCAGCTTGCGGTAACCAATCTTTCCGTTGCCGCACGCACCCCCTTCGCGATGCCACTGAGGGAGGTGTCTCTGGCGGTCCGCTCCGGCGAAATCCTGGCGATCGCGGGCGTTGCCGGAAACGGGCAAGGTGAACTCTTCGATGCGCTTTCGGGAGAATATCCAGTGAGTTCGCCGGATGCGATCATGATCCGCAAGAAAGCCGTCGGTACCCAGGGCATCACGGCTCGCCGCCTGCTTGGCGCCGGTTTCGTGCCGGAAGAACGCCATGGCCACGCGGCCGTCTCGGCCATGAAGCTCTCTGACAATCTTGTGCTGGCACGCAGCCAATCCGACCGCAAAGCCTTTCTTGGCGGCGCTTTTCTTAAGGTAATCCGCCGCGGCGCCGTCAAGACCGCGACAAAACGGATCGCCGAGGCGATGGATGTGCGTAAAAGCGGCGAGGACCCGGCGGCAGGCTCGCTTTCCGGCGGAAACCTGCAGAAGTTTATCGTTGGCCGCGAACTCGACCGCCAGCCGACGGTTCTCGTTGTCAACCAGCCGACCTGGGGCGTCGATGCCGGAGCAGCGAGCCGCATTCGTCAGGCTCTTGTCGACCTGGCGCGCAACGGTTCCGCAGTCGTCGTCATCAGTCAAGATCTTGACGAAATATTCGAAGTCGCAACGGAGATTGCCGTGATTTCTGAGGGGCGACTTTCTCAGCCCTTCCCGGCGGGAGAACTGTCCCGGGAGAAGATTGGCCTTTTGATGGGCGGCCTGCATGAAAGCAAGACCGCATCGGAGACGGCCAATGCGCATTGAACTCGAAAAGCGACCGCAGGCCTCGAAGCTCTACGGCTTCGTCTCGCCTCTGCTGGCACTTGGTCTGACATTGATCGCTGGCGTGATCATGTTCGCGCTGCTTGGCAAGAATCCGATCGAGGCGCTCGACGCTTTCTTTATCGAGCCACTAATGGAGGTCTGGTCACTGCATGAACTGGCCGTCAAGGCGGGACCGTTGATCTTGATCGCCGTCGGCCTCTCCGTCTGTTATCGGTCGAACAACTGGAACATCGGCGCCGAGGGCCAGTTCACGATGGGCGCAATCGCAGGATCGATCTTGCCGATCGTCTTTTACGATTGGCATTCGCCGGTGGTCCTGCCACTGATGCTCATCATTGGAGCGATCGGCGGGGCGCTGTTCGCCGCCATTCCGGCACTGCTCAAGGCACACTTCAACACCAACGAAATCCTCACATCCCTGATGCTGGTCTACATCGCCCAGCTGTTTCTCGATTGGCTGGTTCGCGGCGCCTGGCGAGACCCGCAGGGCATGAATTTCCCGGTATCACGCGACTTTGCGCCTGAGGCAGTCCTTCCCGCCATATGGGAAGAGTCGGGGCGCGCTCACTGGGCGTTCGCCTTTGCGATCATCGCAGCGGTTCTTGTCTGGTTCATGATGAAATACACGCTGCGGGGCTTCGAGATCGTGGTGCTCGGGCAGGCCGAAAGGGCCGGGCGCTTTGCGGGCTTCTCGTCGCGCAAGATGATCTGGTTCAGCTTCCTCTTCTCGGGCGCACTCACCGGCCTCGCAGGTATCTCGGAAGTATCGGGTTCGATCGGGCATTTGCAGCCGGCGATCTCGCCGGGATACGGTTTTACTGCGATCATCGTCGCCTTCCTGGGGCGGCTCAATCCACTGGGCATCATTGCTTCGGGCCTTGTGCTTGCCCTGACCTACCTCGGTGGCGAGGCCGCACAACTGTCGCTCGGCGTGTCGGACAAAGTAACGCGCATGTTCCAGGGGTTGCTGCTGTTCTTCGTGCTCTCTTGCGACACTTTGATCTACTACAAGATCAGGATCGTCTGGTCGCGCGTGCATTCGGCCATCGGAAAGAGTGCCTAATGATTTTCGAAGCTATCCTTCTGACGGTGATGACGGCGGCGACACCTTTGGTCATCGCTGCACTCGGCGAACTCGTGACAGAGCGCGCCGGCGTCCTGAACCTCGGCGTCGAAGGAATGATGATCATGGGCGCCGTCGGCGCCTTTGCGGCAGCACAGGCGACCGGCTCGCCCTATATCGGCCTGCTAGCCGGAATTGCGGTTGGCGCGCTCTTTTCGCTTCTCTTCGGTTTCCTAACCCTGACGCTCGTGACCAATCAGGTGGCGACAGGTCTTGCGCTGACGATCCTAGGGCTTGGCGCTTCCGGCATGCTGGGCGAAAGCTATGTTGGCGTGCCAGGCATCAAAGTGCCGCAGATTTACATTCCCTATCTTTCCGACATTCCCTTTCTTGGCGCGGTGCTCTTCCGCCAGGATCTTGTGTTCTACCTTTCGATCGTGCTGGTGATCGCCATCAACTGGTTCCTCTTCAAGAGCCGCGCCGGGCTCAAGCTGCGCGCGATTGGCGACAATCACGGCTCGGCGCATGCGCTCGGCATCGGCGTCATTCGAACGCGCTATCTGGCGGTTATGTTCGGCGGCGCCTGCGCGGGACTCGCTGGAGCACAGCTTTCGCTCGTCTATACACCGCAATGGGTAGAGAACATGTCCGCCGGCCGCGGCTGGATCGCTCTGGCGCTTGTCGTCTTTGCTTCATGGCGGCCATGGCGGGTTCTTGCCGGCGGTTATCTCTTTGGGGCAGTCACGATCGGCCAGTTGCACGCGCAGGCCTTCGGCATCGGCATTCCCTCACAGCTTCTTTCGATGCTGCCCTACGCAGCGACTATTGTCGTCCTCATCATCATTTCTCATAATCGGCGCACGACGTTGATCAACACGCCGGCATCGCTTGGCAAGGCGTTTGTGCCTGACCGGTGACGAACAAGAACAACAAGTTTCAAAGCTTCCAACCAACAGGGGTTAAAATGAAGAAACTAGCACTCGCACTTGCGGCAACTGCCGCACTAGTCATGAGCGTCGGCTCCGCTGCACAGGCTGCCGACAAGACCAAGGTCTGCTTCATCTACGTCGGCACCCGCACTGACGGCGGCTGGACGCAGGCGCACGACCTCGGCCGTCAAGCTCTGGAGAAGGAGCTCGGGGACAAGATCGAAACGCCGTTCCTCGAAAGCGTCCCGGAGGGCCCGGATGCGGAGCGCGCGATCGAGCGCATGGCGCGCTCCGGCTGCGCCCTGATCTACACGACGTCGTTCGGCTTCATGGATGCCACGATGAAGGTCGCCCAGAAGTTTCCGAAGGTGAAGTTCGAGCACGCCACCGGTTTCAAGGCAGCACCGAACGTGTCGACGTACAATTCCCGCTTCTATGAAGGCCGCTACATTCAAGGCCAGATCGCCGCGAAGATGTCCAAGAAAGGTCTTGCCGGCTACATCGCCTCCTTCCCGATCCCGGAAGTCGTGATGGGCATCAACGCCTTCGAACTCGGCGCGAAGTCGGTCAATCCGGACTTCAAGCTCAAGGTCGTATGGGCCAACACCTGGTTTGACCCTGGCAAGGAAGCTGATGCCGCCAAGGCGCTGATCGACCAGGGCGTCGACATCCTGACCCAGCATACCGACACCACGGCGCCGATGCAGGTGGCAGCGGAGCGCAGTATCCCGGCTTTCGGCCAGGCATCCGACATGATCGCGGCGGGTCCGAAGACCCAGCTGACGGCGATCGTCGACACCTGGGGGGCTTATTACATCAAGCGCACCAAGGAACTGCTGGACGGCAGCTGGAAGTCCGAACAGATTTGGGACGGCCTGAAGGACGGCATTCTGACGATGGCGCCCTATACGAACATGCCTGATGACGTGAAGAAGATGGCGCAGGAAACCGAGGCCAAGATCAAGTCGGGCGAATTGCATCCCTTCACCGGCCCGATCAACAAGCAGGATGGTACGCCGTGGCTCAAGGCCGGCGAGAAGGCTGAAGACGGCACGCTTCTCGGTATGAATTTCTACGTCGAAGGCGTGGACGACAAGCTGCCGAAGTGATTTCGGCAAGCAATTAGCACATGCGAAAAGGCGCTCGTTTCGAGCGCCTTTTTTTCTGCATCGCATACCAAAAAGTGCATTTACAAAAGTAATACTATATGATTTTTTCCTATGCGTGCCGCGGGAGGCGGCTTTGGGAGGAAATCATGAAATTGAAGACTGCACTCTTGGGTGCCACGGTTCTGGCTGCCTGCATGTTCGGCTCTGCATCGGCTGCAGAGCTGGTAGTAGGTTTTTCGCAGATCGGCTCAGAATCCGGCTGGCGCGCTGCCGAAACCACCGTCACGAAGGAACAGGCCAAGAAGCGTGGTGTGGACCTGAAGTTTGCTGACGCGCAGCAGAAGCAGGAAAACCAGATCAAGGCGATCCGCTCCTTCATCGCCCAGGGCGTCAATGCTATCTTCCTGGCCCCGGTCGTTGAGACTGGTTGGGACGCGGTTCTGAAGGAAGCGAAGGAGTCGGAAATCCCGGTGATTCTGCTCGACCGGACGATCAAGGCACCTGAAGACCTTTACCTGACCGCTGTCACTTCTGACCAGGTTCATGAGGGCAAGGTTGCCGGTGACTGGCTTGTAAAGACCGTTGGCGACAAGGCCTGCAACATTGTCGAGCTTCAGGGCACGACGGGTTCTTCGCCGGCCATCGCCCGCAAGAAGGGCTTCGAGGAGGCCATCGCGGGCAAGGCAAACTTCAAGATCGTTCGCAGCCAGACCGGCGACTTCACCCGCACCAAAGGCAAGGAAGTCATGGAAAGCTTCCTAAAGGCTGAGAACGGCGGCAAGGAAATCTGCGCGCTCTACGCCCACAATGATGACATGGCCGTGGGCGGCATCCAGGCGATCAAGGAAGCCGGTCTAAAGCCGGGCAAGGACATCCTCGTCGTCTCGATCGACGCCGTTCCTGATATCTTCAAGGCCATGGCTGCAGGAGAGGCGAACGCGACCGTGGAGCTGACGCCGAACATGGCAGGTCCCGCATTCGACGTGCTCGACGCCTACCTGAAGGACAAGAAGGCTCCGCCGAAGTGGATCCAGACGGAATCGAAGCTCTATACGCCGGCTGATGACCCGATGAAGGTCTACGAGTCAAAGAAGAACCTCGGCTACTGATTTTGACGCTAGAGCCGCACCGGTCCATCACGGGCCGGTGCGGAACTGCCGAATGCCAGTCGGGATTTCATGTCCGTCCACGGCGCGGCGTTGTCGGTCCCTATCAGGAAAAGCCGCTTTCATGATTAACGATTTCGAGAACGTTCTAACTGCCTCCGGAGTATCGAAATTCTTCCCCGGCGCCATTGCGCTCGACAAGGTCGATTTCTCGCTGCGCAAGGGCGAGGTGCATGCGCTTCTGGGCGAAAACGGCGCCGGAAAATCGACGCTCATCAAATGCGTTACGGGTGCTTATCACCGCGACCAGGGCAGGCTCGCTCTCGACGGCACCGAGATCAATCCGTCCGATACGCTCGCGGCTCAAAAACTCGGCATCGGCACCGTGTATCAGGAGGTTAATCTCCTCCCCAATCTGAGCATCGCCGAGAACCTATACCTCGGCCGTCAACCCAAGCGGTTCGGCATGATCGATGCACGCGCGATGAACCGGCAGGCGCGGGCACTCCTTGATCAGTATGGAATAGACGTCGATGTGACTGCACAGCTCGATCGGTTTTCGGTCGCCGTGCAGCAGGTCGTGGCGATCGCCCGCGCGGTCGATTTGTCCGGCAAAGTCCTCATTCTCGACGAGCCGACTGCAAGCCTCGACACGCAGGAAGTCGCGATGTTCTTTCGCATCATGCGAAACTTGAAAGAACGCGGCCTTGGTATTGTCTTTATTACTCATTTCTTAGAGCAGGTTTACGAGGTCAGTGATCGCATCACAGTACTCAGAAATGGCAAGCTAGTGGGCACCCGCGAAACATCCGAGCTGTCTCGCCAGAGCCTGATCTCGATGATGCTCGGTCATGAATTGGCGAATGCCGAAGCAACAGCGCGGGCGCATTCGGTTACTGCCGGCCCGGTCAAATACAGGTTTAAAGGCTACGGCAAGCGTGGCAAGGTGAAGCCGTTCGACCTCGAGGTCCGCGTCGGTGAGGTGGTGGGCGTTGCAGGCTTGCTCGGCTCCGGTCGCACAGAGACTGCCGAGTTGCTTTTCGGGATCGAGCAGGCTGACAGCGGAACCGCACAAGTCGACGGTAAGCAGGTTACGCTGTCGAATCCACGTGCTGCCATCCGCAGCGGATTCGGTTTCTGTCCGGAGGATCGCAAGACGGACGGGATTATCGGCGACCTTTCCATTCGCGAGAATATCGCTCTAGCGCTGCAGGCGCGCAGGGGCTGGGCGCGGCCGATTTCTCGCGCCGATCAAAATGCCCTGGCGGATCGTTACATCAATGCCCTAGACATCCGCACGACGGACAGGGAGAAGCCGATACGCCTGCTGTCGGGCGGCAACCAGCAGAAAGCGATCCTTGCGCGCTGGCTGGCCACCAATCCGGACTTCCTGATCCTCGACGAACCGACCCGCGGGATCGACGTCGGCGCACATGCCGAGATTATCCGGTTGATCGAAGATCTCTGCGCGAAGGGTATGTCGCTGATCGTTATTTCTTCGGAATTGGAAGAACTTATCGCCTATAGCTCACGTATCTTGGTCCTTCGCGATCGCGAGCACGTCGCGGAACTGACGGGCGACAATGTCAGCACAGCGCGCATTGTCGACGCCATCGCCGCCGCCCAAAAGAAGACGGAGGACGCATGAGATCGTCGCTCAATGCACTGCTGATTCGGCTGGCGCCGCAGCTCATCGCTCTTGCGGTCATTCTCATCTTGAATTTCATGATGTTCCCGCAATTCTTTAATGTCGTAGTTCAGAATGATCGGCTTTACGGCAGCCTGATCGATGTGCTGAACCGCGGCGCGCCGGTCGCCTTGCTGGCAATCGGCATGACGCTCCTGATTGCAACGAAGGGGATCGACCTTTCGGTCGGCGCTGTGATCGCGATCTGCGGTGCCGTTGCCGCATCATCCATCGTATCCGGTCATTCGCTTGCCATGACACTGCTGGTAACGATCGGGGTCGGGCTGCTTTGCGGGGTATGGAACGGCTTTCTGGTCGCCGTCCTCAATATCCAGCCGATCATCGCCACGCTTGTCCTGATGGTTGCCGGACGCGGGATCGCACAGCTCATCACCGAAGGCGTCATCATGACCTTCAACGATGAAGGGCTGATCGCGCTCGGCAGCGGCTCCTTCGCGTTCCTGCCCATGCCTGTCATCATATGGTTGGTCATGGGCGCCCTGGTAATACTGCTCGTGAGGCGCACGGCGCTTGGCATGCTGATCGAAGCAACCGGCATTAATCGCCGTGCAAGCATGCTTTCCGGCGTGCGAACGCCGGTGCTGCTGATGGCTGTTTATATGCTGAGCAGCCTTTGCGCCTCGATTGCCGGCATCATTGTAGCAGCCGATATCAAGGGGGCGGATGCAAACAATGCCGGTCTCTGGCTTGAACTCGACGCGATCCTGGCTGTCGTCGTAGGCGGCAATTCCCTGCTTGGCGGGCGCTTCAGCATCCTCGGCTCATTGATCGGCGCAATGATCATTCAGGCTGTGAACACCGGCATTCTGCTCTCAGGATTCCCGCCGGAATTCAACCTGATCATCAAGGCGGTGATCGTCATCGTGATCCTCGTCATTCAGTCGCCAGCGGTCCAATCGGTGGCCGTGGTTCTCAGCCGACGACCGAGCAGCGTCAGGGAAGGGCAGATTCAATGAACTCGAAATATCTTCCTCTCCTTGCAACGGTCGTGATCTTCGTTCTCTCCTACGCAATCTGCACGTTGCAGTATCCCAACATTCTGTCCACCCGCGTGATCGGCAATCTATTGACCGACAATGCCTTTCTCGGCATCGCAGCGGTCGGCATGACGTTTGTCATCATCTCGGGCGGCATCGACCTCTCAATCGGCTCCATCATTGCGTTCACCGGTGTCTTCCTGGCCGTCATCCTGCAAAACACCACAATCCATCCGCTCGTTGCGTTTGTGTTGGTGCTAATCATCACAACCGCCTTCGGCGCGGTAATGGGCGCGATCATTCACTATCTGGAAATGCCGGCTTTCATCGTGACGCTCGCCGGCATGTTCCTGGCACGCGGCATGGCGTTCGTGCTATCGATCGACAGCATTCCGATCAATCACGACTACTACACAACGCTGACAAGCCTCTACTACAGGATGCCGGGTGGTGGTCGGCTAACGCTGATCGGCGGCGTCATGCTTCTGGTCTTTGTCGCCGGCATATTCCTGGCGCATCGCACGCGCTTCGGTACCAATGTCTATGCGCTCGGCGGCGGCCCACAGACGGCGCAGCTCATGGGCGTTCCAGTCGGGCGCACGACGATCCAGATCTATGCATTATCCGGCTTTCTTGCCGGTCTATCCGGAATCGTTTTTTCGCTCTATACGTCGGCCGGTTATTCTCTGGCAGCAGTCGGCGTCGAACTTGATGCGATCGCAGCAGTCGTCATTGGGGGAACGCTGTTGACCGGAGGGGCGGGATTCGTGGCAGGTACCTTCATCGGTATCCTGATACAGGGCCTCATTCAGACCTATATCACCTTCGACGGGACACTCTCGAGCTGGTGGACGAAGATCTTGATAGGCCTTTTGCTTTTTGCATTCATTCTAATGCAGAAGGTTATTCTCTTCCTTTCCAGTATGAATAAGAGGTATGCCTGAGCGGGGAGGTATTCGTTGCGCAATAGATTGCTTGAGACCGGAAAAACGGGGCGTAAATCGCGAACGAGCCATGCACAGGTCGTGGATGAGCTCGGCAGGGCGATCGTTGCTGGAACCTATCCTGTCGGAAGCATTCTGCCGGGTGACGCCGAACTTGCGCAGCGCTTCAAGGTCTCACGCACCGTCCTTCGCGAAACGATGAAAACGCTTGCTGCAAAAGGCATGATCGTCGCCAAGGCTCGCGTTGGCACGCGCGTGACGGAAAAAAACCTCTGGAACATGTTCGACAGTGAGATCATAGCCTGGCATTTCGACAGCGGCGTGACGGAGGAATTCCTTCTGCAGCTTTACGACATCCGGCTAGCGTTCGAGCCGTTTGCCGCCGGTCTCGTCGCCGAGCGGGCGAGCAAGGAAGACATTGAGAACCTGCGTGAGCTGGCAACGGAGATGGCGGCTCTGGGCCATACCAGCGAAAGCCTCGCTCTCGCCGACCTGCATTTCCACCTCGCCATAGCCGATGCCTCTCACAACCCCTTTATGCGAACGTTGGGGAGTCTGATCGAGGCAGCGCTGGTGGGCATGTTCCGCATCAGTACACCGCCCTCGCAGAACGGCTTTTCAGACATAGCCGATACGCATATGCGCATCGTCGAGGCGATCGTCGCCGGCGATGTTGAAGGCGCCCGAAAGGCCATGGAGATTGTGATCATCGACGGCCGCGATCACGTCCGCGACGCCTATGCGGCGATGAGCAAGGCATCCGCCTGATCCATTTTGAGCTTTGTCCCGCCCGTGCCTTGCTGCTATGAGGCAGCCAAGGCCGCACACAACGGATTCTCGGAGCAGACCATGGAACGCACTTGCCTCGCCGTCATTCTCGCTGCAGGTGATAGCACGCGAATGAAGTCGTCGAAATCGAAAGTGCTGCATCCGGTCGCAAACCGACCGATGATCGCCCATGTTATGGATGCCGTGGCAAAGAGCGACATTTCATCGGTCGCGCTCGTCGTCGGGCGCGACGCTGACGAAGTGGCGAAGGCTGCCCAAGTCGGGAATGTCAAAATCGAAACCTACCTGCAGATGGAGCGACTCGGCACCGGTCATGCGGTCCTGGCAGCGCGAGAGGCGATTGCGCGCGGATATGACGATATTATAGTGACCTACGGCGATGTTCCGTTGCAGACCGAGGGACCGCTCAAGGCGGCACGGCAGGGCCTTGCCGAGGGCAGCGATGTGGTGGTCATCGGCTTTCATGCAGACAGCCCGACCGGCTACGGCCGCCTGCTCGTCAAGGATGGCGAACTGATCGCCATCCGCGAGGAAAGGGATGCCACAGATGCCGAACGTGCCGTGAAATGGTGCAATAGCGGCCTGATGGCGATCAACGGCCGCAAGGCACTCGATCTCCTATCCCGCATCGGCAACGCCAATGCTAAGGGCGAATACTACCTGACCGATCTCGTGGAAATTGCCCGTTCCGTCGGCGGCCGTGTCACCGCTGTCGACGCACCCGAAATCGAAATGACCGGCTGCAACAATCGCGCGGAACTCGCCGTGATCGAGCGGCTGTGGCAAGAGCGCCGACGCCACGAGATGATGATCGCTGGCGTGACGATGATCGCACCGGAGACCGTGTTTCTTTCCTACGACACTGCAATCGGGCAAGACGCGCTGATCGAGCCGAACGTCGTCTTCGGCCCCGGCGCGACAATCGACGGCGGCGCTGTCATTCATGCATTCTCGCACATCGAAGGCGCGCATGTCAGCGCCGGCGCAGCCGTCGGCCCGTTCGCTCGCCTGCGGCCGGGTGCCGATCTCGCCAACGGCTCGAAAGTCGGCAATTTCTGCGAAGTTAAGAACGGGAAGATTGGTGAGGGGGCTAAGGTCAATCACCTCACCTACATCGGCGACGCGAAGATCGGTGCCGGGGCGAATATCGGTGCCGGCACGATTACCTGCAACTATGACGGCGTCAACAAGCACGAAACACTGATTGGGGCGAACACCTTCATCGGATCGAACTCCTCGCTTGTGGCGCCAGTCAGCATTGGCGACAACGCTTACGTGGCCTCCGGCAGCGTCATCACCGTGGATGTTCCTGCCGATGCGCTGGCCTTTGGCCGTGCTCGCCAGGAACTGAAGCCGGGCAGGGCAACCGTGCTCCGCGAACGCGCACTGGCGATCAAAGCTGCAAAGAAGGCCAAGGCATAAGCCTCCGCGTAACGCGCGGAAACCGAAAGTGACCGCCGAGGCCATTGAGAAAAAAGACAGAATCGTTACGAGTGGCCTCCAACACGGAAGGCTTTGGGGACTTTTATGTGCGGTATTGTTGGAATCGTTGGAAGCAGCCCAGTTGCAGGGCGTCTCGTTGATGCGCTGAAGCGGCTCGAGTACCGTGGCTATGACTCGGCGGGTGTCGCCACCATACATAACGGCGAGATGGCGCGTCGCCGCGCCGAGGGGAAGCTCTTCAATCTCGAAAAGCGCCTCGACGGCGACCCACTGCCGGGAGCGATCGGCATTGCGCACACGCGCTGGGCTACGCATGGTGTTCCCAACGAGATCAACGCACACCCGCATTTCGTCGAGGGCGTTGCGGTCGTCCATAACGGCATCATCGAGAACTTCTCCGAACTGCGTGACGAGTTGACCGCCGAGGGTGCCGTCTTTGAGACGCAGACAGACACCGAGGTCGTCGCCCACCTCATGGCGAAGTATCTCCGTGACGGCCTCGAGCCCCGCGCGGCGATGCTCAAGATGCTGAACCGGGTAACCGGCGCCTACGCGCTTGCGATCATGCTCCAGAACGCCCCCGACACGATCATGGCGGCACGATCCGGCCCACCACTTGCGGTGGGCTACGGCTCAGGCGAAATGTTCTTAGGCTCGGATGCGATCGCGCTTTCGCCCTTCACCAATGAGGTCACCTACCTCGTCGATGGAGACTGGGCCGTACTTACGCGAGACGGCGCGACAATCCTCGACTTCTCCGGCAACGAGGTGAAGCGCCCGCGGCAGATATCACAGACGACTGCCTACGTGGTGGACAAGGGCAATCACCGGCACTTCATGGAGAAGGAAATCTACGAGCAGCCTGAGGTCATCTCGCACGCCCTCAGCCAGTACGTTGACTTCGCCAGCAACACGATAAGCGACAACGTCAACGCGATCGACTTCAAGGCCACAAGCAGCCTGGCAATCTCGGCATGCGGAACCGCCTATCTCGCCGGCCTCGTCGGCAAATACTGGTTCGAGCGCTACGCGCGTCTGCCGGTCGAGATCGACGTCGCATCCGAGTTCCGTTATCGCGAAATGCCGCTTTCGCCCTCGCAGGCCGCGCTCTTCATCTCGCAGTCGGGCGAGACGGCAGACACGCTAGCATCGCTCCGTTACTGCAAGGAGAACGGACTGAGGATCGGGGCAGTGGTCAACGTCAAGGAATCGACCATAGCCCGTGAGTCGGATGCCGTTTTCCCGATCATGGCAGGCCCAGAGATAGGCGTTGCCTCCACGAAGGCTTTCACCTGCCAGTTGGCCGTCCTGGCATCGCTGGCACTCGGCGCCGGCAAGGCAAGGGGAACGATCGGCGCGGAGCAGGAAAGGGAACTGGTCCGCCATCTCGCTGAAATGCCGCGTATCATGAGCCGCGTGCTGAACCTCGTCCAACCGCAGATGGAGAGCCTGTCGCGCGAGCTTTCGAAATGCCGCGACGTCCTCTATCTCGGTCGTGGCACGAGTTTCCCGCTTGCCATGGAAGGGGCGCTCAAGCTCAAGGAAATCTCCTATATCCATGCCGAAGGTTACGCCGCAGGCGAACTCAAGCACGGGCCGATTGCGCTGATCGACGAAAACATGCCGGTCATTGTGATCGCGCCGTTTGACCGCTTCTTTGACAAGACTGTATCGAATATGCAGGAAGTCGCCGCGCGTGGCGGGCGCATCATTTTCATTACCGACGAGGCAGGCGCGGCGGCATCGAAGCTGCCTACGATGGCGACGATCGTGCTGCCTGATGTCAACGAGATCATCGCACCGATGATCTTCTCACTGCCGATCCAACTGCTTGCCTACCATACCGCCGTTTTCATGGGCACGGACGTCGATCAGCCACGCAATCTAGCAAAGTCGGTCACGGTGGAGTGACCGCTTGTGCGGCCCCTGAAGACTTGTGCGGCTTGGCAATTTCTGGCAGCTTTTCAGATAGGAAAGCATGAGGGAGCTGATTTCCGATAGCCGGCCTGCTCAACGGAGTTATCAGCACGCGATGACGGAAAAACTGCCCCGATTGCCGATAGCCACTCGCATCAGGAACAACTTTCTGGCGGGACTCATCATTTGTGCGCCGGTCGCCATTACGCTGTGGCTGACATGGTCGGTGGTGCGGTGGGCGGACAGCTGGGTTAAGCCGTACCTGCCGGCTCGCTACGACCCGGATAATTACCTGAACTTTGCGGTGCCAGGCTCAGGGCTGCTGATTGCGCTTGTCGCGATCACGCTTATCGGCTTCCTCGGTAAGAACCTGATCGGCCAGAGTATCGTTCAGTTCAGCGAATCGCTGGTGCGGCGCGTGCCACTTGTGCGCAGCATCTATCAGAGCGTGAAGCAGATTTTCGAGACCGTGCTGAAGGATAAGACAAATTCGTTCAAGAAGGTCGGCCTCATCGAGTATCCCAGCCCGGGCCTCTGGGCGCTCGTCTTCATATCAACGGATGCTAAAGGCGAGATCGCGACGAAGTTCAAGGCGATGGGCGAGGATATGGTCTGCGTGTTCCTGCCTCCAACGCCGGTGCCGACTGCAGGATTTCTGATCTTCACGCCGCGCGAAAAGATCGTTCCGCTCGACATGTCACCGGAGGACGCCGCAAAACTTTTGATCTCCGGTGGTCTGGTCACGCCGGAAGAGCTTGCCGGGCGCATGGCGAAACCGGAACGGACACGCAAGCCCCTGCCGGCACCCATCGAGATGTAGCACGGCGCCGCGTCGGCTCACCCCGCATGCAGGAAGCGGATCGCCTCGTCGCGGCGGAACAGGTAGAGCAGGGTGCGCACGGCCTTGCCGCGCTCGCCGGTCAGATCCGGATCGCGCTCGATCAGATAGGCGGCATCGCGGCGGGCAATCTCAAGAAGGTCGGCATGCGCCTCCAGGCTTGCGATGCGAAAGCCCGGTGTTCCCGATTGCCGCGTGCCAAGTAGTTCGCCTTCGCCGCGCAGTTTCAGGTCTTCCTCCGCGATGCGGAAGCCGTCTTCGGTTTCGCGCATGATCGACAGGCGCGCATGACCCGTTTCGCCAAGCGGCCCCTTGTAGAGCAGGATGCAGGTCGAAGCCTCGTCGCCGCGTCCTACACGACCGCGAAGCTGATGCAGCTGCGCCAGGCCGAAGCGTTCGGCATGCTCGATCACCATGATCGTCGCATCGGGAATATCGACGCCGACTTCCACCACGGTCGTTGCGACCAGCAGGCGGATTTCGCCACTCTTGAACGCCATCATCACGGCATCCTTTTCCGGGCCGCTCATGCGGCCGTGGATCACGCCGATGCCCGGACCGAGCGAGGAAACGAGCGTTGCATGACGCTCGTCCACCGACATCAGATCGCTTTCTTCGGATTCCTCGACGAGCGGGCAGATCCAGTAAACCTTCTTGCCTTCTGCCAAAGCACTCTTCAGGCGACCGACGATCTCGCCTGTACGTTCGGTCGGAATCGTGATCGTCTGTATCGGTTTCCTGCCGGCGGGCTTTTCCGTCAGCTTGGAGACGTCCATATCGCCAAAGGCCGCGAGCACCAGGGTTCGCGGGATCGGCGTAGCCGTCATGACAAGCATATGCGGCGTGATCCCCTTCGCCGTCAGTCGTAAGCGCTGGTGGACGCCGAAGCGGTGCTGCTCGTCAACGACGGCCAGCATCAGATTGCGGTAGTTGACGCTGTCCTGAAAGAGCGCGTGGGTGCCGATGACGATCTGGGCCTCTCCCGATCCAATCCTTTCCAGGATGTCTTCGCGTTCGCGCCCCTTGGTGCGGCCGGTAAGCACCTCTATGCCGAGGCCCGCGGATGCGGCAAATTTCGAGATCGTTGCGTGGTGCTGGCGGGCAAGGATTTCCGTCGGCGCCATGAGGACGGCCTGGCCGCCGCTTTCAATGACAGCCGCCATCGCAAACAGCGCGACCAGCGTCTTGCCCGAGCCGACATCCCCCTGCAGCAGACGCAGCATGCGGTCATCGCCGGCCATGTCCTTCAGGATATCGGCAATCGCGGCATTCTGGCTGTTGGTCGGCGAAAACGGCAAGGCCTGGAGGATCTGCTTGCTGACTTGACCGGTGGCGTGCACGGGCTGGCCGGTGACCTTGCGCAGGCGTTGGCGGACGAGGCTCAGCGAAAGTTGGCCCGCGAGGAATTCGTCATAGGCGAGACGGCGACGGGCAGGGGCTTGTGCATCGAGATCCGAGGGATCGCGAGGTTCGTGCAGCCCGTGGAAAGCATCTGATATCGAGGGCAGACCCTGCTTCTGCGCTAGAGCCAAGTCGATCCATTCTGGCAGTTCCGGCGTGCGCGGCAGCGCCGCTTCGATGATCTTGCGCAGGGTCTTCGGGGAAAGACCTGCGGTGAGTGGATAGATCGGCTCGACGAGAGGCAGGTTCTCGGCTTCGCTGGCCTTCACGATGTAGTCGGGGTGGACCATCGACGCACGGCCATTAAACCAGTCAATCTTGCCGCTGACGGTTACCTCCTCGTCCAAGGGGAGCTGCTTTTCCAGCCATGCCGCTTGGCCGCGGAAGAAGACAAGCGTCAGTTCGCCCGTCTCGTCGTGCAGGATGACGCGGTACGGAATGTTGCTCTTGCCGCGCGGCGGTGCCTGGTGGCGATCCACCCATGCCGTGACCGTGACAATGGCGCCGTGAGGCGCGCGAGCGATACCCGGCTGGTTTCGGCGGTCGATGAGGGAATGCGGCGCATGAAACAGCAGATCGACGACGCGCGTCTCGTCAGGTGTTTCGCGCCCAAGCAGCTTTACCAGCAGCTCGGCGATCTTTGGGCCGACGCCGGGCAGGGCGGAAACGGGCGAAAACAGCGGATCGAGTATGGCGGGGCGCATGGCGGCAAAATGCGATGAACAATGCGGCCTTGGCAAGGCTGACAAGCCGCTTTCGAGGGGCTATAGAGGCGCATCAACAGGAAGGTAATGCCATGACGGGTGTGTCACTCTCGAGCGCCGATCTTGATCCGCGCCGCCGCCGAATTCTCTTTCGCTGCTGGCATCGCGGTATCCGCGAGATGGATCTGGTCTTCGGGCAGTTCGCCGAGAAGGAGATCGCCACCCTGTCGGAGACCGAGCTCGACGAGTTCGAAACCATCATGGCCGAAGAGGATAACGATCTCGTGCGCTGGATCATGGGAACATGGCCGGTGCCCGAGCGTTTCCAGACGCCGATGTTCGCGCGCCTTGCCGCTTACAAGCCAGATTTCGAGTATCCAGCCGACGCCCTGCCCAGGTACGCCTAATGATCCCAGGTCTTGACGCAAAGAAGCTGTCAGTTGTCGCCGAACCGCTGACGATCGGCAACGTGCCCACAGGTATGGAGGCTCTGTTGCTGGCCAATCTGGCACGCGCCGGCGAACCGGTCGCCTATGTGCTTTCCGATGGCCAGCGGATGGTGGACCTGGAGCAGATGCTCGGCTTCGTTGCCCCCGAGACCCCGGTCCTCACCTTGCCGGCCTGGGACTGTCTTCCTTACGACCGCGTTTCACCGAGCGCCGACACATCTGCGCGCCGTCTTGCGGCGCTGGGCGGTCTGATCGCGCATCACAAGAAGCCACACGCTGCGATCGTGCTGGTGACCGTTAATGCAATGCTGCAGAAGGTCGCCCCGCAGGCGATCATCGAGAGCCTCGCGTTCTCGGCACGTGCGGGAAACACCGTGCGCATGGACGACATCGCCGGGCGGTTGGAACGCAACAGCTTCGACCGCGTCGCTACGGTGCGCGAGGTTGGCGAATATGCGGTGCGTGGCGGCATTCTGGATGTCTTCGTGCCGGGTTCCGAGGAACCTGTTCGCCTCGACTTCTTCGGCGACACGCTGGAAAGCATCCGCAGCTTCGATCCGGCAAGCCAGCGCACAACAGGGCAGGTCCGCTCACTCGACCTCAACCCGATGAGCGAAGTTACCCTGACACCCGATACCATCAGCCGTTTCCGCAAGGGCTACCTCTCCTCGTTCGGCGCGGCGACACGCGACGATGCGCTCTATCTCGCCATATCGGAGGGGCGACGCTATCCCGGCATGGAGCATTGGCTGCCGCTTTTCTACGAGAAGCTGGAGACGGTGTTTGACTATCTCAAAGGTTTTCGGCTGGTCACTGATCACACGGTGCGCCAGGCTGCCGAGGAGCGTTCCAAGCTTGTCTTCGACTATTATGACGCCCGCCTGAATACCGGACAGCCCGGCAAGGGGCAGATGGCGCAAGGAACACCCTACAAGCCCGTGACACCCGGCCAACTCTACTTGGACGGAAAGACTTTCGCCAACACGCTCGACGCGTTCAATGCGATGCGTATTTCACCCTTCAACGAGCATGAAGGGGAAGCGCGTCGCGTCGTCAATCTCGACGCCCGGCAGGGCGAGCGTTGGGCACGCTCTAACGCTGAGGGTGGTGGCAACGCCGAACGCATTAATGTGTTCGACGCTGTCGTCAAGCATATTGCCGACAAGCGCTCATCCGGCGCGAAGGTGCTGATTACCGCCTGGACGGAAGGCTCACTGGAGCGTCTGCTGCAGGTACTGAACGAGCACGGGCTCGAGCGCGTGAAGCCGATCGACGCACTGAAGGAGATGGACAGCCTTGCCAAAGGCGAGGCGGCGGCCAGCGTACTCAGTCTCGAATCCGGATTTGAAGTCGGCAATCTCGTCGTGATCGGCGAGCAGGACATCCTCGGCGACCGCATGGTGCGGCGTTCGAAGCGGCGCAAACGCGCTGCCGATTTCATCTCCGAGGTTGCCGGGCTCGACGAAGGTTCGGTCGTCGTCCACGCGCAGCATGGTATTGGTCGATTTGTAGGCCTGCGGACCATCGAAGCGGCCGGCGCACCGCATGCCTGCCTCGAACTGCAGTACGCAGATGACGCGAAGCTGTTCCTGCCGGTCGAGAACATCGATCTTCTGTCACGCTATGGTGGCGAGGGGACGGAAGCACAGCTCGACAAGCTCGGCGGCGGCGCATGGCAGATGCGCAAGGCCAAGCTCAAGAAACGGCTGCTCGACATGGCGGACGCGCTGATCCGCATCGCCGCCGAACGCCTGACACGCCATGCGCCAGTGTTGACGACACCGGAAGGGCTCTACGACGAATTCGCCGCCCGCTTCCCCTATGACGAAACGGAAGACCAGGACAACGCCATCGAGGCTGTGCGCTCTGACCTTGGGGCTGGTCGACCGATGGATCGTCTCGTCTGCGGCGATGTCGGCTTCGGCAAGACGGAGGTGGCGCTTCGTGCCGCCTTCGTGGCCGCGATGAACGGCATTCAGGTTGCTGTCGTCGTGCCGACAACGCTGCTGGCGCGCCAGCACTTCAAGACCTTCGCCGAGCGATTCCGCGGCTTGCCTGTGCGCATCCAGCAGGCCTCGCGCCTCGTCGGGTCAAAGGAACTGGCGTTGACGAAGAAGGAAGTCGCGGAGGGCAAGACGGATATCGTCGTCGGCACCCATGCGCTTCTCGGCGCCGGGATCAAGTTTGCCAATCTCGGGCTGCTGATCATCGACGAAGAGCAGCATTTCGGCGTCAAGCACAAGGAGCGCCTGAAAGAGCTGAAGAGCGACGTCCACGTACTGACGCTTTCGGCAACGCCGATCCCGCGCACGCTGCAGCTTGCGATGACTGGCGTGCGCGAGCTGTCGCTGATCACGACGCCGCCGGTCGACCGCATGGCTGTTCGTACCTTCATTTCGCCGTTCGATTCGCTTGTCATCCGCGAAACGCTGATGCGCGAGCATTATCGCGGCGGCCAAAGCTTCTATGTCTGCCCGCGGCTCGCCGATCTGGAGGATGTCCATGCGTTCCTGCGGTCTGACGTGCCGGAGTTGAAGGTCGCGGTCGCGCACGGTCAGATGCCGGCCGGCGAACTTGAGGACATCATGAATGCCTTTTACGATGGCCGCTATGACGTACTGCTATCAACGACGATCGTGGAATCCGGCCTCGACGTGCCGACTGCCAATACGCTGATCGTCCACCGGGCCGATATGTTCGGCCTCGCGCAGCTCTATCAGCTTCGCGGTCGTGTCGGGCGCTCCAAGGTGCGCGCCTTTGCGCTCTTCACGCTGCCGGTCAACAAGGTGCTGACGGCGACGGCGGAACGTCGCCTCAAGGTGCTGCAGTCGCTCGATACCCTGGGCGCCGGCTTCCAGCTTGCCAGCCACGATCTCGATATTCGCGGCGCCGGCAACCTGCTCGGCGAAGAGCAGTCCGGCCATATCAAGGAAGTCGGCTTCGAACTTTACCAGCAGATGCTGGAAGAGGCCGTTGCCGAGGTGAAGGGCGTGGATGAGATCCAGGATAGCGGCTGGTCGCCGCAGATCTCGGTCGGAACGTCGGTCATGATCCCGGATGGCTACGTGCCCGATTTGCACCTGCGCATGGCACTCTATCGCCGCCTCGGGGAGATTACGGAACTGAAGGAAATCGACGCCTTCGGCGCCGAGATGATCGACCGCTTTGGTCCGATGCCGATCGAGGTCCAACACCTCCTGAAGATCGTCTATGTGAAATCGCTCTGCCGCGTCGCCAACGTCGAGAAGCTGGATGCAGGTCCGAAGGGCGTGGTGATCCAGTTCCGAAACAAGGAGTTTCCGAATCCTGCAAACCTGGTCGGCTATATCGCCAAGCAGGGAACGATGGCGAAGATCCGACCGGACCAAAGCGTGTTCCTCACGCGCGATTTGCCGACGCCTGAAAAAAGGCTGCAGGGCGCAGCCGTCATCATGACGCAGCTCGCGGAAATGGCGAAGACGTAAGGACGTTCAGTTCATGCCTGCGCGCGCTTCGGCCTTCGCCTTGGCGATGTCGCGAAGCGCGCCCGCCAACACATCAGGCGTCTGCGCACCGCTGACGGCATACTGCTGATCGAAGATGAAGAACGGGACGCCGTTCACCCCCATCTTCTGCGCGGCCTCGATCTCCGCGATCACCAGATCCTTGTCCGCATCGGACGCCAGCAGGGAGGAGACGACGGCTCGGTCCATGCCGGCCTTCTCTGCGATATCGAGCAGGACGGCATGGTCGCCGACATTGCGCCCTTCCTCGAAATTCGCTCTGAAGAGCGCATTGACAAGACGGTCCTGCTTCTCTCGATCCTCAACCATCGCCCAATGGATCAAACGATGCGCATCCAGCGTATTCGGACCGATCTTGATCGCGTCGAAGTCGAACTTGATACCCACCTCACGACCGAGTTCACTCAGCGTCTTGTGCCCTTGAGCGACACGCTCGGCACCGCCAAGCTTCTGCTCGAGCGCCTTCTTCTGGTCGACGCCTTCCGGCGGATAGTCGGGGTTGAGGCGGTAGGGGCGCCAGTTGATGTCGACGCCGACCTCGTCCTGAACTTCGGCAATCGCGAGTTCCAACCGTGCCTTGCCGAGATAGCACCACGGGCAGACGACGTCAGAGACAACGTCGATGGTAATGCGTTCCATGGGCTTTTCCCTTTTTCCTGAAATCGAAACCTTCCGCCATCTAGGCCTTGTGGCCGAAGACTTCAACCAGGCAGGAAATGGGAACCGTCTATTGGACGCTCTGATCCCACCAGGCTGGCAGCTGGTAGCCGTAGAGGGGCACGATGTCGGGATGACCGATCCTCTTGCTGCGCGCCACCCATTGCTTGTCAACGTGATAAAGCGGCAAGACATAGTGTCCCGATAACAGCATGCGATCGTGCGAACGCACCGCGGCGGTAAAGTCCTCTGCCGAGCGAGCGGTGAGGATATGCTGGATCAGCGTATCGACGTCAGGGTCGGCAACTCCGGCGAAGTTGTCGGTGCCGTCCCGCTCCTTGGCCGCTGAAGACCAACGTCCCAGCTGTTCGATGCCGGGAGACAGGGATGAGGTGTAGGACTTGACGATCACGTCATAGTCAAAACTGCTAGTACGGCTCTGATATTGGGAATCGTCCACCGTGCGGATCGTCGCGGCAATGCCGAGCAGCTGCAGCGAGCGCTGATAGGACACCGCCAGCTTCTCCTGGTCGGTGTTCTGCGTCATGATCTCGAAAGAAAGCGGACGGCCGTTAGCGTCGCTCATCTTGCCATTCTTGATGGTGTAGCCTGCTTCCTTGAGGAGCGCCGCCGCTTGTTTCAGGACATTGCGATCGCGGCCCGAACCATCGGTCACGGGAAGTTTGTAGGTACCGTCAAGAATCGCCGGATCGATTCGATCCTTGATCGGCCCGAGAAGCTTCAGCTCGCGTTCGTCAGCCGGCACTCCGAAGCTCGACAGGTCGGAGTTCTGCCAGAAGCTCTGGGTGCGGATATAGGCGTTCGAGAAGAGGTTCTTGTTCGCCCATTCGAAATCGAAGATCAGCGACAGCCCCTCGCGAAGCTTCGCGTTGGCAAAGACCGGCCGACGAGTGTTGAAAACGAAGCCGAACATGCCGCTCGGCAGCTTCGGCTCGAACGTGTCCTTGACGACGTTGCCCGAAGTAACAGCAGGGAAGTTGTAGGCGCTTGCCCAATGGCCGGGACTGCCGTCCGGGTAGATGTCGATGTCGCCTTTCTTGAAGGACTCAAAGAGGGTCGTGTCCTGCAAAAAATACTGGACTGTTATCTGATCGTAGTTGTCGAGACCGACCTTTGCCGGAATGTCCTTGCCCCAGTAGTTGGGATCGCGCTCGAAGGTGATGCTTTCGCCGGGCTTCAGTGATTTGACCTTGTAGGGGCCGGACCCCACGGGAGGCGTGAGCGACGAACGATCGAATGTCTCCGGATCGATGGCATGTTTCGGCAGGATCGGCGTCGAGCCGGCCAGAATCAGCGGGAATTCGCGATCGGCCTTGTCGTTGAAGGTAAAGCGAACACTGTGGTCTCCGACCTTCTCAATCTTGTCGACGGCATTCAGTCGCGTGCTGAAGGGCACGCGGCCCTTTTCCTTCAAAAGATTGAAGGTGAAAATCACGTCATCCGGTGTCACCGGCTGGCCGTCCGACCACTTGGCGGCCGGATTGAGATTGAACTGGATGTAAGTGCGGTCCTCATCCCATTCGACGGACTGCGCCAGCAGACCGTAGAGCGTGAAGGGTTCGTCACGCGAGCGAAGCATCAGCGTTTCGAAGACGAGGTTCCCGTATTCCGGATCCCACATGCCGCGCGCCGTCGTGCGCATACTTTTCAAGATGAAGGGATTGAGGCTGTCGAAGGTCCCAACGACGCCATAACTGATCTTGCCGCCCTTTTTCACATCGGGATTGGCGTAGGGAAGATGCTTGAAATCGGCGGGCAGGGCCGGCGCGCCGTGCATCGCGATGCCATGCACCGGCTCGGCGAGAGCTGCACTGCCAACCAAGGTGAAAATGACAGGAAGAACGATCCGGAGCATCGTTGAGGTCCTTTCCGGGGAACGGCACGATTCGGCGCAAGACTATCATGCAGCCACCGCAATTCACCATCCGCGCCGAATTCTTTCGGATGACCCTGAAAAGGTCAAAGAAATACTGGATATCTGACCCGACGCAATGTAACAGGGGAACCCGAAGTCGGGGGGGTCATGCATTTGCCTCATTGTTTTAAGAGGTGGAGTGCGAACAACCCTGTTGGTGAGGATGGCACGTTGTCGTCCCTAAGGGATTTCAGGAGACGGAATTCGTTATGATGTTCAAGGCTGAAAACAAAACGCGGGCAGCCCTGTCCGTTCTGGCAGTGATGCTTGGTGCTGCAGCAGCTCCCGTATCGTCCTTCGCGCAGGATGCAGCGGCCTCCGCCGACGCTCCCGCCACGGCTGCCGGCGCCCCGCGTCTCGGCTGGTACAAGACCTGCAGCAAGCAAGAAGACAACGACGTCTGTGTCGTCCAGAACGTCGTTCTCGCAGGCGGTGGCCAGCTCGTTACGGGCGTCGGCCTCATCAGCGTCTCCGGCAAGATTAACAACAAGAGCCTTCAGGTTTCGGTGCCGCCGGCCCGTCTGATCCCGCCAGGCGTCGCGATGCAGATCGACGGCGGCAAGGCCCAGAAGATCGATTACCTGATGTGCATGCCTGACCGTTGCGTCGCCCAGATCCCGCTGACCGACGCCATGGTCGCTAGCCTGAAGAAGGGCACCGATCTAGTGCTGACCTCGATCAACTTCCGCCGCGCGCCGAATCCGATCAAGATTTCGCTCGAAGGCTTCACCGGCGCATTCGATGGCGAAGCGGTATCCGCTTCCAAGCTCGCCGAAAGCCAGAAGAGCCTGCAGGACAGCATGCAGAAGAAGGCTGACGAAGCGCGCAAGAAGCTTGAGGAAGCCCAGAAGGCTGCCAAGGCTCAGTAATTCTGAGCCGTATGACCTTACGAAAACCCGGCGTTGGCCGGGTTTTTTTGTTGCATGATCCAGGCAAAGAAAAACCCCGCGTTGAGCGGGGTTTTGAAAGATAGCACAGGACGTTAGTGGGCGAAGTTCATCTTGGGTTTGAACTGCCCCGTCGGTGCCATATCGAAAATCTGATAGACCTGTTCATTGCGGAGCGGCACGCCGCTCTCGTCGTTCACCAGGTTCTGCTCGGATACGTAGGCAACGTATTCGTTTTCATCATTCTCGGCTAGCAGATGGTAGAAGGGCTGATCCTTGCTGGGGCGCACCTCGGCGGGAATGGAATTCCACCATTCTTCCGTATTCGCGAATTCCGGATCGACATCGAAGATCACGCCGCGAAACGGAAATACCTTGTGCCGAACCACTTCACCGATACTAAACTTAGCTACTCTTTCTTTCATGGTACGACTTCCTTTCATCACCTGATTTGGTGATTGGCCTCACTCAAATCAAGATTTGTGCGAGATCTCGTCACATGAGTGTCACCCCTCTTGGCAGCCATGACATCGACAGACGAAGCCCCGAGCGAGCCGGGGCTTCGCTTCTTGATGATCAAGCCGAGTAGTACATGTCGTACTCGACCGGATGCGGCGTCATCTCGAAGCGCATCACTTCGGCCATCTTCAGCTCGATGAAGGAATCGATCTGGTCATCATCGAAAACACCACCGGCCGTCAGGAACTTGCGGTCTTTGTCGAGACTTTCCAGCGCTTCGCGCAGCGAGCCGCAGACCGTCGGGATCTTCTTCAGCTCCTTCGGCGGCAGGTCGTAAAGGTCCTTGTCCATGGCCTTGCCCGGATGGATCTTGTTCTTGATGCCATCGAGGCCGGCCATCAACATCGCAGCGAAGGCGAGGTAGGGGTTAGCCATCGGATCCGGGAAGCGCACTTCGACGCGCTTTGCCTTCGGGTTGGTGCCGAACGGAATGCGGCACGAAGCAGAACGATTGCGGGCCGAGTAGGCCAGCAGAACCGGTGCTTCGTAGCCCGGGACGAGACGTTTGTAGGAGTTCGTCGACGGATTGGTGAAAGCGTTGATTGCCTTGGCGTGCTTGATGATGCCCCCGATGTAGTAGAGGCAGGTTTCGGACAGGCCTGCGTATTCGTCGCCCGCAAAGGTCGGCTTGCCGCCCTTCCAGATCGACTGATGCACGTGCATGCCCGATCCGTTGTCGCCGAAGATCGGCTTCGGCATGAAGGTCGCCGTCTTGCCATAGGCGTTGGCGACCTGGTGCACGACGTACTTGTAGATCTGCATCTTATCGGCATTGCGGACGAGCGTGTCGAACTTGATGCCGAGTTCGTGCTGGGCAGCCGCCACTTCATGGTGATGCTTTTCGACGACGACGCCCATTTCCGACAAAACCGTCAGCATTTCCGAACGCATGTCCTGGCAGCTGTCGATCGGCGGAACCGGGAAGTAGCCGCCCTTGACACGCGGACGGTGACCAAGGTTGCCGGTCTCATATTCGGTGTCGTCGTTAGACGGCAGCTCCGTAGAGTCGAGCTTGAAGCCGGTATTGTAGGGATCAGCTTTGTAGCGAACGTCGTCGAAAACGAAGAATTCTGCTTCCGGACCAACGAAGACAGTGTCGCCGATGCCGGATGCTTTCAGGTAAGCCTCAGCCTTCTTGGCAGTGCCGCGCGGATCGCGGTTATAGGCTTCGCCAGAAACCGGGTCGAGAATATCGCAAAGAATGACCATGGTGGACTGCGCGAAGAACGGGTCCATATGAACCGTTTCCGGGTCCGGCATCAGCACCATGTCGGATTCGTTAATGGCCTTCCAGCCAGCGATCGAGGAGCCGTCGAACATGACGCCATCAGCGAACATGTCCTCGTCGACACAGACGACGTCCATCGTCACATGCTGCAGCTTGCCCTTTGGATCGGTGAAGCGCAGGTCCACGAACTTGACGTCGTTTTCCTTGATTTGCTTAAGAATTTCGCTTGCGGTCGCCATTAAATAGTTCCTTTATTTGAGATGACGATGGTTCGCCGGAAGGCGATAAAAGTTAGATAGCGTCGATACCGGTTTCGCCGGTACGGATGCGGATAACCTCCTCGACATTGGACACGAAAATCTTGCCGTCGCCAATGCGGCCGGTTTGGGCGGCCTTGCGGATCGCGTCGATGACGGCTTCCGCGTTTTCGTCCGCGAGAACGACTTCCACTTTCACCTTCGGTAGGAAATCGACCACATATTCCGCGCCACGGTAGAGTTCCGTATGGCCCTTCTGGCGACCGAAGCCCTTCGCTTCCGTAACTGTAATACCCTGCAGGCCAACTTCCTGAAGGGCTTCCTTCACTTCGTCGAGCTTGAAGGGCTTAATGATCGCTTCGATCTTTTTCATGAGAAAATGACTCTCCGCTTCTCCCGTTAAAAGCAGGCTCAAGCCTACTTTGCGTCATGATGCAGTTATCGTGCCAGTTGGGAAGCCGATTTTTCGAAAAACACCGCCAACCGTGCGAAAAAGTGCGCAACATCAGCGGTTTTCGCGTTTTTTTGGATAGAAACTTTCGAAAATCGACGCACTGAAGGCAAATCCTGGCCAATTTCTGGAATATTTGCCCACACTAATAATTCCCGACAAAGTACTGAGCCAGCCTTTCGTTTGTGCAATTGCATATTTTTTGATCTGCGTAGAGATCAGTCGACCGGTTGTTATTTAGGCGATTTCTGTTTGAATGCGGTGATGACCGAAAGAATCTCCTTGTTGCTCCTTACCCCGGAAGACATGACAGCTGTTGACGCGGCGGCAGCCGCGTCCGGTATCAACAGCTATTCCCTTATGGAACGGGCGGGGGCCGCCGTAGCAGCCATTTTGCTGCGCGATTTTCCGACGGCCCTTCGCGCGGCCGTGCTTTGTGGACCTGGCAATAACGGGGGCGACGGCTATGTTGCAGCTCGTCGGCTGGCTGAGAGCGGTGTCGCTGTCGACGTATTCCAATTGGGCAAACCGGAAAGGCTCAAGGGAGATGCCGCCCGCGCGAGGGACAGTCTGGCGCCGACCCGCGCACAGCCGCTTGAGACGTATCAGCCGCGCAACGGCGATGTGGTTATCGATGCCCTGTTCGGGGCCGGCCTTGCCCGCGATGTTCCGGAGAACGTCTTCGAAGTGATTGGACGGGTGAAGGAGGCGCGGGTGCCGGTGATTGCCGTCGACTTGCCATCCGGCGTCGACGGTCGCACCGGAGCCATCCGAGGAGCGGCCTTTGTGGCGGCTCGGACTGCGACCTTCATGACGCGGAAACCCGGTCATCTCTTGATGCCGGGGCGAGAGCTCTGCGGCGAACTGGAGGTCTTCGATATCGGCATACCCGCCCGCATCGTCCGCGCTGAGAAGAAGCAACAGATCGCCGAGAACAGGCCAGAACGATGGCGACATCTGCTGCCATCGAGCGGACTGGAAACACACAAATACAAGCGTGGCCACCTTGTCGTCTTCTCCGGTGAAGCGAGCAGGACCGGCGCTGCGCGGATGTCGGCGATGGCGGGGTTGAAGGCCGGGGCAGGGCTTGTGACAATCGCCGCGCCAGAAGGCGCATTGGGCGCCAATGCGGCGCACCTTACGGCGATCATGCTGCATGCGATCGACGATGAGGCGGCGCTCCGCGATTGGCTCCGCGACGAACGGCTACAGACATTCGTTCTTGGCCCCGGTTTTGGCGTCGGTGACAAGGCACGCCGGTTCGTGGCAGCGCTTTCCAAGCGGCATCTGGTGCTTGACGCCGACGGGCTTTCTTCGTTCAAGGATGCCCCGGACGAGCTGTTTTCAAGGTTCTACGGCAAGCCGCGGCTGGTGCTTACGCCACACGAAGGCGAGTTCGGCCGACTGTTTCCCGATATCGCCGCCGATGCGGCCATGGGGAAGGTCGAAAAGGCGCAGGCTGCAGCGGCGCGAGCGAACGCCGCAATCGTCTACAAAGGCTCCGATACCGTCATCGCATCGCCTGACGGTAGAGCTTATATCAACGTGAACGCCCCGGTTTGGCTCGCGACAGCCGGCTCCGGGGACGTCCTTGCCGGGATCATCGGAGCACTGATGGCCCAAGGCTTTCCCGCTTTCGAAGCGGCGGCTGCCGGAGTCTACATGCACGGAGAGGCTGGCGTGCGGGCCGGCAAAGGGCTGACCGCGGAAGAACTGGCAACGCATGTTCTTCCACTCTAGAAACGGCGCTATTGTGCCGTCGCTTCCTGTAGGGCCATAGCCCCGAACGGCGCATTGACCTTGCCTTCGTGGATCATGAAGGCGAAAACGTCCCGCGGCTGCGCCGCGACCTTGCGGCTGCCATCGATCAGCGGCAGATCGTCTGGAAACTTGCCCTCCGCCCAGGTCTCGAGGCGCTTGGCCCAGGCCTTTAGATCGCTTGACGAATAGCATGTCCTGATGTCGTCCGAGCCCTTCTGGAGGCGGGCATAAACGAAGTCAGCCGTCACATCCGCGATCATCGGGTAATCGAAATGCTCGGCGCAAACAGGCGCGACTCCATACTTCGCAAGCAGCGCAACGAATTCCGGCACCTTGAACGAGTCGTGACGCACCTCGACGACATGCTTCAGAGACAAGCCATCCTGCTTGCTAGGCAGCAACTTCAGAAAGCCTTCAAAGTCCTCCGGATCGAACTTCTTCGTCGGCGCGAACTGCCAGAGGATTGGCCCCAGGTGAGGGCCGAGCTCAGTTAGACCCTGGGTCAGAAAGCGCTCCATCGACTCGCCGGCTTCCGTCAGCACGCGGCGATTGGTGACAAAGCGACTGGCCTTAAGCGAAAATATGAACTCGTCAGGTACATCCGCGGCCCACTTGGCGAAGGTCTCCGGCTTCTGCGAGCTGTAGTAGGTGCCGTTGATCTCAATGACTTTCAGCTTGCGGCTTGCATAATGCAGTTCGTCTTTCTGCTTCAGGTCCCCGGGGTAGAAATGATCCCGCCATGCCTCGAAGGTCCAGCCGCCGATGCCGACGCGAATATTGCCGGATTTCGTCATTTCTTCCTCCTCTGATTACATCTGTACGCTGACTTGCTTTGCCATATCGACGATCACCCATCCTGGCCAATGCGGATGCTCCCGGCGACCCGTTTCCTGAAAGCCAAACGCGCGGTAGATCGCAATATTCCGTTCCATGCGCGCATTTGTGTAGAGACGAATTCCGGAAGCCCCATTCCCGCGCCGTCTCTTCCGCCCATCGCAGAATGGCAACACCGTGGCCGGCACCCTGGAATCTCGGGGCGACGGCAATGCTGAAGAGCATCATATGCTCTGGGTGCCGCTCGACGACGGCTAACCCTGCAAGCTCGCCCTGCACTTCCCGCAACCAGACCTCACCGCGACCAATGCGCGGTCCGTAATTCTCGCTGACCGGGATCGGTGGACGCCCGAGGAGACGCGTGTACGGAGCATAGGCTTCGGCGGTCAGCGCTCCGACCGCCTGCAGATCATCGAGCGACGCCGCTCTCAGCATCACTCGGCTGCCACTACAGCTTTTCGAGCAGGGCGCCGCTCAAGCAACTCCTTCAGAAAGTGTCCGGTATAGGATCGCTCCTCCTTGACGATCGCTTCCGGCGTGCCGACGGCAACGATCTCGCCGCCGCCATCACCGCCTTCCGGACCGAAATCAAGAATCCAGTCCGCGGTCTTGATGACCTCGAGATTGTGCTCGATAACGACGACCGAATTGCCCTGATTGACCAGCTCCTGCAGCATTTCCAAAAGCTTGGCGACGTCGTGGAAATGAAGACCGGTCGTCGGTTCGTCCAGGATATAGAGCGTGCGGCCTGTCGACCTCTTCGACAGCTCCTTTGCCAGCTTGACGCGCTGCGCCTCGCCACCCGACAGCGTGTTCGCTTGCTGTCCGACCTTGATGTAACCGAGGCCGACATCCTTCAACGCTTGCAGCTTGTCCCGCACGGCGGGGACGGCGGCGAAGAAATCGACACCTTCTTCTACCGTCATATCGAGCACGTCAGCAATCGACTTGTGCTTGAACGTAACGTCAAGCGTCTCCCTGTTGTAGCGCTTGCCGTGGCAGACATCGCAGGTGACGTAGACGTCAGGCAGGAAATGCATCTCGATCTTGATGACGCCGTCACCCTGGCAGGCTTCGCATCGACCGCCCTTGACGTTGAACGAGAAACGCCCGGGCTGATAGCCTCGCGCCTTCGCTTCCGGAAGGCCGGCAAACCAGTCGCGGATCGGGGTGAACGCGCCCGTATAGGTCGCCGGGTTGGAGCGCGGCGTGCGGCCGATCGGCGACTGATCGATATCGATAACCTTGTCGATATGCTCGAAACCGTCGATGCGATCATGATCGGCCGGAATTTCGCGGGCGCCCATGACGCGACGCGCAGCCGATTTATACAGCGTCTCGATCAGGAACGTCGACTTTCCGCCCCCGGATACGCCGGTGACCGCCGTAAACACCCCGAGCGGGATGGAGGCGGTGACATTCTTCAGATTGTTGCCGCGGGCACCGACGACCTTGATCTCCTTGCCCTTCTTGGGCTTGCGTCGCTCGTCGGGAACCGGAACGCCCAGTTCGCCGGACAGATATTTCCCGGTCAGCGACTTCGGGTTTGCCATGATCTCCTGCGGTGTGCCGTGGGCAATCACCTGGCCACCATGGATGCCGGCCGCCGGACCGATGTCGACGACGTCGTCGGCGGTCAAGATCGCGTCCTCGTCATGCTCGACCACGATCACGGTATTGCCGATATCGCGAAGGTGCTTCAGCGTATCGAGCAACCGGGCGTTATCGCGCTGATGCAGGCCGATCGAAGGTTCGTCGAGGACATACAATACACCGGTCAGGCCGGAACCAATCTGTGACGCCAACCGGATACGCTGACTTTCACCGCCCGACAGGGTGCCGGAGTTTCGCGACAGGCTTAGGTAATCCAGGCCGACGTCATTGAGGAAGCGCAGGCGGTCGCGGATCTCCTTGAGTATCCGGACCGCGATCTCGTTCTGCTTGGCGCTCAGCGACTGCGGCAGGACCTCGAACCAGTCACGGGCGACGCGGATCGACATATCGGTCACCTGGCCGATATGCAGCGTATTGATCTTGACGGCAAGCGCCTCGGGCTTCAGGCGGAAACCGCCGCAAGACGGGCAGGGCGCGGCCGACATGAAGCGCTCGATTTCCTCGCGCGCCCAGGCGGAATCCGTCTCTTTCCAGCGACGCTCGAGATTAGTGATGATGCCTTCGAAGTTCTTGTGCGTGGTATAGGACCGTGCACCATCGGCATAATGGAATTCGATCTTCTCGTCGGTGCCATTCAAGATGACGTCCTTGGCCTTATCGGACAGATCGTTCCAACGGGCGCCGAGCTTGAAGCCGTAATGCTTGCCGAGGGCTTCGAGCGTCTGATTGTAATAGGGCGAGGTCGACTTCGCCCATGGCGCAATGGCGCCGTCGCGCAGCGTGCGCTCGGGTTCGGGCACGATCAGGTTGGCGTCGATCTTCTGCTGGGCGCCAAGGCCGTCGCAGGTCGGGCAGGCACCGGCTGGATTGTTGAACGAAAAAAGCCGCGGCTCGATCTCAGGAATGGTGAAGCCCGACACCGGGCAGGCGAACTTTTCCGAAAAGAGAACGCGTTCATGCGTTTCGTTGAGCGACTTGTTGGCAGAGCCGCCGGCGGCGGTTTCTTCCGGCGGCAGCGGCTTGTCGGCGAATTCCGCGACAGCCAAGCCGTCGGCAAGCTTCAGCGAAGTCTCGAAGCTGTCGGCAAGTCGCGAAGCCATATCCGGTCGCACGACAATGCGGTCGACCACGACGTCGATGTCATGCTTGTACTTCTTGTCGAGAGCCGGCACGTCCGCGATCTCGTAGAACTGACCGTCGACCTTGACGCGCTGGAAGCCCTTCTTCATCAGGTCCGCGAGTTCTTTCTTGTATTCGCCCTTACGCCCGCGCACGAGCGGCGCGAGAATGTAAAGACGCGTGCCTTCTCCGAACTCCAGCACGCGATCGACCATCTGGCTGACCGTCTGACTCTCGATCGGCAGCCCGGTCGCAGGCGAATAAGGCACACCGACGCGGGCAAAGAGCAGACGCATATAGTCGTAGATTTCGGTCACCGTGCCGACCGTCGAGCGTGGATTGCGCGAGGTCGTCTTCTGCTCGATCGAAATCGCTGGCGACAAGCCGTCGATCTGATCGACGTCGGGCTTCTGCATCATTTCAAGGAACTGGCGCGCATAGGCCGAAAGGCTTTCGACATAGCGCCGCTGCCCTTCGGCATAGATCGTGTCAAAGGCAAGCGACGATTTTCCGGACCCCGAAAGGCCGGTCATGACGATAAGCCTGTTTCGCGGCAGATCGAGATCGATGCCCTTCAAATTGTGCTCACGCGCGCCGCGGATGGAAATCGTCTTCAGTTCGCTCATCGTCTTCTGCTTCTGTGCTGGAACAAGCCCCTTATTTAGTGATGCCGGCTGGCGAGTCGAGGCTGAATGTCCGTCCCCTGCAAGGTTTTCGATTCGGTTGACAGGATCATAGGGATAAATTAGAACAAATAAAGAACAAAATTCCTTGTGGATGAACTGGTGATGGACGCCCATCGCCGGTGCTCTATGGTTTAAGGTGCACCGATTGTTTCAAGCGCCGCCGGGCAGGGCGGCAGGTAAGGTGAAAGTATGGCTGGCAGCGTAAACAAGGTAATTCTGATCGGAAACGTGGGCGCCGACCCCGAAATCCGGCGGACCCAGGATGGCCGGCCGATCGCCAACCTTCGCATCGCAACGTCCGAGACCTGGCGTGACCGCAACTCCGGCGAACGCCGCGAGAAGACGGAATGGCATACGGTCGTGGTCTTCAATGAGGGCCTCTGCAAGGTCGTCGAGCAGTATGTGAAGAAGGGTGCTAAGCTCTACATCGAGGGCGCGCTGCAGACCCGCAAGTGGCAGGATCAAAACGGCCAGGACCGCTATTCGACGGAAGTCGTTCTGCAGGGCTTTAACTCGACGCTGACGATGCTCGACGGTCGCGGCGAGGGCGGGGGCGCAAGCTCCGGCTTTGGCGGTGGTCGTGGCAGCAATGCCGGCGGTGATTTCGGCGGCGGCGATGACTACGGTGCGCCCTCGCAATCGACTGGTCGCAGCAGCGGCGGTAGCGGTGGAAACTTCTCGCGCGATCTCGATGACGATATCCCGTTCTGATCGCAGCGCAACTTTGGTGACATCAGCTCGACGGCGCGCTGCAAAGTGCGCCGTCTTTGTTTGATCTCAGAGCCGGGGGCGCACAGGTCTTTCCGCCGCGTCAGCCTTAAGAGGCCCAGATGCGCCTCCGCTCGCGGAAATTGTCATTGCTGTCTGACGGTGTAATAGGCGGGCACGAACGCAATGTCCGCGCGCAACGTGGCGTCTCGCTGCTGCAACAAAGTGATCCATTTTCTGCGCCTTAGCCGAATTGGCTAACAAACCGTAGGCATTGTAAGAGATTCTAATCAAAGTAGCAGTGTCTCCCTCTCCGAAAGGATAGGTGCGGCAGGGTTTCCAAATTGACGGGCTAGCACGATATTTCGTGTCATGAGAGAAATAGGTTCCCAATTTGGGTTGCTCACGACCAGCGCAGCACGGCGAATGGTCAGCGAGGATTTATTGGAACTCGGTTTGGATCTCGACCGCCTAAGTGAAGATCATTTGCGGAGGCTCTGGGCCGAATTCAAATCGATCCGGGCGCAAGAGACGCATATGAGGTCGATCGCGATCCGGATCTTCGTCTGGTATATCGTTGAAAGCAAGTTGTTCAGCTCGTCCGCGATGCGCAGATCCGGTGCTGTCGGCAGATCAATTGCAACCATGCGGGCATGGACAGCCAGCGATCCGGCTCTAGAGCCAGTTGTCGTCCGGGAAGCCGAGGCAATAAAGCTCTTCCTCTACCAGATATTTGAGAACGCCGCGGCGCCCCGAGGAACGATCTTGGAAGCGCAAACGCGGTTGCTGCAGGCATAGAACGCAGGTACGAAGGGACGCTGCACTCGCATTTGCCGCAAGAGAAACCCTAGCTCAATCTAGCCAGCCGGCATCGTCCCCAGCGTTGACTTCAAGCCATCGACCACGAACTGCGTGGCAAGCGCAGCCAGGATGACGCCGAGAAGGCGGGTCAGAATTGCGCGCCCCGTAACGCCGAGGAAGCGATCGAGCCGGTCGGCAATCAGCAGCGCCAGAAACAGCAGCAGCAAACTTGATGCAATGACGATGATCAATTGCGCACGCTCGAGTGAACCCTGCATCGACCCAGCAATCAGAATCGTTGCCGAAATGGCGCCAGGACCGGCGATCAGGGGAAGTGCCAACGGAAAGACCGAAATATTGTGGATGTGATCGACGGTGATCGCCTGCGTGCTGGTCTTCTCCTTACGGTCCTGCCGCTTCTCGAACACCATTTCAAAAGCGATCCAGAACAAGAGGAGACCACCGGCGATACGGAAGGCTCCGATCGAGATGCCGAGCACGCCCAGCACACTGGCCCCGAACAGGGCGAAGACGGCAAGAATGACAAAGGCGATGATCGTGCCGCGCATCGCCACCTGCTTTCGCTGACTGCGGCTCATGCCGGTGGTGAGCCCGAGAAAGATCGGCGCAAGGCCGGGCGGATCGATCGTGACAAGCAGCGTCGTGAAAGCGTTGATCAGTTGGTCGGCGCTTGCCATTGTCTCTCCATGAGCCCATATGAACGCTTGGTTTTGGGCAATTGTGATGCTGAGAAATCAATTTGGCAAATGGCGCTCTCTGGATGGCGTAAATTGTTGCCGTTGAGGCCAAAATTGCCCTCATAAGACCGCAAAAGACTGTTCAAAACCCTTGCCAAAATTGGCGCAGGAACAGCCTTTCCGCTATAAATCTTCAAGTGATTCTAGAAGAGATCGTGATCCGTTTTGACTGAGCAAACACCCCCCGGCGGCGGGAAGCTCCCGCCAGGCATCGAGCCCATCTCCATCATGGAGGAAATGCAGCGGTCGTACCTCGACTACGCGATGAGCGTTATCGTGAGCCGCGCCCTGCCTGATGTGCGCGACGGCCTGAAGCCCGTGCACCGGCGCATCCTCTACGGCATGTCCGAACTCGGCATCGATTGGAACAAGAAATACGTAAAATGCGCCCGTGTTACCGGGGATGTGATGGGTAAATACCATCCGCACGGCAACGCGGCGATCTACGACGCGCTGGCGCGTATGGCGCAGGACTGGTCGCTTCGACTGCCGCTGATCGACGGCCAGGGCAACTTCGGCTCTGTCGACGGCGATCCGCCGGCGGCCGAACGCTACACCGAGTGCCGCCTGCAGAAGGCCGCGCATTCGTTGCTCGACGATCTCGACAAGGAAACGGTCGACTTCCGTGACAACTATGACGGCACGCTCTCCGAGCCTGTCGTCGTTCCCGCCAAGTTCCCGAACCTGTTGGTCAACGGAGCGGGTGGCATTGCCGTCGGCATGGCGACCAACATCCCGCCGCACAATCTTTCCGAAGTCATCGACGGCTGCATCGCGTTGATCGACAATCCGGCGATCGAACTGCCCGAGATCATGCAGATCATTCCGGGTCCTGACTTCCCGACCGGCGCCAAGATCCTCGGTCGTGCCGGCATTCGCTCGGCCTACGAGACAGGCCGCGGTTCGGTGATCATGCGCGGTGTCGCCGCCATCGAGCCGATGCGCGGCGATCGCGAACAGATCATCATCACCGAGATCCCCTATCAGGTGAACAAGTCGACGATGATCGAGAAGATGGCCGAACTGGTGCGCGACAAGCGTATCGAAGGCATCTCCGACCTGCGCGATGAATCTGACCGCCAGGGCTATCGCGTCGTCGTCGAACTGAAGCGCGATGCCAATGCGGACGTCATCCTGAACCAGCTCTACCGCTATACACCGCTGCAGACCTCCTTCGGCTGCAACATTGTGGCGCTGAACGGCGGCAAGCCGGAACAGCTGACGCTGCTTGACATGCTCCGTGCCTTCGTCTCGTTCCGCGAGGAAGTTGTTAGCCGGAGAACGAAATTTCTACTGCGCAAGGCCCGCGAACGAGCCCACGTCTTGGTGGGTCTGGCGATTGCCGTTGCCAACATCGACGAAGTGATCCGCGTGATCCGGCAGGCGCCGGATCCGCAGTCTGCCCGCGAAGAGCTGATGACACGCCGCTGGCCGGCATCCGATGTCGAAAGCCTGATCCGCCTGATCGATGACCCGCGGCACCGCATCAACGAGGACCTGACGTATAACCTCTCGGAAGAGCAGGCGCGCGCCATCCTCGAGCTGCGTTTGGCCCGTCTGACGGCTCTCGGCCGCGACGAAATCGGCGATGAACTCAACAAGATCGGCGAAGAGATCAAGGATTACCTGGAAATTCTGTCGTCGCGAATCCGCATCCAGACGATCGTTAAGGACGAGCTCGCAGCCGTTCGCGACGAATTCGGCACGCCGCGTCGCACCGAGATCATGGACGGCGGCCTTGAGATGGATGATGAGGATCTCATCGCCCGCGAAGACATGGTCGTGACCGTCTCGCATCTCGGCTACATCAAGCGCGTGCCGCTGACGACCTATCGTGCCCAGCGCCGTGGCGGCAAGGGCCGTTCCGGCATGACCACGCGCGACGAGGATTTTGTTAGCCAGCTATTCGTTCTCAACACACATACGCCGGTTCTGTTTTTCTCCTCACGCGGTATCGTCTACAAGGAGAAGGTCTATCGCCTGCCGATCGGCACGCCGACCGCACGTGGTAAGGCGCTCATCAACATGCTGCCGCTGGAGCCTGGCGAACGCATCACGACGATCCTGCCGTTGCCGGAGGACGAGGAGAGCTGGGACAAGCTCGACGTCATGTTCTCGACGACACGCGGGACTGTTCGCCGCAACAAGCTTTCCGACTTCGTCCAGGTCAACCGCAATGGCAAGATCGCGATGAAGCTCGAGGAAGAGGGCGACGAAATCCTCTCCGTCGAGACCTGCACCGAGCATGACGATGTGCTTCTGACGACCGCACTCGGCCAGTGCATCCGCTTCCCCGTTGATGATGTCCGCGTCTTCGCTGGCCGCAACTCGATCGGCGTTCGCGGCATCAACCTCGGCGATGGCGACCGCATCATCTCGATGACGATTGTCGGACACGTGGATGCCGAACCCTGGGAGCGCGCAGCCTATCTGAAGCGAGCCGCAAGCGAGCGGCGCCTGACGACGGGTGACGCTGAGGAAATCTCGCTGGTCGGCGAGGAGGTGACCGAGGAAGGTCAATTGAGCGACGATCGCTACGAGGAACTGAAGGCACGCGAGCAATACGTGCTGACGGTTTCCGAAAAGGGCTTCGGCAAGCGCTCCTCTTCCTACGACTTCCGGATTTCCGGCCGCGGCGGCAAGGGCATTCGCGCCACCGACACGTCCAAGACGGCCGAGATCGGCGAGCTTGTGGCTGCCTTCCCGGTCAACGACGGCGACCAGATCATGCTGGTATCGGACGGCGGCCAGCTGATCCGTGTTCCCGTGGGCGGCATCCGCGTCGCGAGCCGCGCAACGAAGGGCGTCACCATCTTCTCAACTGCCAAGGATGAGAAGGTCGTATCGGTGGAGCGCATCAGCGAGCCTGAGGAAGAGGCAGAAGACGTTGCCGAGATTGGTGACGACATTGCCCCGACCCCGGAAAGCGCACCTGACACGGAAGCTTGATGTGTTGCTATTCTGAGCTTGAAAACCGGGCAGTTCCGCTGCCCGGTTTTCTTTTTGTCGGAAACCAAGAGGCGCTGCCTCAACCATCTCGAATAGTAGCGCTGGAGTCGAATGGAGAGCAGATTGATCCGAATCCTCGGTATTGATGACGTTGCCATTTTCCAGCGTATTCGCCTGGAAGCGCTGCGGCTCGAGCCCGCTGCCTTTGCCAGCAGCGCCGAGGACTGGGAGGCGCTCACAGATGAAGAATGGCGCAAACGGCTGAACGACGGGCCGGTATTCGTGGCCTTCAGGCATGATGATCCTGTTGGCATTATGGGTCTAAGCCGACAACGTGCCAGTAAAATGGCGCACCGCGCAACGTTGATAATGGTCTATGTGCGTCGTTGTGAAAGGGGTGGCGGCTGCGCCAAGTCACTTCTGGATGCGACGGTGGGCTATGCGCGAGGGAACGGTATCCGACAGCTGGAGCTCGCGGTCAGCGCTGAGAATATGGCTGCCATACGGTTTTATGAACGCGAAGGCTTCCATGAGACCGGGCGTATTCCCGGCGGTTTTATGCATGACAACAGAGAGATCGACGACGTCATAATGGTGCGGCGCATCGAAGATTAGAAAGTCTCGCGTAAACATCGTCGAACAGGGATCGCTGGCACCATCCTTGGGCAGGAAAAAGGCCGGACGAACTCAATTCATCCGGCCTTCAGTGGCTGAAATTTTCGATCCCAGAATGGCGACAGCGGTTAGAACCAGCTGTGCTTTCCATCAACCTTCTTTACCTCTTTGCTTTCATGGCGAAGGGCTGAAATGGTGGAAGCCACGGACACGACAAACATGATACTGATAAGAGCAGTAAGCACAGTCAATATCGTGAACATGAGCAATCCTCCTGGGTTTTGCGTTCACGTTCCTTAGTACTGGCTTGCTATCGTCGCGCGTGCCGACGCATAGGGACCATACACCTTGGACGCATCCACTTTGTGATCGTAGAGCGCGACTGTCGCTGCAAGCATACCAGTCATCATTACCATCCAGACAGCATTAATCATGGTAATCTTGTTGGGCATATTTTCTTCCTTGTGCGGCGTATCGCGTTACGCTTCGGTTGAGTGAACGCATGCGTGCGAAAATGGTTCCAGGGGTATTGACCGGTCGTTTACCAAGGCCGATCTGAAGCGACTTTGAATGCCTCGTTCATCTGACGTTCAGAATCTTTAATCGGTTTAAACGCCACGTTTCCAGTCGCACGCACGATTGTGTAGTGTTCCCGCACGCTTGGCCGAACCCAACCTGCATCCTGAAGATCTTGCACGTAGCCGTAGAAAACTTCGGCAAGCAGCGAGACGATGACAGCGAAAACAACGAGGATGATCAGCATGAGCGTTTCCGGGAGGGACCGATGCCGGAAGGACATCGGGGTTGACGCTCTTCGTTATAGTGAGCTCACCTGAAGCCGCCTTGAATGCCGCGTTCATCAGCTGTTCAGTGATCGGCAATGACTTGCGGGCAGCCTTCATCCATGACAAAAGGCGTCGAAACAAACGGCTAGGCCAATGACGAAAGCTTTTTATCCGGGGTCCTTCGATCCGATCACCAACGGACATCTGGATGTGCTTATCCAGGCGCTGAGTGTTGCATCCAAGGTTATCGTTGCGATCGGCATACATCCGGGCAAGACGCCGCTCTTTTCCTTTGACGAGAAGGCAGATCTGATCCGCCGGTCGCTTGCGGAAGCGCTGCCTGAAAAGGTGGGCGATATCTCCGTCGTTGCCTTTGACAATCTCGTCGTCGACGCGGCGCGGTTTCACGGAGCGACACTGCTCATCCGCGGCCTGCGGGACGGCACAGATCTCGACTATGAAATGCAGATGGCCGGCATGAACCGGCAGATGGCGCCTGATATCCAGACCATCTTCCTGCCGGCTGGAACGGCCTCCCGGCCCATAACTGCCACATTGGTCCGGCAAATCGCGGCCATGGGAGGCGATGTCAGCGCCTTTGTGCCGGCTGCCGTCTTGAAAGCACTTCAATCCAAGCGCAAATCCTAGGCGACATTTTTCGCCGCAACGGAGCTAACATGAAACTCTTCTATCTCGCATTTGCAGGCGTGCTTTATCTTGCCTCGTTCGCCGGCGACGCATTCGCGCAGTCCGGCGATACGCTGACGATCCAGCTGAAGGACGGCCCTGTCGTGATCCAGCTTATGCCCGACGTCGCGCCGAAGCATGTTGCCCAGATCGAGGCACTTGCCAAGAAGGGCGCGTATGACAATGTTGCCTTCCATCGCGTCATCGAAGGCTTCATGGCTCAGACCGGCGACGTGAAGTTTGGCAACATGGAAAAGGGCTTCGACGCAAGCCTCGCCGGCACCGGCGGGTCCGATATGCCTGACCTGCCGGCCGAATTCTCGAAGACGCCTTTCGTTCGCGGTACGGTCGGCATGGCCCGTTCGCAGGATCCGAACTCGGCAAACTCGCAGTTCTTCATCATGTTTGCTGACGGTTCTTTCCTCAACGGCCAATACACGGTCGTCGGCAAGGTCGTCTCCGGTATGGAGAATGTCGACAAGATCAAGCGTGGCGAAGGCCAGAATGGCGAAGTCAGCAACCCCGACCGGATGATCAAGGTCACCGTCGGCAAGAAGTAAGTTTCAAGACAAGTAGGAGAAGAAGAATGGCCGAGATCAAGGATCCCGAAAACACCATCATCCTGGAAACCACCAAGGGCAACGTTGTCATCCAGCTGCTGCCGGAAGTGGCGCCCGAACACGTCGCCCGCGTCAAGGAGCTCGCTCGCGAGAAGGCCTATGACGGCGTTGTCTTCCATCGCGTCATCAACGACTTCATGGCGCAGACCGGCGACGTGAAGTTCGGCAAGAAGGGCGGCGAAAGCTTCAACCCCAGCCGCGCCGGCATGGGCGGTTCGGAAAAGCCCGACCTCAAGGCGGAATTCTCGGCTGTCAGCCATGTTCGCGGAACGTGCTCGATGGCCCGTTCGCAGAACCCGAACTCCGCAAACTCGCAGTTCTTCATCTGCTTCACGGACGCTCCGTGGCTGAACAAGCAGTACTCCGTCTGGGGCCAGGTCATCGAAGGCATGGACAACGTCGACAAGATCAAGAAGGGCGAGCCTGTTGTCGATCCGGACTCGATCGTCTCGATGCGGGTTGCTGCCGACGTCTGATTGTGATTTCTGCTGAAACCCGCCCTTGCGCGAAAGCGTGGGGCGGGTTTCGCTTTGCCCGGATTTGAGTGATGCGCGTAGACCTCTTTGATTTCGACCTGCCGGATGAACGGATTGCCCTGCGGCCTGCCGAGCCGCGCGACAGCGCGCGCCTGCTTGTCGTCGATCCGGCCGGCGAGGTACAGCTATCCGACCATCGGGTCGGCGATCTGCCAGATTTCCTGAGGGCAGGGGATGCGCTCGTCTTCAACGACACCAAGGTGATCCCAGCGCAGCTCGAGGGCATCCGTCACCGCGAAGGCACCGGCGGTCAGCAGGTTTCGGCGACGCTGCATATGCGCATCGGCGCCAGCCGTTGGAAGGCCTTTGCCAAGCCCGGCAAGCGCATCAAGATCCGCGATCGCATTTCCTTCGGCCATGACGGAAACAGCTGCCTGCTCGGCAAGCTTGAATGCACTGTCGAGGAAAAGGGCGAGGGGGGCGAAGTCACGCTTGCCTTCGATCTTTCCGGACCGATGCTCGACGAGGCCATCCATTCAGTCGGGCATATTCCGCTGCCACCCTACATCGCCGCCAAACGCGCCGAGGATGAGCGCGACCGCGCCGACTATCAAACGATCTATGCCCGCGAGGAGGGCGCCGTCGCCGCTCCGACCGCCGGGCTTCACTTCACGCCTGCGCTTTTCGAAGCCATCGACAAGGCGGGTGTTGAGCGGCATTTCGTGACGCTGCATGTCGGTGCCGGTACCTTCCTGCCCGTGAAGGCGGACGATACTGCCGATCACAAGATGCACCTCGAAAGCGGCTATGTCAGCGCCAAGACGGCGGCGAGCCTCAACGCCGTCAAGGCGAGGGGCGGGCGCATCGTCTGCGTCGGCACAACATCGCTGCGGCTGATCGAAAGTGCTGCACAGGAGAACGGCGAGATCCGTGCCTGGGCGGGCGCCACGGGCATCTTCATCACGCCAGGCTACCGCTTCAAGGCGGTTGACATGCTGATGACGAACTTCCACTTGCCTCGCTCGACGCTATTCATGCTCGTTTCGGCCTTTGCGGGTTTCGAGACGATGCAAGCAGCCTACCAGCACGCGATTTCGACGGGCTACCGCTTCTATTCATATGGCGATTCCAGCCTTCTTTTCCGGAAAGACTAAATGACCGAGAACTTTCAGTTCACCCTCAAGAAGACCGACGCCGGTGCTCGCCTGGGCGAAGTCTCGATGCCGCGCGGTACAATCCGCACGCCGGCCTTCATGCCCGTCGGGACCGTCGGCACCGTCAAGGCGATGTATCTCGATCAGGTTCGCGAAACGGGCGCCGACATCATTCTCGGTAACACCTATCATCTCATGCTGCGCCCGACGGCCGAACGCGTTGCCCGCCTCGGCGGCCTGCACAAGCTGATCCGCTGGGAGCATCCGCTCCTCACCGATTCCGGTGGGTTCCAGGTGATGTCCCTCTCGGGCCTGCGCAAGCTCGACGAGCAAGGCGTGACCTTCAAGTCGCACGTCGACGGCAGCCTGCATCACATGTCGCCGGAGCGCTCGATCGAGATCCAGGGACTGCTTGATTCAGACATTCAGATGCAGCTCGACGAATGCGTGGCGCTGCCGGCGGAACCGCGCGAAATCGAGCGTGCAATGGAGCTGTCGCTACGCTGGGCCGAACGATGCAAGGTCGCCTTCGGCAATCAGCCGGGCAAGGCAATGTTCGGCATCGTGCAGGGCGGGGATGTACCCTCGCTGCGTATCCGGTCGGCGGCAGCGCTGACCGATCTCGCTCTCAAGGGCTATGCGGTCGGCGGTCTTGCTGTGGGCGAACCGCAGGGCGTCATGCTGAAGATGCTCGAAGAAACGCTGCCGGTCCTCCCCACGGAGAAGCCGCGCTACCTCATGGGCGTCGGCACGCCTGACGATATCCTGAAATCGGTCGCGCGCGGCATCGACATGTTCGACTGCGTGATGCCGACCCGCTCCGGCCGGCACGGGCTTGCCTTCACCCGCCGAGGCAAGGTCAATATCCGCAATGCCCGTCATGCCGAGGACATGCGCCCGCTCGACGAACAGTCGAACTGCCCGGCCTCGCGCGACTACTCACGCGCCTATCTGCATCACCTCGTGCGCGCCAATGAGGCGCTCGGCGGCATGCTGCTCTCCTGGCATAATCTCGCCTATTATCAGGAACTCATGCAGGGCATCCGCAAGGCGATCGCCGAGGGACGCTTCGCCGATTTCATGGCCGAGACCATGGAGGAATGGGCGAGGGGCGATATCGATCCGGTCTGAGCAGCCTTACGCCGTGGCAAACTGGTCGTAGGCGCGCAGCGCGTCGGCGGCATACATCAGCGCCGGGCCACCGCCCATATAAACGCTCATCGCCATGACCTCGGCGACCTCCTCACGGGTCGCGCCGAGCTCCTTCAGCGCCTTGGCGTGAAAGCCGATGCAGCCGTCGCAGCGCTGGGTGACACCGATCGCCAGCGCGATCAGTTCCTTCGTCTTCTTGTCGAGGGCCCCGTCGGCGCTCGCTCCCTTGGCCAATGCGTAGAATCCCTGCATCGCCTCCGGCGCCAATTTTCTGAGTTCGCCGGTATAAGTGGAGATGTCGCGGGTGATCTGCTTGTAATCCTTGCTCATCGCTTCGATCCATATTCTTGCGCTTTTTATTTCGTAAAAATGTGATATCAATAAAAAATGAAATGTAAAGAGGTGCCGATGACGGACTTCATGATGGAGATGAAAGGCAATGCCGAGGGGGCCGCGGAGTTCCTGAGCGGGCTTGCGAGCCCACACAGGCTGCTGATCCTCTGCCTGCTCGCCGCCGGCGAAAAGAGCGTCGGTGCGCTGGTCGGGGAAACCGGCATCGGCCAGACCTCGATGTCCCAGCACCTCGCGAAACTGAAGAAGGAAGGTCTCGTCGATTTCCGGCGTGACCACCGCACGCTCTATTATTTTATCAGCGATCCGGCGGCACTGGAGATCATGGAAGTTCTCTACAACCGCTTCTGCAGGAAGGATTAGATCATGAAGCAGGAAATGAAGACGGTGGCGCCTCGCAACGCGAGGGAAGCGAGGCGGTTCTAATCGACGTCCGCGAGCCTGAGGAGTTCCGCAGCGAGCATATTGCCTCGGCCCTTTCCCTGCCTCTGTCCGAGGTCGGAAACCTGACCCGGGTCCTTTCCGTCCCGGCCGGATGCAAGGTCGTATTCCAGTGCCTGAAGGGCGGCCGCGGTCAGCAGGCCTGCGAGCGATTGGCAGCCGAGGGGGGAAGCCGGTATCAGGTCTTTAATCTCGAGGGTGGCATCGCTGCCTGGAAGGCGGAAGGCCTACCGGTGGTTGGCGTCACTGCTCCGCGCCTGACGATCTTCCGTCAAGTGCAGATCGCCGTCGGGTTCCTCGTGCTGCTGTCGGTCCTTGCCGGCTTTTTCCTCACCCCGGCCGGCTTCGTCGTCGCCGGATTGTTCGGCGCGGCGCTTGCCTTCGCCGGCATATCCGGCTGGTGCGGCATGGCGATCCTGCTCAACCGCATGCCATGGAACCGGTCGGCGGCCTGATCTCTTGCTTTACGCAATTCCAGACGGAAAATCGCGACGCGCTTTCCCGGCATTACTCTAGATGCCTTTGCTTTCCGTATTTGGTACGATCTGCACACCATTGATCTTGTAGCTTCCGTCAGACTGACGCGCCACCTGATAGACGGCTGTCCAATCCTTGCCGTCACGGCCTGATATCAGCACTTCGTGATAGATCATGGCGCCATTATCGATCGAGCGGCTGCGTCCGAAGGCATAGTTTCCCGGGTGGTAGACCGGCTCGTAGCTTTTCTTGACCATGGCGAAGAAGACGTTCTTGTCAGGATAGATCGCCTTGATCCCGGGCGCAGCAAAGGAATAGGCGGTATCAACATCCTCGTTCAGGAACGCTTTGATCTGCGCCTCGATCATCGTGCGCGTCGTGTCGATCGGATCTTCGGCGCGGGTGGTCGCAAGCAAAACAAAAGACGCGGCACACAGAATGAAAACTGCGAGAAAGGCGCGCATGGCAACGGCTCCGGCTGTCCTAGGGAATTGTAGGGCAGTCCACGCACAAAGAAAGGGCACAGATCAGTGGGCGCGTACGATGAGCTTGCGCAGCCGTCGTCGACGCGCCTTGCTCATGTCGTTGGCGATACCGCTGTAATAGCCGCTGTATTCCGGAAACTCGTGATCGTGGAACGCATTGCGTTTAAGCTCGCGATAGATCGTCGAGCGATGACGGCCGAGCTGGCGGGCAATCTCCGAGACGGAAACCTTGCGTTCTCACGTGAAAAAGACGTCTGCGATCAGGCAAGGTGAGCTGCGAATATCAAAGCGACATGCATATATCTCCAAGGCGAAGCCATTGTTTTAATAAGCATGTCGCACTTGGAAATAGAATGTACCCCGCTACACCATGTGTGGCAGCAAGGTTGGAATGTCCGTTTCTGTGCAAAGTTAAAGTGTCACTTTGGGCACGTCTTCAGCCAGTTAGAAATGCCGACATGTCCGCTTGCGCTGAGGCGAGCCCCCGACCGGACCGGCTGGGCCGGGTTGCAAGGGAAGGGAGGGGGCGGGTGAGACGCTTCCCTTCGGCTTTAGATCCCATGAGGAGTGAACAGCGGCCGACGCTCTGGCAGAGTGAGGCTGCATCAAAGCACTCGCTCAGAAGGAACAGGTTATGGAAGCCACATCCGTTCAATCAAAGACGCCAACCGCTGTCCGCACTGATCTTGGCGCAATTTTTGTGTCGTTGGAACTTAGCCGATCAACCTGGTTGATCACTTCATTGTCGCCGGGCAACGGCGAAAAGATGTCGAAGCATTGGTGGACGGCGGCAATATAGCCGAGTTGCTCGCTCGATTTGAGCAACTCCAACTGAAGGCGCGGCTACGAACAGGGAAGTCGTTTCCCATCGTG
>NZ_JACHYW010000021.1:0-93678 GCF_014193145.1 Rhizobium sp. BK060
ATGCCCGTCGAAGTCTTCGTCCAGACCGCCGAACGAACCGCTCTCTCATACCTCCTCAAGCCATTCACCGACCAGATGATGAAGGCATTCAGGGACGAATGAGGGGACGACCCCAAGAGAGCAGAGGAAACGTGCGCACGCCATCGGCAAGTCTCCCGGTTATCAGCCGGCGGTACGAGAGCACTCCTCGACGCTCAGGCGGAGAACCTTTCTGTCATACGACTGGCGGCTGCGATCTTATGCAAGCGTCGCCAGGACGACGACCTTTCGGCGTGTCTACCGGCCATGCCTCGATCGTCCTCGCTTTTTCGAACTCGTCATGGGCGGATTGCGTTCCCGTCATTATCCTCTTGCCCACCCGGGGACGCCGAGGGTTGACATGCCACGCGTGGGAAGCGGGTCGGCACGGAGGGGAACAATCGTCCAGTTTAACTCGGACATTCGGCCCCCAAATCGATCCATGCCGAGATCAACGCCGCAAATGCCTCTTGTGAACCGGGAGGCGGAGCACGGCCGCTTCCCGGATGCCACGCCCAGCCGACGAGATGATCGGTCCCCATGTGACGGACCAGGTCAGCATGTGAACGATTGCCGTTGCGTGCTGGGTCCTTGACCTGCTGACATATTTCGCCGACGGTGAGCCCCTGCCAGGCCATGCTCGCAGGAGCGAGAGACCAGTGGGCATTGCCAGGGATCGACTTGAGACGGCTTCCGACGACACTCCGGTTCTCCGGACCGTGACAGGTACTACACACGAGACCCGCAGGCCCCAGCGAACTATCGGCTGCAATCATCAGCGGGACGTGCGGATGCATGTCATCGCCCTGCGTTGGGCGGCGCGTCGCCGGGTGACAGTTGATGCACCGGGGATGCGTCAGGACACGGCTCGCCTCTTCGAAGATTGCTTTTGAACGAGCAGCTTTGTCTTCGATCGAATTGAAGTCGGAAACGGTCTTCAAGCCGTTCTTCTGGGAGTTTTCAGCCTTGGTCTCCAACGGGCCCATGCCAGCAACGATCGCTACGGACGTCATGGCCGCCGTCACGAGGACGGCGATTGTTCTCTTCGTCATAATCACACCCTCCGCAATTTGGACTGGTCGATGGGCAGAGTGCGCAATCTCTCGCCGGTCGCCACGAAGATCGCGTTGAGCAACGATGGCGCAACGCCGGGTGTGCCGACTTCCCCGATACCTCCCGGAGCTTCCGAACTTGGAACGATGTAGACCTCGATCGACGGCGTCTCATGAATGCGCAGGACCGGCGAATCGTCAAAGTTGCTCTCAACGACGGCGCTGTTTTGTACGGTGATGCGGCCATAAAGTGCCGCGCTCAAGCCATAAATGATGCCGCTCTGGATTTGAGCCTCTATGGTGTCGGGATTGATGACCTGGCCGCAGTCGACAGCGCAGATGATACGGTCTGTGGTAAACGTTCCGTTGTCGTCTATGCTCACCTGCGAGATCATGGCCGCGAAGCTGCCGAAGTCCTCAGAAAGTGCAATTCCCCTTCCCTTTCCCTTTGGAAGCGCAGTAGCCCAGTTGGCTTTCTCCGCCGCAAGGTTCAGGGCCCCGAGTAGCCGCGGCTTCTGCTGCAATAGCCGCCTCCGGTATTCTAGCGGATCGACCCCGGCAATGTGAGCGAGTTCGTCGATGCTGCCTTCAACCGGCGGAATGTTGCGGGTCGCGCCGACGCCACGCCAGTTGCCCGTCAGCATCCCGTCCGGGGCTTCGTGACGTACGAAGTCGGTGTATTTGTTCGCGATATCGTAAGGCGATTCCGCGCCCCCCATAATGTCGAGGTCTATCCCATCGCGGGTGAATGCCGGCAGCCAGCGTGCCATGACCGAAGGGCCGATGACGCGATGACGCCAGGAAACGGGCATGCCATCCTGCCCGAGCGTCGCAGTGACCTTGCTATAGTTGAGATAGCGATAGCAATCGTGGCGGATGTCCTCTTCCCGGCTCCACGTCACCTTGACCGGGCCGTCAACCTGTTTTGCGATCTTCGCCGCCAGTATGATGCCATCGACGTCCAGCCTTCGGCCGAAGCCCCCGCCGAGCAGATGGTTATGAACGACCACCTTCTCGACCGGGAGCCCGGTCACATCTGCAACGGCCTGGCGTGCCCGTCCCATCACTTGGGTGCCTACCCAAACGTCGCATCCATCGTTACGAACGTGGAGGGTGCAGTTCATCGGCTCCATCGCCGTATGGGTAAGGATCGGCATGCGATACACGAATTGATGTACAGGCCCGTGCTCTGCCTCGGCCTTGGCGACGTCCCCCTCATTGATGTGCGCCAGGGCTTCGCCGCCAATCGCATCTTCGGCACGCCTTTCAAGCTCCGCCGATGAGACGTCACCGTGTGGGCCGGCGTTCCACTCGATGGAGAGAGCTGCCAGCCCCTTGCGCGCAGCGCCCGTATTGTCGGCGACGACTGCAACGGCATCCTCGGTTCGGACCACCTGTTTGACGCCTTTGACCTTCGTAGCGGGCTCGTCGTCGACCGAACCGAGCTTGCCGCCGAAATAGGGACAGATCGCAATCGCCGCATACGAGACGCCCTCCGGGCGCGCGTCGATCCCGAACTTGGCGGTCCCGTTAACCTTTTCCGGACTGTCGAGACGCCGGATGGACCTGCCTATCACGGCGAAGCTTGAGGCCGCTTTGAGGGGCACTTCCTGTGGCACGGCCTCCGAGGCGGCCGCCTCAATGAGGCTTCCATAGGCAGCGCGACGGCCGCTTTCCGCGTGGACAACGTGCGCGGCTTCGGCTTTGCAGCTCTCCGGCTGGACGCCCCAACCGCGCGCAGCAGCATTCACCAGCACAATCCGCGTGGCGGCACCTGCCTTGCGCATTTGCTCGTAGACGGCACGGATGGCTACCGACCCCCCGGTAATTTGATCGCCAAGAAGTGGATTTGCATATCGGGTAGGGTCTGCAGGCGCATGCTCGAGAACCACCTCTTCAAGCGGGACTTCCAACTCCTCCGCAAGGAGCATGGCTACCGCCGTGTAGATACCTTGCCCCATCTCCACGGAAGGCATGATGAAAACGATCTTGCCCTCGGCGGGGATGCGGATGAATGGGCTCGGCTCCAAGGCCGCGACCGCGGCGGAGGATTTCTCTGGTTGAAGGCCGATGAGAAGTCCCGAGGCCGTCAGCGAGGCGCCGATGAAAAATTGCCGGCGCGAGATTGTGAGGTTGATTTTGTCGTGGAGCGACATGACAGCTACCTCGCCTCCGCAGCCTGTTTGATGGCAGCCCTGATGCGAGGATAAGTTCCGCATCGACAGATGTTTCCGGCCATCACGGCGTCAATGTCTTTGTCCGTCGGCGTGGAGTTTGCGGCAAGCAATGCAGTTGCCGACATGATCTGGCCCGATTGACAATAGCCGCATTGAACGACATCGATGTCGAGCCAAGCCTTCTGTATCCGCGCGCCTGCCTCGGTTTCCCCGATGGCCTCGATCGTAGTGATCGGCTTGGCCGCCGCATCAGCAACGGGCATCACGCACGACCGGACTGGAACTCCGCCGACATGGACGGTGCACGCGCCACACATCGCAATGCCGCAGCCGAATTTCGTACCAGTGAGTCCGATCGTATCCCGCAGGACCCACAAAAGTGGAATGTCGCCATCGACGTCGACAGCGTAGTTCTTACCATTGACTGAAAGATCGAAAGACATCGCGAACCATCGGCTGGAGCCGTCCCCCTGTTGTAAACGCAAAGTGCAAGCAGGTTGCCAGCAAGATTAGCCGCCTGCCCCTGAAGCATTGTGAAATCTGGCGCACGCTGCCTGAGCGACAAGAGGGTAAACCGCTCCGCTTAGGAAAGGAGCGCCAAACGCCTTCTGCCAGCAGCCGGTCACCTGCGCCCCTCCATGCTGAACGAGGTGGGATGCATTCACGTTGGGGCTTGTCAAAATGCCTATCCAGTATCATGCGAAACCTGGAGTGAGCTGGGACGACGGCAACGACTACGGATATTGATGTCTTGGTCGATATCCAATCATTCCGCCGCAACGACTTCCAACCGCCTGCCCGTCCCGACCTCGTCCAGGTTATGGACTCGAACTGAAGAGCAGACCTTCCGGGCAATCTCCGTCAAGTGCCGGTGATGCGTGAAGTAAATCACCTGTCCGTGCTGAGCCATCTCAGCGAATAACTTGAAGGCCTCCTCGGCGCGGAAGTCATCAAACGTCTCCATAATGTCGTCGGCAAGAAAAGGCACTGAGCCGCGACTGGTGACGAACTCGTGGTAACCTGCCACCCGGAGCGCGAGATAAAGCTGGAAACGGGCGCCCTTCGAAAGCTCGTTCGCCGCCTTCGATCCGCCACCGGCCGCGACGGCGATCAATACCTCTGCGTCCTTTCCCGGCTGAGCGGCGACGCCCTCGTAGGCGCCTCGGCTGATGGTCCTGAACGCCGACGACGCGCGGGCCATCATCCCGCTGCGATGCCTGTCCCTGTATATTCGAAGTGCGTGTTCGGCGGCCGCCACGCCGGCTCTAATCTCCATGTAGCGCCCGGCGCTTTCCGTGATCTCGAGCAGCAGGGTGCGCCGTTGCTCCTCGATTTCGGCGACCTTGGAGTCCCCTCCCACGGCGTCGAGCGCGTCCACGGCTTTGGATTTCGAATGATAGAGGTCGTGGCATCGGGCTTCTTGATCTTCGACGAGCGGTTTCAGCGTAGCGAGCTCTCTTTCCAGTTCGGTCCTATCGCTCGCGGATAAAAGGCTTTCGACCGCCAGGATGTCCGAGGCGCCGGTCATCTCGACGAGCTGGTGTTCGAGGTCGAGTATCGCAACTTGCAACGCACGCCGCTGCGTCACGATCTCCAACGAGGACTCGACTTCGTCGAGGGTCGCCACCCGGAAATGATCCAGCATCGCACGTTGGCGGATCGCGGACACCTCACGCGACGAGGACAGCGCGCGTTCTTCCGCCCGCAGAGATTTGAGGTCTTCCTGAAGCTTCTCTCGGCGATCTTTGTCGAGTCCGGCCGTCTTCACCCGTTCTGCGATCGCATGGAAGAGTTCGCCCGGCGGTCTGCCGCAAGGTATCCCGAGGTTGCCGCAGACGCGATGAACATCCTCCTCGAATAGCGCCTGGTCCTTTTCCATCTTCTGGATACGGTCAAGGTATCCTTCCCTGGCATCGATCGCGGTAGCCAGCAGGTCGAGAATCTCCAGGATTTCCGTTACCGACTCCGGTCCCGGAACACTGTCCAGCTCGCCCAGCCAGCAATCCTCGCACAGCGACTTCCAGGTCGCAACCCAGCTCGACGCTGCCGCCTGCGCCTTGTCCGCCGCCTCGCGTCGCTCGGATTCCTCCTTTTCGAGGCGGGCAAGCTGCTGCACCGTGCTATCGTACGCGTTGTAGTCGTCCAGCACGTTTTCGCAGGCCGCGATCAACGCTCCCATTTCGGCGTCCGGATCGAAGGACACTCCTGCCCGGCTCATCGCGTCGGTCAAGAGACGCCTTGACCGGTTCAGCCTGTCTCTTGTCTCTGCAAGTTCCATCTCGATGGCTTGCACTTCCCCATGTGATCTTAAAGCGTCCTCGCGGCGCTGGAGCCATTCCGAGAACTCCGACGGCTCCATGGCTGCGCCAGAGGCAAAGGAAGCCGTGTACTCGCCGATCTCCGTCTTAATCTTCTCCAGTTCGCTCGACGCTTGCTGCAGTCGGTTGCGACAGGTGTCGATTTCCGCGCCGACGGCGGCCCGTCGATGGCCGAGCTGATGGAGCTTGCCTACTTCGGCAAAATACAGCAGTCGTCGTGACGTCAGATGGTCGTCCGTCTTCATAGCGGCTTCGAAGGCGTCGGCCGAGGCGGCGTCCAGACTGTTTCGATGAGCCGTCCAAGCTTCGTTGCGTTCTGCCCTCGCTGCAGAGGCGGCTGACTCGTCGATATCACCTGCCTGCCCTCGAACCGCACCTGTTTCGGCGTCGAGCTTCCTCGCCTCAGCTTCCAGACGGTCGAGATCGACGTTCGACGCGCGTACCACTTCTTCTGCCTGCTTGTGGCGGCTCTTCCAACTTTCGATCTTGGAGCCCGTCGGGCACGCAAACGCGGCAAGCTCTTCACCCGAGCCGCGCCAAGGCAAGAGCCTGGCCAGGGTTTGGGTAAAGGTGGCAGAGGTCTGTTCACGGCGTCTCATCAGAGAACGCAGCCCCAACTCTTCGTCGGAGCGCGGTATCGTTCTTATCATCGTCGCGAGCAGCTCGAACGCCTTTATCTTTTCCGGCGTGAGTTCTGCAAACCTGCCGAGGTTCGCGCGCTGTTCACACAACAGGCGGGCGACCTTGGCAAGCTCCTGCGAGGCAGTGACTGCATTGGCGTCGACCCCTGACTTCGATCCGATCAGCCCGCGTAGCTTTCCAACATGGGCGGCATCGAGGACCAATCTCGCAGGGGATGCTTCACCCGGCTTGCCAAGCCGGAGGAGCAGCGCGTCGATCGAGAGATCGGCGGCCTTTGCGGATATCCTTGGAATGTCCAGTTGCGCGGTCATGTAACGCGCCCGCAAGTTTGAGAGCTCATCCATGCGGGACGACATGCGCAATGCTGCGTCATCTACGACGAGACCAGCTATCCGATCTTCGAGTTCGAAGATCGCGCGTTCAAGGCCGCGACTTTTTACGTCGTACTCGATCTCGGCCTTTCGGAGTTCCGGCAGTTCCCGCCCCCAGCTCTCCGGCGCCTCGGGCATCTCCACAAGAGCGGCCAAGCGTTCCCTGGCGGCGCCAAGACGGGTCATAGGTGGGAGCGCCCCAAGGATACGTCTGATCTCGTCTATGCGGCCCTGCGTTCCGGCTCGTTCGGCTACAGCTTCGTCGTAACGTCGGCCGAATGAGACCTTCTCGCCCACGAGGCGAGCATAATCGCTTGCCTGTACGTCCAGCGCCTCACGCTCGGTCTTGAGCGAGATCAGCTTTGCTTTGAGGTCAGACAACACCCCGCTTCGCGCGCGATACTTGTAGAAGCCGTCCGCTTCGGACCGGATCAACAGCAGTTCCCGGCTGAGCTCAGACAAACCAGCGCTGGCCGAGAATAAAAGCTGGCCAAGATCGCCCTTGCTCGCCAGAATCCCCTCGCCGCCTTTCTCCAGTGTGTCGTCGTCCAAGGAAAACATCGTGCTGAAGGCGTCGCGATCGATGCCGCCTAGGTCAGCCTTGATGAGCGTTTCCGCCAGAGGCCGATCCTCGCGGTCAAGCAAGCTGTTCTGGGGCCGCTTGATGCGTACGAACTCCCGATCGATCCCCGCTACGGTGACGTTCGCGCCTATCCGCATTGTCGGGTATGGATGCAGGAAGCCGTACCGGCTCGTGGTTCCTATCCCGAATATCAGATCGAGAATGGCGTCCAGGGATGTCGATTTGCCGGCTTCGTTCGGGCCGTAGACGACATGCAGGTCAGGCGACCCGTGCGGCTTGTCGCCGAAATCGAGCACCCCATCGGTGAACTTTCCATATCGGGTGAGATCGAGGCGGTTCAGGCGCATCTACTCGGCCTCGCGCGTTCTCAGGCGGGCCAGCACGCTCGCCGACCCCTCCCGGCCGAAGTTGGCCAGCATGTTCTCGAAGGCGTCCCGGTCGGCCCCAAAGATGTCGCGAAGCTCCGAGGGTAATTGACCTCTAAGTTCCTCCGCGATCTCGCGCAACTCGGCGCGGTATCCCGTCGAACCGTCGACTTCCTGCTTGATAATTGTTGCGAGCTCTGCGAGCGCATCGCACGACACGCCATCGGCTTCCCCCGCTGGGGAAGTTGCGATCTGCACCTTATCGATCCACGTCTTGCCAATGATCGATCCACGCGTCTCCATTTCGGTCCGTAGCAGGTCCGCATCCCGCCGCATCCGCCAGGAAAGCACGCTGGTTCCAGTGAGATGGATGCGGGCGACCAGATGGTCAGCGGAAACTGTTCCACGCATCCGCTCCAGTTCTACATTAATTCTCTCGACCAAGTCCTTCCATTCGTTGACACCAGTGACATTAACGACGAGCCTCTCGAACTGGGCGACGCACGTCTGACGCTCCTCGATATCGATGGAGCGGTCGTCCCTTATTGTCACCAGGGAGATGGATTTCGGACCATCTTCATTGATGTCCCTTCCCTGCGGCATGCCAGGCATGACAATCGCTGATGATGGATCCTCAACGATCGACCGCTTGTGAATGTGGCCAAGCGCCCAATAGCGGAAACCACTCTGCTGAAGATCGGCGACGCTGCATGGAGCATAAGGATCGTGCTTCTCGGATCCGCCGAGGCTTGTATGCATGACACCGATGTTGACCGTATCGGGCAGCGGAATGGCGTAGTGCCGCAGCAGACTTTCGGGCGCGTGCGGCTTGGCGAAACTGAGACCGTGAATTGCGACCGGAAACGCGCCAGGAGCGCGATCTATCGCTACGACTTCTGCAGCCGCTCCGAAAACCTTCACGCTGTCGGGCATCACCAGTTCCGTCGTGATTTTCGACAGGGCGTCGTGATTGCCCCGGATGAGGAAGGTTCTGATCCCGGCCTCATGCAGTCGACGGAGCTGCTCCGCTAGGAAGCGTGCCGTCTTCATGGACGTCTGATCGCCGTCATATAGATCGCCCGCCAGCACAAGCGCGTCGACTCGTTCTTCAAGGCAGAGATCGATGATCCGTACGAACGCACGCCTCGTCGCTAATCCAATAAGCTCGGATAGTTCGGGATTACGCAGCGCGAGCGTTCTCAACGGCGAGTCGAGGTGAATGTCAGCCGTGTGCAGGAAGCGATAGGTCAAGTTGGAACCTCATCCATTGCGCCTGATTGATAAGGCAACGCTGGGATTCGCGCCAGAACATATTCGCGTTTTGTTCTCTTCTCCACAGCATAGTTGGTCGACGCAAACCCGACCGTGGCGAGCGTCGGTGTCCGGTCGTCGTCCCAGTTCCCATGGCTTTGCCGGGGGGGCAGGAACCATCCTTGTCTCATTCGAGTTTTCAATAATGTCAGCGCATTCGGTTTTGAGAGAACTGGATGCCGCGGGTTGTTCCTGCAGAAATTTTGACGAGAAAGGCGATGGATTTTCAAGAAACGGTCAATGCGACCGGATACTGGCTGCAAACCGTCGTTCTGAACGAGTGGACGGTCTATCAGGCCGTCGTGGTTGTAGCGGGCTACCTGTTTTGCGGTTTCCTGGCAAAACGGATAGAGCCTGCATTGGAGACCCGCGCGCGCACGATCAAAGGAAACCCCGATCTGCTCCGCGTCATCATCGCCTTCATGAGGCGGCTGCGCTGGCTCTTCTTGATCGTATGGCTCGGGATCGCCGATGTGATCCTGTCGCGATTCGGATGGCCCTCGTACCGGTGGCTGGTGGGCATAGCGCTTACGCTCGTGGCGGCGTGGTTTGTGATCGCGGTGCTGACGCGCATAATCAGAAACCAAATGCTCGCAAGGGTCGTTGCGGTCGCGGGCTGGTTCTATTTTGCACTGTACGCACTTGGGCTGGATCAGGCGATCCTCACCGCCCTTGATGGCGTTGCCGTCAACCTCGGTGCTGCCCGTCTTTCGATGTTGCTGGTCTTGAAGGCCATCGTCCTTTCTGCCGCGCTGGTCTGGCTGGCCGTTCTGATCGGTAGCATGTCATCCCATTGGATACAGAACTCTGCGGATCTCACACCATCGCTAAAAGTCCTCATCAGCAAGCTCATCAAGATCAGCTTGATCGGTCTGGCGATTGCGGTCGCCCTCTCTGCGACAGGCATCGACCTGACAGCCCTCACGATTTTTTCGGGTGCCGTCGGCGTCGGCATCGGTTTCGGCCTGCAGAAAGTGGTCTCCAACTTCATTTCCGGAATCATCATCCTTCTCGATAAGTCGATCAAACCGGGCGACACGATTACGCTTGGAGAAACCTTCGGCGCGATCCGCGACCTACGCTCCCGTTTCGTCTCCGTTATCACGAGAGATGGAAAGGAGTACCTGATCCCGAACGAAGATTTTATTTCTCAGCAGGTCGTCAACTGGTCCTTTTCCAGCGAGTATGTCCGCATCGAGGTCGATTTTGGCACCTCGTACGACAGCGACCCACACGAGGTTGCCCGCATTGCGGCCGAAGCTGCGAAGACCATTCCGCGCGTTGCCAGTGCCCACGCCCAGCCGGTCTGTTGGATGACCGCATTTGGTTCATCGTCGCTCGACTTCAAACTGAGATTCTGGATCTCCGACCCGAGCAACGGGCTGACCAATGTCCGCGGTCAGGTCCTGATGGCATTGTGGGATGCGTTCAAGGCGGCCGGTATTTCAATCCCGTTCCCGCATCGTGAGATTATCATGAAGACACCTGTGGAGGTCGTGGATTCACTCGAACGCAGCAAAGAAATGCGGCGCGAGCAGCAATCGGCGTCCTGAGGAAGACTTCCCCCGTGCTAACATCGACCGAGATTACGTCGGCGCCATTCGTGCCGATGGCATCGCCATAACGCACAATTGCGAATCCCTGCTTATGCGTCCTGCGGTACGCAAAGTCCGCTTTTATGCCAGATGATTCCATTATGGTGGTCAGGTTTGCCAAAACCTGAAAGAAATCAATGGGCCGAGTCCGCCTTTAAGCGGCGGGGCAGAGTTCCGTAGCGATATTGCTGGCAGCCCTTCCCTCTCCCCTAGCTCGCCCGTGCGTCATTGGCCGAAGGCACTTTGACAAATGGAATTGGCGCCGGGAGCCATGCTGTCCTCTAGCGTCTTGATCCGGGAGATTAGGCCCGTCTTTGTCGAGACCGCGATGACGCATCGCCTCACCTCGTCGTGTTCTGGGACGTAGTATGTCATACCGCCGCCGGCTGTGGGGTACTGAGCCCAGTGACCCGGTGCTCGAGCCATGCGTTCATGCTGCCAGGTCAACACATACCCATCGGGAGATTCCGTGGTTTTAAGGGGCGGACCAAACTTGCGACGGAACTCTGCGACTGGCGCACCCCTCCATTGATCGTTGAGCTTGTTATAGGGCAAGGCAAAACTCGTGCTAATAGCCCTGTCTATGCCGGTTTTCACGGAACCTGCAGTAGTGCACGCAACCAGTTGCGTGGAAGCGGCAACAATCAAACATAGGAAGATAACATTTAGCCGCGGCAATCCAGCGTCGGAGTTACGCTTCGAACGGCTGGTAGTCTTCGTATTCCCAGAACATATATCGCGCCAGCTTGGTCGCAATCTCATTCCACGTTTCTCCTTCAGTGTCAGCGATAGTGCGTCGAACAAGCGCTTCGAGCGCCTGCGGATTGTAGTGGTCCATAAAAATCCAGTGCCGGACGAAGGTCGGTTCATCCATCCGGTTTTCGGCGAACCAACTCGGCGTTGAGACCTCAAAGGAGAAAATCTCTGCCCCCTCCTGGCCCGCAATTCCAATCAAAACCTAGGCCGCAAGATAGAAATCATAGAGATCGTCGGGGCGGTAGTTGTCGAACTCGTGATCAACGAGCCGAATCTTCTTAGCCTCCGCCTACATGGCAAAACCTCCACGTGACCGTTTGCGCCGCATTTCCGTGTCACCGCCCCCCCAGAGAAAGGAGTGCTCACCTTTAGCGAAGCGTGGCGGATTGTTGTTGTTCAATCGATGGCTGCTGCCGCAGACGGTGGCGCGTCAATCAACGGCCGATGGTTCGCTTTCAATCAGGAAGAACCCCTTCGGAAAGTGACACTTGGGTTCGGCCCTCCACTTCGAGAATTGCCCGACGTCGTTAATGGGTATGCGGACCGAGCAAGGCCGAGGACGCGCCGCCAAGCGCGCCCCGGATCATGCCGGTGACATCGGTGACGCCACCGAGCAGTCCGCCGGCAAGGGCGTGAAGCGCGGCACGCCCAACGCCGCCTTCGGCCCAATAGGCGCGCTCCTCGGGTGTCGTTGCCGCCTGCTCGAGCTTGAGCGAGATATCGCCGATCGCTTTGGCCGCCTTCGCCGCTGCATCCTGATAAAGCTCCTGCGTCTCCAACTGCTCACGCAGGATATTCTGCAGATCCGGAAGTCCGGGAAGCGACGTGTTCGTATTCGCCGTATCGCGACGCAGGTCGTCGACATTCTGAGTCTGGTTGGCCGGGTCGGTGATGATGATCTGACTGGGAGAGACGGCATCGAGAGCCTGTCCGGTGGCGCTCTCGCCCGGCGACTGCGAGCAACGCCAACGCCGCGCCCGCCGTTACCTGTTTGCCCCTTACGAGCACCTGCTTAAAAGCTGCTGGCGATCAACCCTTGTTGTAGGCAGCGCGCCATCTCTTTGCGGCACTGGGCATGCCGTCTTGATCTTTGTGGATCATTTGCCAATGACGCGTTGCGTTGGGGTCAAATCTGGACCCCAGGATCCCGGATAGTAGCCAGGATCTGGCCGACTAAGCTTCCATGTCTCTCCCGATTGGCAGCAACGAAAGCGCCGCTCCTGCCAGAACTGATTACCTGAGATGCTCTCAGGATCTATCTCCTCGCATTCCCCGCTGCTGGCTTGTTGTTCAATCCAGGCTACAAAACGGGAGAACTCTCCCATGGATTGAAAGGCTTCGATTTGCTCCCAAAGACAACGAGACATTTATCTTCATATCCAGTCTTCATGGATCGGGTTAATATTCTTGTCAAAATAAACCTGATTGCCGCCTCCAACTAGTCCTCTCTGTTCAGCCGCTGAACCTTCAAACAGCTTTGTTCCTGATGGAACATTCATCTCGACTACGCGCGTTGCAGTGTTCCCCCAATTTTGATCCAAGGCGCTATCGATAACGGACTGAAGCGGTCCTGTTGGCGCGCTTTTCGTCCAATAGCCTCCAGCCGGATTTCCGTCTTCAGAAATTACACGGTATAGCTTCGTCGGCTCAGTCGTAATTACCTCTGTATAGGTTGAACTTCTGAATGTCCGTGCAATATCAGGCGGTAGGGGGCCTTCGTTGAGAGGGCCGTAACGGGCAACTACGTTCCCACCAGTCCCACGAACGAGGGTTTCGAGCGCATTGTCTGAAAGCTGCCCCGTTTCCAATGCATAGGAAAGCTTCGCGTATGCGACGGCGACCAAGCCGTCGCTAATGTCGGCAAGGATGCCGCCGAGCAGCTTGCAATTTGGTCCTGGGCTGCGTTCACAATACGCAACAGCTCGGAGGTCGCCGCCGGCTTCGACCTCAGTCAGGGCCTGCGAGAAGAATAGACCTTCCTGACGAGCATTAATCCTGCTCGCAGCGTCGAGGGAATATTCTGCGAGTTCAACGACGTAATCGTTTTCGAGCAGATACTTTTTGGCGTCTTCGATCTCCTTGAGGTGAATTCCTACACACGCGATCGTCCGGCAATTTGCCAGGGCTTCGTCCTGGATATCGTCGATCGCTTTGTATTTTTCAGCGACCTTGCCGATGCAGGATTGGTTCTGGTCGCACGCAATCATCTCCTCCAGTTGCTTTTCCAACTGCCGATGCGTGAGGTAATTGTACTGGAAAGCATTGCCGGCATAGGCAGCGCCTTCACTGCCGCCAATCCCGGCGCCGATGCCTTCGACGATGCCGCTGCTGATCGAATTGATCAGGAAGGTCCGCAGGGCCGGATCGGTGATATTGGCGCTATCGACGATCTCGGCAACGAGTTCGCGGATATGCGGACCGAGCAAGGCCGAGGACGCGCCGCCAAGCGCGCCCCGGATCATGCCGGTGACATCGGTGACCCCGCCGAGCAGTCCGCCAGCAAGGGCGTGAAGCGCGGCACGCCCAACGCCGCCTTCGGCCCAATAGGCGCGCTCCTCGGGTGTCGTTGCCGCCCGCTCAAGCTTGAGCGAGATGTCGCCGATCGCCTTGGCAGCCTTGGCCGCCGCATCCTGATAGAGCTCCTGCGTCTTCAGTTGCTCACGCAGGATATTCTGCAGATCCGGAAGTCCGGGAAGAGACGTGTTGGTGTTATCAGTATCACGACGCAGATCATCGACGTTCTGGCTTTGGCTGGGCGGATCGGTGATGATGATCTGACCGGGAGAGATGGCAGCAAGCGCCTGTCCGGTGGCGCTCTCGCCCTCGCTGAGGTGCGGAGCGAGCGACGGCCCGAGCAGCGACAGGCCGCCGCCATAGGTGTCCGCCTGCCACTGCGAATATGTGTCGACGTCCTGCCATTCAAGCGCGCCGGTCTGAAGCCAATTGTCGCTTGCCGGTGCCTGGCTGCTGATGACGCCGCCAATCAGTGCGGTGTTGTTACCGACGGTGATATCGAAGCCACTGGAACCGGCATGGATGCCGGATTGCTCCGAGACGACCGCGGCATCGCCATTGGCGTTCTGGTAGCTGCCCGAGAGACCGAAACTGCCATTCCCGATACCGCCTCCGGCAGAAACCTGATTGGCCTTCTGCGTGGCAATATCGAGCTGGCTCTCGATGATCAGATCGTGACCGACATCGGCAACCACGCTGTCGCCGGAGACGACAGCCCCCTGGAGCTTTGTGTCGTTGCCGGATTGAACGTAGACATCACCGGTTCCGGTCACATGGCTGTTGATCTGGCTGACGGACGAGCCGTTCGCCTTGCCGGTGGCGTAGTTGAAGCTGGCGCCCGAGAGGTCGAGGTTGACCGCGACGCCGCCCGAGCTGTTCTTGCTTGTGTTGGCGTTCGTCGCCTCGGCGCTTTTGAGCACGACATCGTGACCCGCCGTCAGGGCGATATCTCCGGCCTTGCCGTTCTCCTGGCCATTCGCGTCGTAGCCCGCAACGATCTGCGCACCGTTGCTGGTCAGATCGCCTGATGTCGCCTCGATGGTGACGGAATTGCCACCGCGGACGAGCGTCGGTACCGGGCTGGAGCTCGACGAGGTGTCGCTGCTCTTGGAATACTGGAAGCCTGCCGAGCGAGGCATCGCCAATACGGCCCTTGCGGGCAAGAACCCGCTGTCTTCTGAGACCCGAAAGGCGCTTCGGGAACGTCGGGAAGATGCCGACGCCGCACTGGCCGAGGCGTTGCAACGGGTTGGAGAAGTCGACGCCGTCAAGGCCGGCGACACGACCGTCGCCAAAGTGAAAGCCGCGTGGAAGCAGGTCGTCGATCTTCGCCGCCAAGTGGATAACGCGCTCGAGAGCCCGCTTGCTGCACGGGAGAGCGCAGTTGCGGAGCAATGGGTGCCGACCATGACGGCACTGATCATGGCGTCGCAGAATCTCAGAATCGCCGCGCAATACCTTCCGGACACGGCAGAAACCAAAATCAGCCAGATTCAGGACGCCAAAGGCGCGATCTGGACCATGAGCGAATATGCCGGACGGGAGCGCGCGCTGATCGGCCGGGCCGTATCGAGCGGGAAAGCGCTGGACACCGCAACACTGCAGACGCTCGCCACCCATCGGGGACGGGTCGAGCAGTCCTGGTTGGCGGTCGCCCCCTATCTCTCCCGAAAGGATGCCGACCCCGATGTCAAGGCGGCAGCGGCGGCCGTCAATCTAACATTCTTCGGCAGCTTTGAGACCACACGCAAGGCAGTCTATGAGGCGGGCATCTCCGGCGGGCCCTATCCGCTCGACGCCGGCAAATGGATCGCCGAGGCAACCTCCGCGATCGACGCTTTGCTCGCCCTGGCGCACAAGGCTGGGAACGCCGCCGACAAACTGACCGCTGCCTCCGCCAGCGATGCGCGCCTGTCCATGATTGCAAATGGCGCCGTGCTTGTCGGCGGATTGCTGCTGGCCGGCACGGCATTCAGGATCGTCCTTCGAGGTGTGCTTCGGCCGATGGCGCGGATTGCCAACTGCATGACCGCGCTCGCAACAGGCAATCTGGGGACGAACGTACCCTTCACCGACCGAACGAACGAAATCGGCGAGATGGCCCGCGCCGTCGAGGTGTTCAGACAAAACGGCATCAGGGTCCAGGAGATGAATGCGCAGGAGGCAGCACTGCAGGCAAAGAGCGCCGACCTGCAGTCGAGCATCGGCGAGGTCGTCTCGGCGGCGGTCGCCGGCGACTTCTCCCGCCGCATCATCAAGGACTACGACAATGCCGACCTCAACCGCTTCGCCGCCCAGGTCAACGAATTGGTGACCTCGGTCGACAAGGGTATTGCCGAAACCCGCCGGGTCATTTCAGCCCTCGCCGAAGGCGATCTGACGGACACCATGCGCGGCGCGTTCCAGGGCGCCTTCGGCGAGCTGCAGCAGAACGTCAACCAGACGATGGCCAACCTGCGCTCGGTGCTCGGCGAGGTGCGCGCGGCGATCGACACGATCAATGGCGGCGCCGGCGAGATGCGCATGGCCTCGGGCGCTCTTTCCAAGCGCACCGAGCAGCAGGCGGCCTCGCTCGAGGAGACCTCCTCGGCCCTGGAAGAGATCACCGCCGCGGTGAAGAGCTCGACCGAACGGGCGACGGAAGCCAGCCACATGGTCGACGAGGCGAGGAGAAGTACCGAGCAGTCGAGCGCGGTGGTCAAGGATGCGGTGTCGGCGATGGACCGCATCGAAAAGGCCTCCGGCGAGATCGGCCAGATCATCAACGTCATCGACGAGATCGCCTTCCAGACCAACCTCTTGGCGCTCAACGCCGGCGTCGAGGCGGCGCGTGCCGGCGATGCCGGCAAGGGCTTTGCCGTCGTCGCCCAGGAAGTGCGCGAGCTCGCCCAGCGCTCGGCCAATGCCGCCAAGGACATCAAGGCGCTGATCAACCGCTCCAGCGGGGAAGTCAACTCCGGCGTCAGGCTGGTGACGGCGACCGGCGAGGCGCTTTCGCTGATCCAGGGCCATGTGGTCAAGATCAACGAGCATGTGCATTCGATCGCTACCGCCGCCAAGGAACAGTCCACGGGGCTGAGCGAGGTCTCGATCGCTGTCAACCAGATGGACCAGGTGACGCAGCAGAACGCGGCGATGGTCGAGGAATCGACCGCAGCCACCAGCCGGCTCGCCGACGAGGCCGCCAATCTGGCGCGGCTGATCGCCCGCTTCAAGACCGAGGCCGCGGCCACGCCTCGCCTCGCCGGCCAGCGGATGCGGCCGGTTGCCTCGCCCGCCCGGGCGCTGTCGCGCAAGCTCGCCGGCGCATTTGACGGCCGCGCGGCTACGGCAGCCGCCGCGACGAAGTGGGAGGAGTTCTGAATGAAAACGGCAGCTTCGGCCCCAGGTCAGGCGACGCTGGACATCATCGCCTTCCATCTCGGCGGTGAGCGGTTCTGCATCAAGACCACCTCGATCCGGGAGATCCGGGATGGGCAGCGGAAACGCCGCTGCGCCGCAACGCCTCGTCCCCGTCTTTCGTCAATGCCGCCCGTAGAAAGATGCACGCAAGAGCAGCACGTATAGGTCGTTCGTCAAAACAAGTGGGCCGGAATATGTGACGACGTTCCGGCTTTATTTCTTCTGTGGCTTGTTCCGATAGGGCAGCAAGACGACCTGATAAGCAACGATGCGCTGCTTTACTGGGCCATGACGCGACGGTTGGATCGCAGATCGCTAATGGCGCCCGGTCCGGCGGTGGGTTCTCTGGGTTCTGTCGTTGCGCTTGTGGCGTCAGGTGGCGAGTGGATTGAGCTGCTGCTCGATCTCCCGCACCTCCCTGGTCAACAGTGCGACGAGTTCTGGCCTTCTCTCGGCCGTTAACCTGGGGCTCGTGAGATTGATGGCAATCGAAGCGATTGCATCGCGGCCCGGCGGCAAGATCGGCACTGCGATGGAGGCAATCCCTGCGACAAGTTCTCCATCGTCGATCGCATATCCCTGCTCGCGGATCTTCTCAAGCGCGTCCTTGATCTTACGTGACGTGAAGGTGCCAAATTTCTTGTAGAGCATTGCGTTCGTGTTGAGAATGACGTCGGCTTCCGCCGGCGGAAGAAAGGCAAGAATGGCCTGGCTTGCCGGCCCTATGCCCATCGGGATCTGCCCGCCGATATGGCCGGTCAGGCTGTCGATCACATAGGTGCCCTGCTGGCGGTCAACACAAACAGTGTTGAAGCCGGCACGCGCCATCAGGTACACCGAGTCGCTTGTCGCAGCCGCAAGCCGCAACAGCGCTGGGCGGGCGAGCTGACGAAGTCCTGTGCCATCGGCTGCCGACACCCCCATTGCAAAGAGCGCAAGGCCCAGCCGGTAGCGCTTTGTTTCCCGCTCGCGATCGACCAGGCCATGACGCTCGAGGGCGCTAACAATACGATGAACCGTCGGCTGCTTCAGGCCCATGGCCTCGCCGATTGTCGCCATCGACGCACCGCGCTGGCCGACATCACCGAGATACTTCAGGATCGCGACCGCCCTGTCCAGCAGCTGAGTTCCTGTTGCCGCGATCTCGTCCTTCGCCATGCGTTGCCCCCAAACTCAAAGTTCGAGGAATTCCTTATACATCCGGGCGACATTGTAAACGTCTAGCTGGCGCTGCTTAATGTCTCAATCAGCGCAGCCGGATTATGATGGATGCCAAGCCCGTGGACCGCCGTCACAATACCTGCCGTCTGCTCCTGGCTCAGAGCCGACGAGAGCTTCATGAACTTTTCCTGCAGTTCGCGCGCAGTCAGCGGATTTTGCGGTTCGCCCCTTGGATGCAGCACTTCGATCGTTTCGCGTTTTCCCTTCGCCGTCATCGTCACACGTGCCGGCGTGGCGGCAGGAAAAGAATCGAAATAGTCATTTGCGCTCGACAAGCCGATGCGTCGGGCAAGCCCGGTCACGCGCTTGTCGAAAAGGTGCGCATCGTCCATCGGCAGCAACGCCTTTTCGCCGTGTACCAGTGCCAAGGCGACACAGAAGGGAATGCTATATTGTGCGGCCTCGGCCGATTGGGGCTCACTTTGGTTCGGCAGCGTCAGCGCACGCTCGAAGGTTTCAATCATCAAGCCCTCGATATCGTCGGGACCCGCCTGCAGTCGCTGAGCGAGAACCAATGCTCCATCAATTGCGGCATGTCCCCATCGGCAACAACTGTAGAGCTTGAAGTATGCCTCATCGATCGCCCAGGTCTTTGAATAGCCGTCCAGCAGACGCTGCCGGTCGTAGAGCGCGGGATCGTCCAGTATATCGAGGGGGCCACGATGGCCCGCGGCTGCAAGCGCCAGCGCCTGAAGCCCGTTCGCCGTTGCCCAAGGTATGCCTTCCTTGACGGTATGGCCGAGCCTGGTCCAACCGGTCGCCGCCTGAGATGTCGCGGTCTGTCCCGCGATCGCGATGGCGTTGGCAATCACCGATGTCGACAGGCCTTTCAGCCATCCGCAGGCAGCCGCAACACCCGGTCCACACCACAGTCCTGTGTCCGTTGTGCGGATCGTCCTGATATCGCGCGCAGCCGAAATGCGCACGGCAATCTCGTAGCCAAGGACGATCGCGCAAAGCAACCGGTCGGCGCTGCAGCCGGCTGACCCGGCAATGGCAAGTACGGCGGGCACGATCGCGGCGGCGGGATGACCGGATGCCTTACGGTGCCCATCATCGAGATCAAGGGCGGCCGCGTAGGTGGCATTGACGAAGGCCGCTCCAACAGGCGGTAGACGCCGTTTTGTAAACCAGACGGCCGCTGCGCCGTCTCCCCATATCTCGGCTGCCGCCTTGAGCGAGGCCCGGCCCGCATCCGTCGTCGATCCTGCCGCCGCAACGCCGAGCGTATCCAAGAGTGTGCGACGCGCGGAACTGTGCACGCCTGACGGAACGCGGTCGATTCCGTTGCAACGGGCGGCCAGAACCGAAGCGCCGCATTCGCTGTGGCGGGTCATCGAGATACTCCCTGTGGTAGTATTCAAGTTTCGAGCATCCTTCTGTTGAACTTGCATCCGTGGATTTATATCAGCATTGACATCCATAATATGGACGCATAGCCTGTCAACATCAAATCCGGGAGGAAGGATACGAAGATGGTGGATCAGGCCCATTCCGGCCCGAAGAGACTTGCCGCTGCTGGCGCCAAGGCGATCCGGATCATGGTCGATGGTCGACCCTATACTGCCCGGCAAGGCGAGACCGTGCTGACGGCCATCAGGATGGGAATCGGTCACGCTCGCAACTTTGAGTTTCTTCCTGAGAGGCGTGCGGGCTTCTGCCTGATGGGCACCTGCCAGGATTGCTGGCTGTGGCGCAAAGATGGGCGCCGCCTGCGGACCTGCACGAGCCGTGTGGAAGCCGACATGGAACTCTTGACGACTGCGCCGGAGGCGATCTGATGGACACGACCCCAGTCATTATCGGTGCAGGACCAGCAGGCATTGCGGCCGCAGCCGCCCTTGCGCAGTGCGGATTGCGGCCGGTTGTCATCGACGAGGCGGCTCAGTCGGGCGGACAGATCTTCCGCCATCCACGGGCCGAGCTCAAAAGAACCGACGACGAGCTCTACGGCTTCGACGCAAGAAGGGCGGTCGAATTTCGGGATGGTTTCGCTGCGCTCGCACCGAAGATCGACTATCGACCCGAGACCCATATCTGGAGCGCATGCGAAGGCAAGCTGCATGTCGTCAGTAGAAGCGGGCCCTCCGTCCAGAACTGGTCCCATCTGATCATCGCGACGGGTGCGATGGACAGGATCGTGCCGGTGAAAGGGTGGACGGCCCCGGGCGTCTATAGCCTCGGGGGCGCACAGATTGCGCTCAAGGCGGAAGCATCCTTGATCGGCCAGCGCGTCGTCTTTGCCGGTACCGGCCCTCTCCTCTACCTCGTCGCCTACCAGTACGCCAAGGCGGGCGCGACCGTTGTCGCGGTTCTCGAAGTCGGCAATCCCTTCGGCCATATGGCGCTGCTGCCTGCGCTCGCTTCGGGCCGAACCGCCTTCACAAAAGGGCTGTTCTACATGGCCACGCTTCGCAGGCGCGGCGTTCCGCTATTGACTGGCGTCCGGTTGATCGAGGTCCTGCGCGGCGCCGATGATCATGTGACGGGCATTGCCTATCATTGGCGTGGCCGCGACAAGGTTGCGACCTGCGATGGCCTGGCAATCGGTCATGGCCTGAAGGCGGAAACCCAGATCGCTGATCTGCTGGGGCTCGAATTCTCCTTTGACCCTGTTCAGAGACAATGGTTGCCCCACGCCGATCGCGACGGCCGCTCGTCAATGGCGAACGTCTATCTTGCCGGTGACGGGTTTTCGATCCGCGGCAGCGAGACTGCCCAGGCCAGTGGACGGCTGGCGGCAGCAGCGCTGCTTTGTGACAGCGGTCACATTGAGCCGATCGAGATTGGACGTGACCGGCGCACGGTCGCAAAGACCGCGCGTTTTCGAAAAGCGATGGATCAGATCTTCGCGTTCCCGCATCGGGTCGCTGCCGCGCTTTCGGACGACGTCCTCGTCTGTCGCTGTGAAGGCCTGACCGCGGGGACAGTCCGTCAGGCGGTGGCCGCCTCAGGCGAGGCCGAGATCAATCGGATAAAGGCCTTTTGCCGCGTCGGAATGGGGCGCTGCCAGGGACGACTTTGTGGCGCTTCCGCTGCCGAACTCATCGCTTCGGCGGCTGGCGTTGGCATCGAGACCGTTGGTCGCTTGCGCGCACAGGCGCCCATCAAGCCAGTCACGCTTGCCGATCTTACCGGAGGCGAGCCGTGACCGGGGTCTTCGACATTGCGATCATCGGCGGTGGGCTTGCTGGCTGTTCAACGGCTCTCCATGCCCGCCTCAAGGGCGCCTCCGTGGTACTCGTGGAGCGCGGCCGCTGCGGCGCCCAGGCAAGCGGCGTCAATTATGGAGGTGTCCGTCAGCAGGGGCGTCATCCAGCCGAGCTTGCCCTTGCGCGCAGGAGCCGGGCAATCTGGGGCAGCCTGAAAAGTTTGATCGGCACGGACTGCGAGTTTACGGCCACCGGCCACTTGAAACTTGCCCGCAACGATGACGACATGGCCGAGCTGATTGCGCATCATTTGCTCCTTGGCGCACACGGCATTCATACCCTTATCCTCGACGCAGGCGATCTCAACGCCCGGTTTCCGTATCTTTCGAACCGTTATGCGGGTGGCTCTTTGTGCGCCGAGGACGGTCAAGCCAATCCGCGGCTTGTCGCGCCTGCCTTTGCGCGCGCTGCCCGCGCGCTGGGAGCCGACATTCGAGAGGGCTGCCGGGTGATCGGCGCCGATTCTTGCACGGGCGGATTTTCCATCCGCCTCGACAATGATCCGATCGTGCTCACAGCGCGCCGTCTGGTCAACACTGCCGGTGCCTGGGGTGCGGCGATCGCCGCGCAATTCGGCGACCACGTTGATGAGACGGTGATGGCGCCGAACATGTGCGTGACCGAGCCGATCGCCCCGTTGATTGGTCCAAATCTCGGCATCTGTGGCGGCGGCATCTACATCCGCCAAACCGCCCATGGAAGCGTCATCTTCGGCGCAGGCCTCGGTACTGCCGATCGAGAGCGCCTGCGCGCCCGGCCGCTCGCCGAAATCACCATGGAGGCGGCCGCAGCAGCCGTCGCCATGGTGCCTGAGCTAAAGAACGTCCTGCTGTTGCGAAGCTGGACGGGCATTGAGGGACGGATGCCCGACGGACTGCCGGTTGTCGGGCCAAGCCCGACCGTCGACGGCCTCTTTCACGCCTTCGGCTTTTCCGGCCACGGCTTCCAACTCGGACCGGCCGTCGGTGCGGTGCTCGCCGAGCTCTGCCTCGAAGGTCATTCACCGACATCCATATCCGGCCTCGCCATGACCCGGTTCAACCAGCCTCCGGCGACGGCCGTTCAATCCTGAAATTCACAAGGGAAACGAAAGGGAACAGACATGCGACATCCACTTCATCAATTTCTCGGCGGCGCTGTGGCGCTCACAATCGGACTCGCATCGGGTCCGGCCGCGGCCATCGATCCGTCCTACCATCTGAGCGAAGAAAACGTGCTCTCCGTCGCCATCACCGGCGACATGCCAGGACTGGTGGCCCGCGATGGAAAGCTTGCCGGCTATGACGGTGACATCCTTCAGATCGTGGCCGACAAGCTCGGCCTGACGATCAAGCCGGTGCCAATGGAGTGGTCGGGAGCGATCGCTGCCGTGCAGACCGGCCGCGTCGACATTATCGGCGGCAACGTTGCCTGGACAAAGCAGCGTGCCGATACGCTCTCGATGACGGATCCGACCGGCTACTTTCAAAACGGCATCACCTCGAAGAAGGCCTCTGGATGGCACACACTCAAGGACCTCGAGAACCGCAAGGTCGGCTCAATGACGGGCTTCTCGTTCCTGCCGGAGCTTCGACGGGTACCTGGACTGGAACTCTCCCTTTATGACAGCACCGACGCGGCACTTCGCGATCTCTTGGCCGGGCGTATCGAGGCGCTGGTCGGCGACCCGCCGGTCATCGACTATGCCCTGTTGAAGAATCCTGACTGGGGTCTCGTCAATCTCGCCTTTACCGACAATAACCCCGACTTTCCGCTGCTGACCGGTCTCGGCCGCCAGTATGTTTTTGGCCTCTCCAAGGAGAATGCCGCTCTTGCCGCTGATCTCAGCGCCGAGATTCGCGCGCTCTGGAGCTCATGTGAAGTGAAGGCGATCGGCAAACGCTACGGCAATATCAGCGAGGCCAACTATACGCCGTCGGCCGCAAACTTTCGGGTGGGTGCGGATCGCGCCGCCGGCTGGACGCCGCCAGCCTGCGGAAAATAGCAAGAGTGGCGGCCGGGCGACCGGCCGCATCCACCGTTCGAACAAGGAGGTCACCATGGCCGCCGACACTCTACTGGAGGTCGCCAATCTCGGCAAAACCTTCGGTCACCTGACAGTCCTCAAGAATGTCTCATTCAAGCTTGACCGGGGCGAGCGTGTCGCTCTGATCGGTCCGAGCGGCTCCGGCAAATCGACTTGTCTGAGAGCCATCAACTATCTCGAGCCACCGACAGAGGGCGAGATAAGCCTCGAAGGGCAGTTGATCGGACGCAGGCGGAATGGGCAGCCAATGACGGATCGGGAGATGGCGCCGCAGCGGGCGGAAATCGGGATGGTGTTCCAGCATTTCCACCTGTGGCCGCATCTTTCCGTTCGCGCCAATGTCGCGCTGCAGCCACGCAAGGTCAGGGGGATGAGCCGCGGTGATGCCGAGACGCTTGCAGGCGATCTGCTCGGCAAGGTCCATCTGGCGCACAAGGCCGAGGAGATGCCGCAGCGGCTCTCTGGTGGCCAGCAGCAGCGTGTGGCGATCGCCCGCGCGCTGGCGCAGCAGCCGAAGCTCCTGCTCTTCGACGAACCGACGTCGGCGCTCGATCCAGAGCTCGTCGGTGAAGTGCTGACCGTGATCAAGGAGCTGGCAGCCGAAGGGCGGGCGATGGTTCTCGTCACGCACGAGATCGCCTTTGCGCGCGAGGTCGCCGATCGCATCATTTTCATGGATGGCGGACAGATCATCGAAGAGGGATCCGCAAAGGCGGTGCTTGATCAGCCGAAGTCACCTCGCCTGAAGCAATTTCTCGCAAGCCTCAAGCTTGGGGGGGGCCGATGAGTGATGCACTTCCAGGCTTGATCGCTGAGGCGTTGTTGACCGGAGCGCTGGTTACCGTCAAGGTCACCGCAGGCGCGCTTGCCGTTGCGCTCGCCATTGGCATGGCGCTTGCCGCAGCCGCCGTTTTGACGAACAACCGCATGCTCCAGACGACCATCCGCGTCTATGTCGAAGCGCTGCGCAACGTGCCGAGCCTGACATTTCTGTTCCTGCTCTATTTCGGCCTTGCATCGCTTGGAATCAGGCTGCCGTCGATGCTGGCGGCCATCGTCGGGCTGGGCCTGATTGGCAGCGCCATTACCGTCGACATATTTCGCTCGGGGTTTCTATCCGTTCCCGCCGGCCAGAGTGAGGCTGCGGCGTCGATCGGCCTGACGCCCTTCGTCGCCTTTCGACTGATCGTGTTTCCGCAGGGATTGAGAATGGCGCTGCCCTCGCTCGGCAACTACGCGGTTGCGCTTGTCAAGGATACGTCCCTTGTCGCCGCAATCGCTGCACCCGAGATCATGTTCAACGCTCGCCAGCTCGTCAACGAGACCTTCGAAACAACCCTGATTTATGGAAGTGCCGCACTCGTCTACCTGGTTCTGACTGGCGCCGTTGCGCAGTTCACGTCCCTGGTTGAGCGCAGGCTGGAGACGCGATGATGTTCGTCGAAACCATTGCAGACAATGTTACCGACTGGATGCCGCGGCTGCTCGTTGGCCTGCGATCGACGTTTGCGCTGACGGCGGGCGGATTTTGCCTCGCCTTCGTACTGGCGCTGCTCATCGAATATCTGCGCAGTCGCCGCAATCCCGCGCTCAGGCTCATTGCACGCCTTTATATCGCATGTGCGCGCGGCGTGCCGGTTCTGGTGATCCTTTATCTTCTCTATTTCGCGTTGCCAGTCGCAGGAATCACCCTGTCGGCCTTGTCTGCCGGAACGATCGGCCTTGCAGCGGTCTATGGCGCCTATCTCGCCGAAGTGTTCCGCGCTGGCCTTAGCGCCATTCCGACGGGCCAGCGCGAGGCGGCACTGGCAAGCGGCATGACACCATTCCAGACGTTCCGGCTTGTTCTTTTGCCGCAGGCGGTCCGGCATACGATTGCCCCGCTGTTGATCAATCTGGTCTCGCTCTTGAAGGACAGTTCCATCTGCGCCCTCATCGCGGTTCCGGAACTGACGCTGGTCTCGCGCGAGATCATGTCTGAGAGTTTCATGCCGCTCTCCGTCTTCGCGCTGACTGCGCTGCTTTATTTTGTGCTCGCCTGGCCGGCCTCGCTCGTTGCCCGCGCCCTCGAGCAGCGCCTTCATCGCCCGGCAGCGCAGCGTGACCGCGGCCGCAGCAAGCGTCCCGCCGTCGAGGTCACGGCCGTGGGGTGACCGCAAGGGTGTTGCCGCAGACCCATGGGGTCCAATAATCCTTACATTGCTATGGGAGTGAAGATGAAAAAACTGATCAACCGGCCGGAAGATGTCGTCCGGGAAATGCTGGAAGGCGTTGTTGCCCTGTCGCCGGCAACCGCACGCCTGGGAGACGAAAACATCGTCGTTCAGGCCCGACTGCCGGAAGATTGCGCCCGCAAGGTCGCGCTGATCTCCGGCGGCGGCAGCGGCCATGAGCCGGCCCATGCCGGCTATGTTGGACCCGGCATGCTGACGGCGGCGGTGGCAGGCGACGTCTTCACCTCGCCAAGTGCCGATGCCGTCCTTACCGCGATCCGGGCGGTTGGCGGGCCCGCCGGCGTTCTTCTCATTGTCAAGAACTACACGGGCGACAGGTTGAACTTCGGGCTCGCCGCCGAGATGGCCCGTGCTGAGGGGATACCGGTCGAGATTGTCGTCGTTGCAGACGATACAGCACTTCGTGACACGGTTCCTGCCGAGCGCCGCCGTGGCATCGCCGGCACCGTCCTGGTTCACAAGCTCGCCGGCGCGGCGGCCGCTGAGGGCCTGCCACTTGGCAGTGTCGCAGCGATCGCCAAGGCTGCGGCAGAGCGGATCTCCTCCATGGGTGTTTCGCTCGGATCCTGTACGCTTCCTTCGGTCGGCAAGCCCGGCTTTACACTTGGGGAGAATGAAATCGAGATCGGGCTCGGCATTCATGGTGAACCGGGTGTCAAGAGGATGGCCAATGCTTCGGCGGACGCATTGGTGGATCTCGTTATCGACACGATGATTGCCGACGGAAAAATCAAGCGTGGAGACGATGTCGCGCTCCTCGTGAATGGCCTTGGATCGACGCCGCCCCTGGAGCTCGCCATCCTGGCACGCGCCGGGCTGGCGCGGCTTGAGCGAGAAGGCATGACGGTCGTTCGCAGTTGGGCCGGAACGTTCCTCTCCGCTCTCGACATGCCTGGGTTTTCGCTGTCGATTTTGCCGATAACGGCAGACGACCTGGTGCGTCTTGATCATCCGGTCGAAACGCTCGCCTGGCCAGGCGGAGGCAAAATCAATAAACCTGGAGCGACGATCAGCATCCCCTCCCATTCCGTACCCGCCGATGACAGTCGGCGCGCCGTTGTTACTCAATCGGGCCAGCGGTTGCGTCAACTGTTCGCCAGCATCGCCAGCGCGCTTGTCAATGCAGAAGACGAGTTGGCGCGACTGGATAGCATCTCTGGCGACGGCGACCTTGGGGCAAGCATGCGGCGCGGCGCGGACGCTTTGCTGTCCCTGCCTGACGCTGCATTCTCAAGCGTTGCTCAAGCGTTGTCACAAGCTGGCGAGCGGGTCAGGAAAGCGATCGCGGGAAGTTCGGGGCCGTTCTATGCCACTGCACTCATGCGTGCGGCACGTCGTTTGTCTGCAATTGACGAGCCGACCGCCGCCGACATAGCAGGCGCATTTTTGGACGCGGTTCAGGCGATCATGGATCTTGGTGGGGCCCGTCCCGGCGACCGGACCATGGTTGACGCATTGGAACCCGCTGCCCGGACGCTCAGCGATCAACTCGGTTCGAACGTGGCCTTCAAGACCGCTTGGCGCACGGCCGTGGAGGCAGCCGAGGACGGAATGAAGCGGACGAGTGACATGCATCCGAAGCTTGGACGCGCGAGTTATCTCGGAAAGCGCGCAATCGGTCATCCGGACGCAGGCGCTGCCGCCGCCGTCATATGGCTAAGAGCCACGATTCAATAGCTCGCGGTGCAGCCGGCTGACGTTTTTGCTGTGAGCAGGAGGGTTTCCAGGTCGATGTTGACGATCTGCTGCAAATGACATCAGCCAGATATTTGCTCTTGGTGGCCCCGACGGCGCCGGCGAGCATGGGATAGCTTTCGGTAGGCAAGGAGGCTACGTGATGAACTGAAGGTGTGTGGAATGCTGCCGAAGAAAAGCCGAAATCAGCCAAGCCATTCCTCAAAGCTGAGTGAACGCAGGCTATTCAGATTTTGCGCAATTCCTAAGAAACATTCAGCCGGATGTTGGCGCGGGCCGTAGGGTAACCCGAACGATTTTGCTCTTCGCTCGAGATTGGTGAGGACGCGTCGACGGTAATTCTCCTCGTAGTGGGAGGCTCCCGGATCGTTGTATTCCATACCGTGCCGCAGGGTCCGGCAGTAGGGCGAGAGCAGGAAGCGCTGATTGCCTCAATTTTTCCACCCTCCGGAGGATCTCCAGGTCGGGCGCGGCTTTGCGCGGCTGCGGAATGACGGGTGGGAGCTTGTCGGAGACCATGTTCAGTTCCCTGTAAGTTACGCGATACGACGGGACCTCGCCGGGGTCGGCGAGCGGAAGGTCAGCGTTGTCGTATTCGTATGATCTTGAACATGCGTCAGCGCGGAATAAATCGCTTTCCTAAGCGCTTAGGTTTTAATATAAGGTGAACACAGATGCCAACGGTGTTGAATTTCGCAGGACTGCGAGCGGTCATTTATCCCAACGATCATCGGCCTGCTCATGTACACGTCATTGGCAACGACTGCTCTGCGGTTTTTATCATGAACTGCCCTGATGGGTCGCCAGAGCTGAGAGAGAACAGAGGGTTCGGGAAACCAGAACTCGGTAGGATCGCAAGGAGTTCAAACGATGCGCGAAAAGGTATCTGCGAAGCATGGAGCCGCATCCATGGAGATTTCTGATCTTGAGTTCGACCTGGCCAACATGAGCGGAATGGAGCCGCAGTTGGGGCCATACGCCACATCGGCCCGCTACGACGCTGAGCATGACGCCATCGTCGTGGTGCTTAACAACGGCTCTTTCATCGGTTTTCCGGTCGAGAAACTGCAAGGGCTTCAAGGTGCTAACGCTTCGCAATTGAACAACGTCGTTGTCGAGGCCAAGGGTCTTGGGCTTCACTGGCCGGATATCGATGCCGATCTCTATGTTCCAGCTCTGATGGACGGAATTTTGGGGTCCAGAAAGTGGATGGCAGCGCAATTGGGGTCCACTGGTGGGAAGGCAAAATCCGGCGCAAAGGCCGCTTCATCGAGACTCAATGGCTTAAAGGGCGGTCGTCCCAGGAAGAATGTCGCCGCGTAATCGCTAAGACCGCACCTGCGTAAAGATCGGAAATCGTCTCAGGTCCAAGCGAACCTGTGTAGCAGGAAGTCAGGCACAGCTTTATGCCGCTCATAGAGAGCCATCAGCACTTCATGATCAGGCACGGCGTGCGGACATGCTTCGCCATGGTGAACTCCGGTCATCACGAGCGCCGAGCGGATACATACCGGCCTGATTGGCGCCGGATCGGTCATCCGGACGCAGGCGCTGCCGCCGCCGTCATTTGGCTAAGAGCCACGATCCAATAGCTCGCGGCGACGAAGGATGAGGGAGGTCACAAGCTCTCTTGGGATCCCCTCGGTGTCCCCTTACGCCATCGTTTCAGAGGTGGACGAATGCTTCGCCCACAAGCGCCTCCAAATGCGATCTGGCCGAGGCATACCGTCAGTGAACAACGGCGATGACGGGAATTCCGGCTTCCTCAGCAGCGCGAATAAGTGCGGCCCGTGCTGCCATAGCGGGGGTATGGCCGTGAATGGCATCCAGGCATGTTTTTACGGCGGCCATGTATTCCTCGCCATCGTCTGAGGGCCAGGCGACGATAAGGGCCTCGGCGACTTCCCGCAGTGATGTGACCAGCCTGTGCTTTTCTCGACCGCTCATTACAAGCAACAGAGGAGCGAAATCTTCGCTTCTGTGCCAATCCATTACACCTGCCCTTTGCATGGCTAATAATCCTTTAACCCTGCAAGAAGCGTTCCACATCCGCTGTGAAACTCACATGCCCACCCCTGGATCGGCCACTTGGTGCTTGCTCGGGGAGCCCTGGCGGCAATTGCGCAACAACGACCAAGAGCTCTCTGATGTCCTCTCAACAAGGATGGGGGAGCATTTAAGTCAGATGACGCGGCGGAAAAGTCGGACCTAAGTCTGACTGGCAAGCCTAAGTCGCACCCATCATATTAGCATCAGGTGAAATGCATAAAGTTCCGTGGAGGGGCGGAACAGGAGGATAGTATGAAGTTCGGCCCTGACAGCTACAGCCATGACGAGTGCTGTTCACAAGGCCATAGTTCGGCGTCGAAGCTCTTCACTCTGAAGAATTAGCGCTGTTTGCCTCGCACCTTGACGATGCGCGCATTGCCGTTTCGCATAATACCGCCGCGACAGAGATGGCCAAAAATGCACTACTTGCGGTCATTGCGCCGCGATGGACCGCCCCTATAATCGTTCTATTGCGAGAGGCTGCTGAATTGAAGCTGGTACGGGTATCGAGCGAATCTGAATGGGAGGCGTATCATCAGATTCGACGGCATGTGCTGTTCGATCTGCGCGGATTGTCTGGATACGACGATCACCATCCTGACGACAGAAAGCCGGAGCATCTTCCGCTGGTTTTTGTCGATGGCAATGAGTGCATCGGTGCCGTCCGTCTTGATCTCACCGGGGACGGGAATGGGGTCGTTCGCACGGTTGCAATCGTTGCGGAGCGCCAGCGGCAAGGTATCGGCCGAGCCATGATGACCGCCGTTGAGAGACTAGCCGTGGCTCACGAGGCAGTCAGGCTAGAAGCCCACGCAGCGCCCGACGCAGTGGGTTTCTATTGCAAAATTGGCTGGGAAATTGTCGATGCACACCGGCCTAATCCTCTTATGGCAAAGCTTTTGAAATGACCGCTTACGGGCCGACGGCGGCGAGGTTATCTTGACAGGTCCATTTGCTGAAACGTCACACCTAGACTGCGTCGCCCGGTTCTGAACCGGGCTCAGGCATTGGGGGTTCCGACAGATAATCCAGGTCAACGGGCATGCTGAGTTCCCATTGCCTCGCAGTCGAAAAGAGGGGTCGCCTTGCTGAAAGCCGCAGGCCATTTGAACTTGGGAGCATCCTCCAAGGTCTTCAGCTCCGCGATGATCTCGGCTCTTGTCGCTTCCATGGCATCCTCGTCTTCGAGGACTGCGATGATCCGGATCGTAGGTTTCTCGACGTCGAAGTTCGGGCTGGCGGCGACACGGAAGCCGTAGATCGATCTGTAAATCCGGCCCTGGTCCGATTCCTTGTTATGTTTTGATTTGGACTGATCGCGGATTGCTCCCAGTGTCGGATTGAGTGCGTCAGGAAAGGCGAAGCGGCCGTACCTGCGCTCGAGACGACGGCCGAATTTCGCGCGCCCGATTTCCGTCCGGAAGCCGTCGTGGCGCTTGAGCTTCGCGAGGGTGGCTTTCTGGATGGTCGTAGCCATCGTGAGGTCTACGACAGGCGACGGAGGATGCTCGAGCGGAGCCGTGGATGGGGTCGCGCCAACGTTGGTGTCTTCGAGCTTTTTCTCGTTTTCTAGTTTTACCAGTGGGGCTACCACAACATGATGACGGTCGCCTTTGCCGATATTAACGATGTCGCAGGTCTGGCTGATGACCACCCAGCCCGCGACTTCTTCCATCTCGGCGTCATAGCCCTTTTCGTCCAGTTGCCCTGACGGAAATGCGGGGAAATCTAAAGTATAATCCCCCTGTCTCCACTGGCGTACGGCCTCTATGGCTTCTTTCGAGAGACCGTTTTCAACTTCACTTTCCGCCATGCATCCTACTTCTTACGGTCTCTCAGCCTACCGACCGCCTTACGGGCCGGAAAACCTTCGTTGTCTCCGAGTGGGCTGCCAGACAGCGCGTTGACGGTCTCGGTCCAATGGTCTTCTTGCCCCGGCAGCTTATTAACGACGCCCTTCCAGAAATTATCGATGTTGCCTGCCCCCTGTCCGGCCGTTTTCTTGGCCCTTTCGAAATCAAGGTTCTTTAGGAGCTTGAACACAGCACCGTCCTCTGCCTCGAGTACGGTTTTCGTGTCAGCCTGACTTCCTCGATCAATGTATGCAAGAGCGTCGTACATACGGCCGATATCTCGGATAGTCCTATCACCGGGCGCAACCCCGTTGATCCAGTTGTGAACCGATACTCGCGAGCAGCTCAACAGTTCGGAAATCCTAGTCCAGGAATAGCCCGTGATCCGCTTCAACTCGTGAAGCTGGGTGTAGGTACGCTTCTCTTCGGGGTTCGCCTGGCTCGGTACTATTTCCGAGCCCGTGCCCCCGCGCCAGAAGGATGCCGGAACTACGATGGTGTTTGTCGTACGAGAGTTTGCAAAGTTTCTCATCGGAAGCGTCATTGTTGTTCTTTCCCGTATTTGACAAGGAAGTCATCGGTCACCGACCACATGAAGATGGAGTAGGCCCGACCTGCAAGAGCGAGAACCTGCGACTTCACCGTCTCTGCACTATATTCCATCATTTCTGATTCCCGGAAGATGTAGGAATCCACATCTAGGAACCACGAAGGGTGTTGGATGGCCGGCATGATATCGGGATCGTGCGTGCCGTCCTTGGGCAGATGCCCCCATCGGACCTGCACCGCGCCCTCACGGGTATCGGCTTCGAATTCGGAAATGACGTGCTTCGTATTTCCGACTACGTCCTTGATCCCCGCCATTTCGGGACGCAGCATCCCTTTCATCGACTCACCGCCTTCTAGGGAGACCTGGTCGACATACCTGACGCCCACCCTGGCGATATGGCTTGGGTTAATCGTCTCTTCCAGCTGGGTGAGGATAAAGCCGAACCTCTCGACGAAATCCTTCCTCGAAACGTATTTCGTCGTTTCCAGGGAGAGAAACGTATCGGACATCGACACGCGCCAGTTCTTTTGCGGGTCGTAGTACCTCCATACGGTCGACGAGACCATTCGCTGCGGGCCGATTACGAACGTGTTGATTACGTCGCTTTGCGCCAGAGGATAGGTTCGCCTGATCCGCTCCTGAAACGGCGCGACAAATGCCTTGTCCTGCATAGACAGGATTTCGGGGAAGCGGATTTGCGCTACCACGCGGGCGAGCGGTGCATTCGCCAGAGGAACCTCGATGGGTTCATCTCCGTATAGCGGGTCGGTGACGTTTTGGCTCATGGCGTACTCAAGTGATTGATGTGGCAATTGCTACTATAATAATGTAAAGCAAATCGTAAAGCGGCAAGTTCTAGCCGGCACGAAATTATATCCTGGACCATCGGAAGCGGTCACGATGCAGTCGGCGGCGTCGAGCCAGTGCGGGTGATCTCGACCAGTTTGCGCCGCGCGTATGCGCCGCAAGCCTGCCGCCGCATTGAATCAGGAATGGTAACAATTTACGCCTTCACGAACAGATGGGGACATTTCATGTATCAAAATTGGTTTTACGTCGGAGCGGTCATTGTTGCTGCTTCGATTGCTTGGTTGGCGTTGGAAGTCATCGGCAGCAGTCGGGCAAAGAAGTCCGGGGTACGAAAGACCGGCGTCGCCGTGCGTGTCGCTCTCATTGTTGTTCTCATCGCGACCGTCGGTACAACTTACTGCTATCTGAACATCTATCAGGACTACGGGCTGTCATCACGCGCTGAGCTTCCGGCCGCCATCAAGGCGATAGCCGACGCGAAAGCTGCCAAAATTGCCGCCGATGCCAAGGCAATGAAGGATGCCGAGGAAAAGGATGCTGCCGAAAGGGCTCGCCTTCTCGCGGAAGCGGATCGGCAGCAAAAGGTCGCCGCCGCGAAGAAGGAAGCTGAGGATAAGCGTTGCGGCATGGGCGCTGTTGTGTCAGCGAATTCTCGCTACGAACTGCGCCAGGAACCGAGGGACGACGCTGAAAAATTTCTGAACGTCGTGGCATAATTAAAGGTCAGTTGGTCCCGCTCTTCAGCGACGCGTCGAACTCGTCCATGTCTTCGCCAGCTAGAAACGCCCTTGCACGCATCATGTAGTATGATCGGACCGCATTTCTTGCTTCCGCGGAGATACCGTCGAAACCCGGGATTGTCGGGGTACTGCATGCGAAACATCATCAACGCGATCTCTTCGACCTGCTTCTCGTCAGGCGCTTCCTTCTTGATTGGCAGCTCCGCGTCCTGTCGGACTTTATCGCCCAGCTGAACGATCCAGCCATTCACCATCCTTTTGAACGATGGCACGAAAATGTAGAGCGCCCCAACGATGACGATCCAGCCGACAAGATTTTCCATTACGACCCCCCAGCCTGACAGAGATTCTCGTAGCAACCGAGAAACCCAACCGCAAGTAGATATCGAAATCGCGCCGGCAGCCGTGCCCTGTGAAGGAGGCCTTCCATTTTAACCGCATCACAGGCACCTTCGGCTCGTCATTGAAGATTCTACTTTCGGTGCAGCTATGGACGTAAAATCGAACGAACACGCTACGTTAACCCAAACGTCGTTTTCTTTCTTATCGCGTAGAGTGCATAAAAATAGGCGCTAATAGCGGTTAGCATTAGCGGCAAAGGTCCTACCGCCAATGGCATTATCGCGCACCATTATCTGGTATTCTTCCGTCATACAGCCTCACCCCGCGTCTCTCCCGTCCTGTTCGCCACGGAACCCTTCCTGTTGCTAGTTTAACGCGAAAATGATTGTCAAGAGATGGATTGTAAGATTATTCTTATTCCCGTTTATATTGCACTTGCATGGATTTTGGTGCTCAATCCGCCCCGAGACCAACCCAGGGCCTGAGCATCTGCCCCCTTTGACCTTGTCTGCTGCATGCTGATGCGCCCGCACGATGCGCGACTGATAAGATGCGCGGCGCTGGCCAATTCTTGCTCAAACATTAGGCATTTGCCGCCGAGTGTACACAGTCGTGAATCGCCCTGGGCCCAGAAGTGATAAAAATCAATAATTTATAATTTGGCACACCTCTTGCTTCGAAAATGGTGAGTTGGTGGCTAGGGTTCCGGCGCTTCAAGAGCGTGCTGGTCCGAGAGCTGCCGTCGGCGGGGGAGAAATCCCGTCGGGTGCACGGCGGGACAAAAGCCCGGGAGACCTCGTAAGCCAAGGGATTGGCGGCACGATGGTCATTGCCGATCCCTTTTGAAGAAAAGCAAAAGGGGAATTTCAATGCAGACTTTTTCGAAGATCCTTTCCATCACCGCCCTCTCCGCTTCGTTGGCGCTGGGATTTGGCTCCATCGCCAAGGCCGCGCAGAAAACCGAATTCAAGGTGGCGTGGTCTATCTATGTCGGCTGGATGCCGTGGGGCTATGCCGCCGATCACGGCATCGTCAAGAAATGGGCCGACAAGTACGGCATCAAGATCGATGTCACGCAGTTCAACGACTACGTGGAGTCGATGAACCAGTATACGGCGGGCGCCTTTGATGCCGTGACGCTGACCAATATGGACGGACTGTCGATCCCGGCCGCCGGCGGCGTCGATACAACCGCCGTCATCGTCGGCGACTTCTCGAACGGCAATGACGCGGTCATCCTGAAGGACAAGGCAAGCCTTGCCGATATCAAGGGCCAGAACGTCAACCTCGTTGAATTCTCCGTCTCGCACTATCTCCTTGCCCGCGCACTCGAAGGCGTCAAGCTGACGGAGCGCGACGTGAAGGTGGTCAACACGTCCGATGCCGACATGGTTGCCGCCTACAAGACGCCCGATGTCACCGCCGTCGTCACCTGGAACCCGCTGGTGTCGACGATCCTGGAAGATCCGACCGCCAGGAAGGTCTTCGACAGCTCACAGGTGCCGGGCGAGATCATCGACCTGATGGTCGCCAATAGCGGCGTGCTGAAGGACAATCCGAATTTCGGCAAGGCGCTTGCCGGCATCTGGTATGAGACGGCCGCCCTACTGCGCGCCGATACCGCGGAAGGCAAGGCAGCCCGCGAGGCGATGGGCTCGGCGTCCGGCACCGATCTGGCCGGTTTCGAAACCCAGCTTGCCGCCACCAAGCTCTTCGACAAACCGGCTGACGCCGTTGCCTTCACCGCCTCGCCCAGCCTGCCGAAGACCATGGATCTGGTGCGCAACTTCCTCTTCGAGAAGGGCCTTCTCGGCAATGGCGCGCCGTCTGCCGACGTCATCGGCATCGAAATGCCCGACGGCAAGGTTCTGGGCGACAGCGGCAATGTGAAGCTGCGCTTCACGGAGACCTACATGAAGGCAGCCGCCGACGGTTCGCTCTGACCGCAACAGGAGGCGCGGTTTGCCGGCGCCTCCTCCCCTTTACCAGCGGAGCATTCCCATGCGTTGGATCAACACGAGGCCGAGCCGTGGCGCGCAGTTTGCCTTGATGCTGCTGCCCTTCGTGCTGCTGGCCCTTGCCTATGTCTTCGGCTCGGCCGCGCGACTGGCGCAAAACGCCAATGACAAGCTTTTGCCGAGCCTTGCCGGCTTTGCCGATGCGATCAACCGTCTGGCCTTCGTCGCCGACCAGCGCACCGGCGAATTTCTGCTATGGTCGGACACCGCAGCAAGCCTGATACGGCTGCTCTCAGGCCTCAGCATCTCGACGGCAATCGCGCTCCTGATTGGCATGCTGATCGGCATGCTTCCCTATCTCAGAGCACTGCTCGCGCCGTTCATCGCCGTCATTTCCATGGTACCGCCGCTCGCGCTCCTGCCGATCCTGTTCATCGTCCTGGGGCTCGGCGAAACGTCGAAGATCGCCCTGATCGTCATCGGTGTCGCGCCGACAATAATCCGCGATCTGGCGCTGAAGGCGCTGGAATTGCCTCGCGAGCAGATCGTCAAGGCCGAGACGCTCGGCGGCTCCTCGTGGCAGATCGGCCTGCGTGTCGTGCTGCCGCAGATCCTGCCGCGGCTGATCACCTGCCTCAGACTGCAGCTTGGTCCAGCCTGGCTCTTCCTGATCGCAGCCGAAGCGATCTCCTCGGATTCCGGCCTCGGCTACCGCATCTTCCTCGTCCGCCGCTATCTCTCGATGGACATCATCTTCCCTTATGTCGTCTGGATTACCCTGATTGCCGTTGTCATGAACGCGCTGCTCGATCGCCTGCGCATCGCCGTCTTCCCTTGGTCGGAACTGGAGAAGCAGGCATGAGCGAACTGAAGGTCGAAAGAGTCTGGAAGGAATACGGCGACCAGATCGTGCTCGAGGACGTATCCCTGACCGTCGCCTCGCGCGCCTTCGTTGCCCTTGTCGGCCCCTCCGGCTGCGGAAAGAGCACCTTCCTGCGCATGCTGCTCGGCCAGGAGCAGCCGACGAAGGGAAAAATCCTGCTCGACGGCGAGCCTCTACCAGCGGAACCGGGACCGGATCGTGGCGTCGTCTTCCAGCGCTATTCCGTCTTTCCGCATCTGACCGTGCTCGGCAATGTGTTGCTCGGCAAGGAATTTTCCGCCGCGCGATATAAGGCCAAACTCTTCGGCACCGCACGCCGCAACGTCATTGAGGAAGCACGCCAGCTGATCGCCGATGTCGGCCTCGCCGGCTGCGAAGGCAAATATCCAGCCCAGCTTTCCGGCGGTATGCAGCAGCGCCTCGCGCTTGCCCAGGCGCTCATCATGAAGCCGAAGGTGCTTTTGCTCGACGAGCCCTTCGGCGCACTCGATCCCGGCATCCGTCATGAAATCCACACGCTGATGAAGCGGCTCTGGCACGAAACGCAGATGACCGTGGTCATGGTTACCCACGACATGCGCGAAGCCTTCACGCTTGCAAGCCGCGTCGTCGCCTTCGAGCGACGCCGTGACCGGCCGGAGGAGAAGGAGCGTTACGGCGCGACCATCACCAAAGATATTTCCATCTGGCCGCCGCGCCTTGCCGGACAGTCGCCAGTCTTCAGCCCCGACCGGGACGGCCCGGTCGCTTCCATGGGGCACCGCCGGGACGACCTGGCACCGCCAGGAGAGATGCAATGATGCATGTGAGACGCTCGCCCGTGGAAATCGCCGCAAATCGCGCGCGCTATGAGGAGCATCAGAAGAAGGGGCTGGAATTCGCCCCCAGGGCCCTGCCCGACCCGAGCCCCCTGCCGGCGCCGGCCATCGCTGCGGCCGCCGTTATCCACCAGGAGACTGTCCCGGGCGGCTGGTACTGGTCGACGAAGCTGTTGCGTGGGGAAGCGATCCGCATCGATCAGGCTGAAGGCAATTCCACAGTGGCGCTCGTCGCCTGGAATGCCGCCGACACCAGCGAGCGGATCAATCTCGTTGATACCGCCAAAGTCCAGTGGACGACGGCCCTCGGCAAGGGGCGTGTGATCTTCTCCGACATGGGCCGCGTCATGTTCTCGATCATAGAGGACAGTTCTGGCGCCCATGACTGCCTTATGGGCGGTTCGACGGCTGCCTCGAACACGGCGAAATATCCGGGCGAAAAGACACGCAACACCCGCGACAACCTGATCCTCGCCGCCGTCAAGCTCGGCCTCGACCGCCGCGACATACCCGGCATCCTCAGTCTCTTCGCGCCGGTGCGCCTCGCCGAGGCCGGCGGCTTCGGCTGGCATGGCAAGCGCTCCAAGAGCGGCGACTATGTCGAGCTGCGCGCGGAGATGGACATGCTGGTCGGCTTTTCCAATTGCCCGCATCCGCTTGATCCCGATCTCACCTACCAGCCGAGGCCGGTTGTCATCACCCGCTACAAGGCCCCGGTCCCGGCTGCGGATGATCTTTGCCGCACGGCGACTGCCGAAGCCCTGCGCGGTTTCGAAAACAACGCCCTGATGCAGGCCTGAGGAGACGATGATGTCCGATTTCATCCAGACTTCTCCCGCCCGCAGCGTCGAAAGTGCCGTGCAGGATCACTTCATTGCGGCGGAAGCCCCATGGTCCGGCATCGTTCGCAAGGGTCAGACGATCCGGATCGAGGATAGCTACGGCCAACAGGCAATCGACACGCTCTTCTACCGGGCCGATGATTTCTCGGAGCGCTATTCCAACCAGGATACCATGCGCATGCAGGGTAGCGCCTATGTCGGTATCGGCACGAAGATCATGTCGAATGAAGGTAATGTCATGCTGACCATGACGGCCGACAGCTGCGGCCGCCACGACACTTCGGCCGGTGCCTGCTCCTGCGAGAGCAACACCGTGCGCTTCGGTCACGGAACGAAATACCTGCATGCCTGCCGCGACAACTTCGTTCTCGAAGTCAGCAAACACGGGATGAGCAAGCGCGATATCGTACCGAACATCAACTTCTTCATGAATGTGCCGATCAAGCCCAATGGCGAGATGACGATCGTCGACGGCATTTCCGCACCGGGCGATCATGTCGAGCTCGTCGCCCAGATGGACGTGCTCTGCATCATTTCCAACTGCCCGCAGATCAACAACCCCTGTAACGGCTTCGATCCGACGCCGATCCGGGTCTTGATCTGGGATGGCGAGGACTGAGCATGTTCAAGAAAGTCCTGATTGCCAACCGGGGCGAAATCGCCATCCGCGTCATGAAGACCCTACGGCGGATGGGCATTGCCTCGGTCGCCGTCTATTCCGATGCCGACCGTTTCGCCAAGCCCGCGATGATGGCCGATGAAGCCGTTCGCCTCGGGCCGGCACCGGCCAGCGAAAGCTATCTCAATGTCGAGGCCGTCATCGCTGCCTGCAAGGCGACGGGGGCGGAGGCAGTGCATCCAGGCTACGGTTTCCTGTCGGAAAATATCGGCTTTGCCGAGCGCCTCGCCGCCGAAGGCATCGCCTTCATCGGCCCCCGACCCGAGCACCTTGCTGCTTTCGGTCTCAAGCATACAGCACGCGAACTCGCCGAAACGAGCGGCGTACCGCTCCTGCCCGGTACCGGCCTACTCTCGAGCGCCGAAGAAGCGCTTTCGGCGGCAGAGACGATCGGCTATCCCGTCATGCTGAAGAGTACCGCTGGCGGCGGCGGCATCGGCATGCAGCTCTGCGCCGATCCAGCGGGCCTCAAGGCTTCGTTCGAAAGCGTGCAGCGCACCGCGCGGGCAAGCTTCGGCGATGCGCGCGTCTATATCGAACGTTTCGTGGCGAAGGCACGGCATGTCGAAGTACAGATCTTCGGCGATGGCAAAGGCAAGGTAATTGCACTCGGCGAGCGAGACTGCTCGTTGCAGCGGCGAAACCAGAAGGTGGTCGAGGAGACCCCTGCTCCCGGCCTTTCGGTCGAAACCCGCGCCAGTCTGCACAGGGCAGCCGTCAACCTCGGCACTGCCGTCTCCTACGAATCCGCGGGCACGGTCGAGTTCATCTACGATCCCCTGCGTGAGGAGTTCTATTTCCTCGAGGTCAATACCCGCCTGCAGGTCGAACATCCCGTGACGGAGGCCGTTTTCGGTATCGACCTCGTCGAATGGATGATCCGCCAGGCCGCAGGCGAGGACCTGCTCTCGGGCGCCGAGGCTCTGCAGGCGAAGGGGGCGGCCATCGAAGTACGCGTCTATGCCGAGATGCCGCATGCCGATTTCCGCCCAAGTGCCGGCCTGCTAACCGAGGTCGCCTTTCCTGAGGATGCCCGCATCGACGCCTGGATCGAGACCGGGACGGAAGTGACGCCCTTCTACGATCCGATGCTCGCCAAGGTCATCGTCTGCGCCGCGGATCGTCAAACGGCAATCGAGAAGCTGAAGACGGCACTTGCCGGCACGTCGATATCGGGCATCGAGACCAATCTCGACTATCTTCGCGCCATTGCCAGCTCCGAGCTCCTCGCGAGCGGTAAGGTGGCGACGACGGCGCTGCGCGACTTTTCCTTCGTGCCTGACGTCGTCGAGGTGATCGCGCCCGGCGCACAGTCGAGCATTCAGGAACTGCCGGGCCGGCTTGGCCTCTGGCATGTCGGCGTGCCGCCGAGCGGCCCGATGGACGAGCGTTCGTTCCGTCATGCCAACCGTCTTGTCGGCAACGACGACATGGTCGCGGCGCTGGAGCTGACGGTCTCCGGTCCTGTCCTGAAATTCCATAAGGATACGCTGGTCGCGCTTGCCGGTGCCAGGATGGCGATGAGCGTCGATGGTGTAAGGCTGTCCCATGACGAAGCGGCGACCATCCGCGCCGGCCAGACACTCTCGATCGGTAGCATCTGCGGGCCGGGGCAGCGGGCTTATCTCGCTGTTGCAGGTGGTTTTGCTGCTCCCGTCGTTCTCGGCTCGCGCGCCACCTTCGGCCTCGGCCAGTTCGGCGGCAATGCCACCGGCACGCTGAAAGCCGGCCATGTGCTGCGCCTTGCCCGGCACGCCGCCGGCGAACCGTCGAAGCCGGCTACCGATCCGGTGGAGTTGACGCGCGAATGGGATGTCGGCGTTCTTTACGGTCCGCACGGCGCTCCTGATTTCTTTCAGGACGGCGATATCGAGACCTTGTTCTCGACGAGCTATGAGGTGCATTTCAACAGCGCCCGCACCGGTGTGCGCCTGATCGGTCCCGCACCGAAATGGGCGCGCAGCGATGGCGGCGAGGCCGGTCTTCATCCCTCCAACCTGCACGACAATGCCTATGCGGTCGGCGCGATCGATTTCACCGGTGACATGCCGATTATCCTCGGGCCTGACGGGCCGAGCCTTGGCGGCTTCGTCTGCCCAGCGGTGATTGCCCGTGACGAACAATGGAAGATGGGGCAGTTCAAACCCGGTGATCGCATCCGCTTCCATCCCGTCACGCGACCTGAAGATCCGATTGCCGGTCCAGCGGTGCATCGTGCGAAGGAAGAAGCAGGATCGCCGATCGTCGGCTACCGCCACGACGGGCCAGTCTCGGTCGTCTACCGCCGCCAGGGCGATGACAATCTGCTGGTCGAATACGGGCCGATGACGCTCGATATCGCCCTGCGGCTGAGGGTGCATCTCTTAATGCAGGCCGTATCGCAGGCGCGCCTGCCCGGGATCATTGATCTCACGCCCGGCATCCGTTCGCTACAGATCCACTATGACGGCACGGCGCTGCCCCGCAACCGCCTCCTCGGCCTGCTGGCCGAGATCGAGGCGAGCCTGCCGGCGGCGCAAGACGTCAAGGTGCCGAGCCGCATCGTGCATCTGCCGCTCTCCTGGAACGATCCGGATGCCGAACTTGCCATGCGCAAGTATCAGGAGCTCGTCCGGCCAAATGCGCCCTGGTGCCCTGATAACATCGAGTTCATCCGCCGCATCAACGGGCTGGCGGACGAACAGGCGGTGCGCGACGTCGTCTTCGATGCCAGCTATCTCGTGCTCGGCCTCGGCGACGTCTATCTCGGCGCACCGGTCGCCACACCGGTCGATCCGCGCCACAGGCTGGTGACGACGAAGTACAATCCAGCCCGCACCTGGACGCCGGAAAATGCCGTCGGTATCGGCGGGGCCTATATGTGCATCTATGGCATGGAAGGACCCGGCGGCTACCAGCTCTTCGGCCGCACTATCCAGGTGTGGAACACCTGGCGGCAGACGCCGGTTTTCGCGAAGGACAAGCCGTGGTTGCTCGATTTCTTCGATCAGATCCGCTTTTTCCCAGTCAGTCACCAGGAACTGGCGCAAGCCCGCAGCGCCTTCCCGCATGGCGGCTATCCCGTCAGGATCGAGGAGACGGAGTTCTCCTATGGCGCCTATGAGAGGGAATTGCGGGCGAATGCCGCTTCGATCGGGAGCTTCAAGGCAAGCCAGCAGGCTGCCTTTGATGCGGAGCGCGAGCGCTGGAAAGGGGCGGGCCTCGACAGCTTCGTCATGGACGAAGGAAACGGCGAAAGCCCGGATGGGGATATTCCCGAAGGCTGCTTCGGCGTTGCCAGCGCAGTGCCCGGCAATATCTGGAAACTTCTGGTCGAGCCAGGCGCGCCGGTCGCGGCCGGCGACACGCTCGCCATCATCGAATCCATGAAGATGGAAATCAACGTCACCGCACATGCACCGGGCCGCGTCCGCGACCTGCGCGCCGGGCCCGGACGAAACGTCAACGCGGGCGATATCATCGTTGTTTTGGAGGAGTGCTGATCCATGCTGCCGACCATTCTTGATCTGACAAGCCTTCGGTCAGCCTATGCGGCTGGTCAAAGCCCGCTCGACGTTATCGAGACCGTTATTGCCCGTCAGGCAGCTTCGACGGATCCGGCAATTTTCATCACGCCGACACCCGAGGAAGCATTGCGCACCGAAGCACGCGCTCTGATGGAACGGGCGCCGGCGCCAAACAGCCTGCCACTTTGGGGCATTCCCTTTGCCGTAAAGGACAATATCGACGTGGCGGGTCTGCCGACCACGGCCGCCTGCCCTGCCTTCGCCTATCAGCCTGACTATGACGCAACAGTCGTTGCAAGGCTGCGGGCGGCAGGCGCGATCGTGATCGGCAAGACCAATCTCGACCAGTTCGCGACCGGCCTGAACGGTACGCGCTCGCCGCATGGCGCGCCGCGCTCGGTCTTCGACAAGGATTATGTTTCGGGGGGATCGAGCTCGGGCTCGGCAGTTGCCGTCGCCTCGGGCCTGGCGAGCTTCGCGCTCGGCACTGACACGGCTGGCTCTGGCCGCGTACCAGCTGCCTTCAATAACCTCGTCGGAATCAAGCCGACACCGGGGCTGGTGCCGAATGTCGGCGTGGTGCCAGCCTGCCGCAGCGTCGATGTCGTCACCGTCTTTGCCGCAACGGTCGGCGACGGCGTCACGATCCGCAAGGTGATGGAAGGGTACGATGCCGCCGACCCGTTCTCGCGTAAGGCGTCTCCCACCAACCTGCCCACCTCCGGTTTGCGCATCGGCGTGCTCGACACAGCCGAACGGGAATTCTTCGGCAACAGGCACGTCGAGGCTCTCTATGATGCGGCAATCGAAAGGGCGCGCGCACTGGGCGCCACCATCGTTCCCTTTGACTACGCGCCGTTCCGGGAGGCCGCCGAACTGCTCTACAACGGTCCTTGGGTCGCCGAACGGCTGGCGGCGGTCAAGGACTTTCTTGTCACCAACGCGAGTGACTTCGACCCGACGGTTCGCACAATCATCGAGGGCGCGAAAGCCTATGACGCCGTCGCTGCCTTCGGTGGCAGATATAAGCTCGAAGCATTGCGCCAAAAGACCGGAAAGGAGTGGGAGAAGGCTGATATCCTGATGTTGCCGACCTCGCCGACCACTTATACGGTTGAAGAAATGACGGCGGATCCGATCGCCAAGAACGGCCATTTCGGTCGGTACACCAACTTCGTCAATCTGCTCGACTGTGCGGCGATCGCCGTTCCGGCCGGCTTCGACGCAGACGGCCATCTGCCGGCCGGCGTGACACTGGTCGGGCCGGCGTTTACCGACGACGCCCTCGCCCCCTTCGCCGACGCTATGCATCGCACCTTGAACGCGGGGATGGGCAAGGATCGCCTGGCCCCAATCCCGGAGGCAAGCCGCGTGCCGCAGGCCGATGACGGCTTGGTGCCGATCGTCGTCGTCGGGGCGCATCTCACCGGCATGCCCCTCAACCACGAACTGACCCGACCAGGCGGCAAGCGCGTCAAATCCTGTCGTACTGCGCCGGATTACCGCCTGTTCGTCCTGCCCGATACCGTACCGCCGAAACCGGGCCTAATCCGCCAACCGGGCTTTGCCGGCAAAGGGCTCGAAGTTGAGGTCTGGAAAGTGACGCCGGAGGCTTTCGGGCGTTTTGTGCAGAACATCCCGGCCCCGCTCGGCATCGGCAAGGTAACTCTCGATGACGGTTCCCAAACTTCCGGTTTTCTCTGCGAAGCTCATGCCCTCGAAGGTGCGCGCGAGATAACGGAACTCGGAGGCTGGCGCGCCTACATCGCAAATCAAGGGATGGGTAAATGAAAAACAGCTTGAAGGATCGTCTCAAAAAGCTCCTGTTAGCGCTGCTGGCGGGGCTTGAGGCCCGAAGTGCCTTTCGACGGTTCGGTCGCGGAATATGGTAATCGATTGTCGGGGCAGGCCTTCATCGCCACGACGAATCGCTTGGCGACGGCACTGGGCGTCGAAGCGTCGGATTTGCTGAAGCGATCGCCGCGGCAGCGACAGACGTGACCTGTCGAGACGAACGAATAGAGCAACTGATAAGCGGACTTCAGACGTTAGTGTCAGACAGTAGAAAACCCTCAAGTCAACGTCAGCTGATCGTGCATTTTCGGTGAGCGTCGAGGTCTAGTTGTCTTTGCGCGCCGCCGTAGCTCCCGCAGGTGGTCGTGGCGCGTCGACCAGCTCGGAGACAAAGTTCGTGAGAGGCACGATGTTTTCGTGCTGGCTCGCCTCCTTAAGGGCGTTCATGTACTCGTCACGGCGCGCGACAGGTATGACAGTCCACGGCGCTCCGCTTTCGGTCAGCAGGGCGTTCATCATGAAGCGCGCTATCCTCCCGTTTCCGTCCGGGAATGGATGAATGTAGGTGAATAGGAACGGGGCGAGGATTGCCTTCACGCGCGCATCGGATTCCTCCGAAATGCTCTCGAACAGTGCGTCCATGGCGTCGGCGATTGCATGCGGCGGTAAGGGGACATGCGAGGATCCCCGCAGATACACATTGTGCGATCGGTAACCCGCGAGTTGGTGCGCCTTGATGATACCCGCGTTTACCGAAGGGCTGAACATGGCTCGGAACCAATCCTGGGCCCGTGCCTCGAGCAGTTCGCCGGTAGGTGCTCCATCAAGGATCTTCCTGATGTCACCGCGCACCTCCTCAAAAGCCAGTCTGTATCCCTTGGCGGCGAGCGCGTTCTTGGTCTCGTAGTCCTGCGCGTCCTCGTCCGGTTTCCATTGACCGTCCTGTACCCTCCGGATCAGCTCTTCCGACACCTCGTAACCCTCGATCGAAAGCGAGTTCAGGGCGTCTGCCACATAACGCTCATCAATGTCCGCGATATATCCGTCACGGTCGTTAATACGCACTTGCTCGAATCCGATGTGATTGAGGGCGTCTTTCCCCATTTTCGCCCAGAGGTTCTTGATCCGGGTAGCGGACGGCGCCTGAGTTCGTCGCGCATCCAGCGTGACCAGATCGACTGCAGGGTCGAAAGGGTTGTCCTCGTGCGGGTTGTAGCCGGCCGATTCCAGCGTCTTGATGATCGTGTCCGCGTCCCTTGTCCTGCCGAGATGGCGCAGGGCTCCCGCGATGCGACCGCCAACGTGGCTCCGGCCGCCGTCCAGGAGGTATTGCAGCAGCGTGCTTGTTCCGCGGATTGAGCCAATGACCGCGATGACATCGGTCGCTGACGTTCTCCACGACTCCGGCGACAGGTTGCAGATCGCCTCCTCCATCGGCATCAATCTCAATCGCTGTCTCATCTCGGCGGGCTCGTTTTCCTTTGAGCGCAGCAGATAGAGCGACGTATTGCTCGGTAGTTTCACAAGTTGATTATTCGCCTTAGAGCTTCTGACGATGACCTGCCCGGGAATGGAATGATTTTCGGACCATAGAGCCACGGATGCCTCCGCGGACAACCGCCATTCACCCGCGAAGCGGTCGTCGAGATACCTGGCAACGAACTCCCAGTAGACTGTGCTCCAGGCCGCATCGATCCTGTTGTTGGCCGACGGTCGCGAGTTCACCGCAAGCCAGCCCTTCATAATTTCTTCGAGGAACCCATTGTCCTGTAGTCGCTCCCGGTGGACACGGCTGAGCTCTTCCGATTTCACCACCGATCGGGTGCCGTTCTGCGTCACTCCCCTCAGCTCAGCCAGGGATGCCGCGAGCAGTTCGTTGGGTTTCGCCATGTTGGCCTCCGGCGGTGTGCGAGTGGTAAACCACTACTTCCGTGCATTGCTGTTGCACTAATTTGATGTCCTTGACAAACACTAATATCTTGCATTTGAATCACACTAATTTCAAGTTATTGAACTACACTAGTTTTGCGAGTTTGAACTACACTAATTTCACGCCTTGGATTCAAACTAAAATTCGGCCTTGCCAAGAACCGTTTCGCAAGGCGCTTTGCGTCCCTCTTTTTCATGGTCATCGAATTTCGCGCCGCCATCCAAAAATCCTTTCAAAAACCGCTGCCTTACGATGGAGTATTGATTGTGAAGGGATTTTCACCTTGATTCGTCACGTGAGTCGGCGCGCTTGCGCAAACTTCCGTTTTTGAAAGGACCTCGATGCTGATCGGCTACGCCCGGGTGAGCAAGGGAGACCAGCAATCGAACAAGCAGGCACGTGCCCTGTCCGAGGCTGGCTGCAAGCGCCTGTTCGAGGAAAAGGCGTCCGGTGGGCGTTGGGATCGGCCAGAACTGCATCGTATGCTCGATCAGCTTGCGCGACGGCGACACCGTAAGCTCGACCCGAAGAAACGCCGCGAGATCGCCGAAAGCGTCTTGTGCGGACGCAAGAGCGGCGCCGAAATGGCGAGGCTTTACGATATCAGCGAACCGACCGTTTCGCGCATCGTCGCCGAACACCGCAAGAAACTGGAGACCAGCCGTGCCGACCAGTCATGACCTCAAGGGACTGATGAAGTTCCTCACCCGCGACGAATGGCGCGAATGCTTCGATGAAGTACTTTCTGACCATTTCGGGCCGATCCTGGATGCCGGCGATATGGATTTCGAGGATATTGTCGAAATCCTCGGTGAGGTTTGGGCCATGACGCTCTGGGGCTGCGCCTTCGAGGATTTCCTCACCCAGGACTTCGAGGTCGAGGGCGGCAACATCGTCGATGAATATCTCAAACGCCGCGGCTGGAAGGAAAACGCACAGGCAAAGGCTTACATGAAAGCGCTGCGGACCTCCGTCATGAGCCTGTATGAGGTCAGGGAGATCGAGCCGGGGAAGTCGCTCATCGCGCGCGACCTTATTCGCGGCGGCGAGCCGATCGCCGTCAGCGAGGGAACGGCGACGAAGACGCTGAAACAGTGGGACCGGATCGCCGCCCGCATCGTACCTGTTATGGGAAAGAATGTCTTCGCCGGCGGTCTTCTGCCCTTCACGCCGCAGGCCACCGACGCGCTGTTCGACGGCCTGCGACAGATGTTCGGCAAAAAGAATGCGAAGAAGCTACCGGTCATCAAGGACGACGATCTACAGGCGGCAGCCTCCATATTCACCCTGTCGTGGCTGTTCGACACACTTGAGCGTGCCATGGGCCTGCCAGCGATCCAGAACGGCGATGGAGATGATCTCGTATTCCACGATGTCAGGTTTCCCCTGGCGTCCGGAACTGCGCAGAAGGATGTTGCAGCATCGGTGAACACCATTGCCGGCATGTCGCAGGAAAACGCAAAATTCTGGAATTGGCTTGAGCAAGAGCCGAAGAACAAGGCCCGGAAGCGCACGAGCCAGGCCTTCGACACCACGATGGACAACGGCGCGCGCGTGCTGGGCAATATCGAATTGAAGGGAAAATTCCTGCATCTGTCGACCAACTCGGCCGAACGCGCTCAAAAAGGAACAACTCTGATCCAGCAGGCTCTCGGTGCTCTCGTTCGCGCGCCGCTCACCGAAATCCGCACGGTCGAACAGATGATGACCGAGCGGCCGGCCGGCAAAAAGGAAAACCCCGCATCTGACATCCCGCCCGAAATTGCCGAGCAGGTCATTCACCAGTTCATGGATCGACAATATCGTGAAACTCTTGATCAGCCGGTTGGAATGCTCGGCAACAAGACGCCGCGTCAGGCCGCGAAATCAGCCTCGGGCCGCCATAAGGTCGCCGAATGGCTCAAATATCTCGAAAACCAGTCTTTAAAGCAGCCCGACGCCGCAGACCCGATGGCAACTTACAGTTTCGAGTGGATGTGGCACGAACTCGGTGTCCTTGATCTTCGCCAATAACCGCTACCGTAGTTCTGTGGCCCAATAATGTACTGCGGCCTGGGCTGATGCTACCTCCCGAGGAGCGCTAGTTTTGCTACTGGAGTCTTCTCTCAATAGGACCGTACCGCATGCCGTGTAGAGCGGTGGTTCGATTACCATCGATGCCGAGTAACGACCGTCAAGGCATCATCTTCGTTTGTCAGCCCGCCGCCCCTTCCGACGACGGACCAACGGTTCTGTGTTAGTCTCTCTCCCAAACGTCGTAGATGCGATCTGTGGGAGCTACTCGGAGGGCTAATGGCGAGCGTTCCTGTCAAGCGGCGGCTGGCGGCAATCATGGCCACGGATGTCGTTGGTTATTCCCGCCTCATGGAGAGTGACGAAGAGGCGACCCTTGCTCTGGTCAAGGCGATGCAGGCCGACGTAATCACGCCGAACATAGAGCGCAACGGCGGCAGGATATTCAAGCTGGTTGGGGACGGAACTTTGTCTGTGTTCGATTCCGTCACGGGGGCAGTCGAATGCGCAATGGCAATCCAAGGCGAACTAGTTCACCGAGAGCCGGACGGCGGTCGCCTAACTCTCAGAATTGGGGTCAATCTTGCCGACGTTTTGGTCGACGGCACAGACTTGTTCGGTGACGGAGTGAATGTCGCTTCACGCGTTGAAGCAAGTGCCTTGCCCGGCGGCATATGCATTACCGATGGTGTCTACCACCAAATCGCCGCGCGGATCGGCGCGGAGTTCGTGGAGGGTGGAGACAAACGTCTGAAGAATATCGAGCGACCCGTTCGCGTCTGGCATTGGCAACCGCGTCACTCGGCCACGGAGAAAGCGGTGCCCTGGCGTGGTGCCGAATCGGCAGCATCGCGGGCCTCGGGGAAAGTCCTAGTCAGAGTTGCGGTCACGTCCTCGGCGCTTCCCCATCAGCAGGAGGCTCTGGGTCTGATCACCTCCAGCCTCGAACAGTTCCTCTCGGATCGGCACTGGATCGACGTCGCCTCCGCCTCGACGGCTGAAATGGGCAGCCGTTCCCACGACTACACGGTCAGCGTCGGCGTTCATGGGGCGGGTCCGTTCCGGTTGAACTTCAGGTTCCAGCACACCTGCGCCACGTCCATCCTCTGGTCGAGGGCCTTCGAGCTTCCTGCGGATTGCGATATCGACGCCATCGAATCGGTGGCGGCGGCGATCGTCTCGCTGGTCGTGGACAAAGTACTGTCCACTGCATCACAGGCCATTGCGAAGAAGCCGGAGGCTTCCTGGTCGGCATACGAGAATTTTCTGTACGGCAGGATGCTCGACGCGAAACATCTGCTGCCCGAAGCAGAACGCTTCTTCCAGAAAGCGACGGAACTCGATCCGGCGCTCATCGACGCGCATGCCATGTATGCCATTGCACTGACTTATTCCTTCTCCTCGGAAGGCGTGATCGAGCGACTGCATCGCGCCGAAGAAATCTCTCGCATTGGCCTGCGGCTCGACAATAACCATGCCTTCTCCCACTACGCCGCGGCATTGGTTCAATTGGCGATGCGAAACTACGATGGCGCGGAATCCCACTATGTCAAAGCACGCGACCTGGCGCCAGGCGACGTGGAGATCCGCGCCGATCATGCTGAGTTGCTGCACTACATCGGTGATCTGGGAAAGGCTGTAACCGAAATCGAGGAATGCTTCAGGAAGTCGAAATATCCGCCTGTGTGGTTCTGGACAGTCAGGGGTATTATCCGGTTTCAGCAAGGCCGTGTGGCTGATGCGGTCGAGGATTTCGAGAATATTCCCAAAAAGTCGTGGCGGACCCTGATCTTGCTTGCCGCAGCTCATGCTCTGCGCGGTGACGAAGTACGACGGCAGTACAATGAGGTGGAGGCGCGCAGCCTCCAGCCGCGGCTGAGCCCAGAGTTGGTGCAACGAACATTTCCCTATCGCGACGAAGGTGCACTTGCGAAGATCCTTGCCGCGTTCGGAACCGCCACCTAGGTGTTTTGATACATTCACACCGAACGCCGATAGCAGGCGCGACCCAATTGTCAGAGCTGGGTGAAATCGCGAGCCCGTCTGATATAATTTCGCGCTTGAGGGCCATCTCGTTTTTCAACCCGCCTTACGAGGAATTCGCCTTAGTTCCAGGAAAGTCTGTGCAACAGGAAATTGGGCAAGGCTCCATGCTGTTCGTAAAGAGCAGCTAGCAGTCCATGATCGGGATAGCCGTTCGGACATGCCTCGACGTGATGAACTCCGGTCATCACGAGCGCTGAGCGTATGCCGGCTCGATTGGCGCCGGAAATGTCGGTGGCGAGACTATCGCCAATCGCGATCACGGCGGTTGCCGGCAGATCGAGAACTCGTAGAGCGCTTTCATAGGCAAATGGTTCCGGCTTTCCGAAGCGGATCACCCTACCGCCGATTGCTTCGTATCGCGCAGCAAGCGAGCCAGCACAACGGATCCTTTGCTCGGCGAGCATGACCTCAAGGTCCGGGTTTGCGCAAACCATTGGCAATCCCTGCTGCCGCGCCTGCTGCAACAAAGAGTCGCTCTCCTCCATGTTGCCGGTCGCCAGGATGAAATCGGCTTCCTTGATCTCCGCGACACGCTCAAGCGCTAGCCCATCAAGAAGGTCTGCGAGATCGGGCGGCCCGGCGTGCCAATAGCGCCTGCCGCCAGGCGCTCGGGAGGTCCGCCCGCTACCACCAAGCGCCGCACGAGCCATCTCTCCCGAGGTGATAAGGCCCTGATAAAGATCAGGCCCGAGGCCCATGTTTAAAAGACGGGAGGCGACCGCAGCAGCGCGCCGCGGCGAATTGGACAGCAAGCATATGCGCATACCGGCCGCACGCATTCTGGTGAGCGCCTCGTGAACCGGTTCGTAAAGTGTTGCGCCGTCATGGATGACGCCGAAGATATCGAGTACCACGCCCCGAAAGGACTGAGCTATAGCCTTTATCGTTTGCTCATGCGGCAAGCGGCCAGTCTGCATCGGACTAATCCTCAAGATTGCGGCTGCGCTTAAGCGGCGCTGCAAGGTGAACAAGGACGGCCGTTAGAATAATACCTGCTCCGGCGATCGTTTCCGTTGCGGGCACCTCCGAAAACGCGAGCCACACCCACAGAGCCGATAGCGGCACTTCGGAAAGCGAGATCAGCGCGATTTCGGCAGGCTGCAACCCGCGTGACCCGATGGCGAAGAAGAGGAGCCCCAGCGTCATCTGCACAAGGGCGAAGCAGGCAAGGACAGCGCCCTGCCCTGCGGAAACCTCAAGTGAAGGGGCAAGCATCGCGCCGGCGATCCCGGCAAAGCCGTTGGACAGGGCCACCAGAAGCAGGCTCGATGATTGCGATCGCCCAAAAGCGATCGTCATCAACGCCATGAACGTCGTCATCAGAAGTGCAAGGCCGTCTCCCTCAATGCGCACACCGGATGATGCCGAGCCGGAAAAGATCACCGCAGTCCCAATTCCAGCCATCGCGCATAGGCCGGCAGTAGACAAGGATATAGGTTCCTTGATCGTCAGCCGCGCAAACAGTGTCGTCAGCAAGGGCAAGGAGCCGTGAATGACCGCGACGTTGGCGACGGAGGTCAGGCGCAGCGCCGGAATGAAGGCGAGCATCGCGGCGGCCGACAGCATGGCCGCAGCAAGACCAGCTCGATCGAGCTCCGTGACGCCTCGATTGGGCATGACCAGCATAAGTGCGCAGGTAAAAACGAGAGCAAAGAGGCTGCGCCAGAAGACGACCGCCCAGACGCCGGCCTCGATCAGGCCCATGAACAGGCCCGCGGTGCTGAAAAACACGGCGGACAACAGCGCGTGAAACTGGGCTCGTCGTTCTGCGCTCATGGGTGTCGTCCAGAAAGTGCCAAACGGTATCGGCGGGCGCATGAGGCACCGGTGCGGACCAGGATTTCCTGTGCCACGGTCGCGGCCGAGCGCGCCATATGTTCGGGCGGTGCCGTCGCACTGATGAAATCCACGAAGGCGCCGATGCGCGCGAGCTTGGCCGGTAGGTCGGTCAGGTCGATGGCGCAATATTCCATCGATACGCGTCCGATGACCGGCACGGAGCACCCGGCAAACTCAGCAGACAGGCGGTTCGCGACCTGCCAGGCGAGGCCATGCCTGTAGCCGATCGCGACGATACCGAGACAGGTCGGCCGATCTGCGAGAAATGTTCCCATATACCCGACGGGTTCGCCGCGCTGGACGTGTCGGATGTCGATCAGGCGGGCACTGAGCCGGACGACAGGTTTGAACGGATTTGGCTCGAGGCCGGCATTGTTGAGCCCGTAAAGTGCCGACCCAACGCGCACCCTGTCGAAATGATAGTCGACGCCGAGCGAAACACCTGCCGAGGCAACGAGACTGCGCGGTGTCGAAGGCGCCAGCATCGCGCACATGCCGACAAAACGGTCCTTCTGCAGTCGGTTGCGCGGGTTTCCAGCGTCATCGGCGCAGGCAAGATGGCTCATCACCAGTTCCGGCACCTGCAGCTTTGCGTGAAGGAGCGAACGAACCTCGTCAAACCTCAGGCCAAGCCGCCCAAAGCCGGTTTCGAGATTAAGAATATAGGGGATTGCCGCCGACGTGGCCTGAGCCACCTCGGCCAGCGTGTTGCAGACCGGTGTGAGGCGGCTTTCCCGATAAGCTTCGAGGCTGCCCTTTCGCAAGCCTTCGAGAATGGCAATGTCGGCCTGCGTCAGAAGACGGCGGACGCGGATTGCTTCCTTTATGCTCGCGACGAAGAAGCTCGTGCAACCGGCGTCCCAAAGCGGTCCGATCACCCGCTCAAGTCCCAGCCCATAGGCGTCACTCTTGACGACCGCGCTAACGCCCACAGCCGGCCCCACCAATGACCGCATCACCAAGAAATTGGTTTGGATCGCCGTCAGGTCGACGGATAAGACAGGCTTATATGATCGCATGAACAACTACCTGTGATGGTGCCGATGGCACGTCGTATCTAATGGTTGCAATCTACAGCGGACAAGCGCATGATGCAATCATTAGATGCGCAGACAATCATTTATCCGCTATGCGAGTATATGGAGACGACAGATGGCACGGACCGAGCATCGCAAGAAGATCCTGATTATCGGACAAGGCGTCCTTGGCGGGGACGTTCTCGACTTCCTGCTGCAGAGCGGGGCAGATCTCGAGGTCACCGTTGGCGCCCGCGATCCTGACAGGGCGCTTCATCGCGTCAATCTGGCGCGCTACACAGCCATGAACCTTGGTTTCTCGAACGCCGTCGACATCGTTTCGATCGATCTCATGAACGTCGAAGCAACGGCCGAGCGTCTGTTGCGGATAAAGCCTGACATCGTCTTCAACGCCACGACCCTACATAGCTGGTGGGTGATTACGAAGCTCCCCCAGGACGCGTTCAAGCGCCTCGACGAGGCGCGCGGCGGTATTTGGACGCCGATGCATCAGGTTCTGATCCGCAGACTGATGAAAGCCGTTCGGCTGGCCAACTGCGATGCGGTTGTCGTCAATGCCTCCTATCCCGATGTTGTCAATGCTTCACTTGCCGCCGAAGGATTGGCCCCCGCCGTTGGCATCGGCAACATCGCCAATGCCGTTCCTGGCATCCGGCTTGCTGCCGCCCACATGCTGGCGCTGCCGCCGGCATCGATCGAGATCAGGTTCTTCGCGCATCATTATCTCAGCTATCGGATGCCGAGCACCGGAGGAACGGACGGCGCACCCTACCACTTGAGCGTTTATGCGAACGGGCTGGAGGTGCCCCGCGAAGAGATCGATCACGCCGCGCTTTTCTCACTGGTTGCCGGACGGTTTCGTCGGGTGAAAGGTCTCGCAGGACAGTCGGTCACGGCCTCGTCGGCCACCGCCATGCTTTTGGCGCTTGCGCGCCGATCGGGAGACGTCGTCCACGCCCCGGGACCCTTCGGCCTGGTCGGCGGATATCCGGTGAGGGTTTCTCCGGACGGCTTGCTCGTCGATCTTCCCGCCAATCTCAGTCTCGACGAAGCGATCGCGATCAATCGAGAATGCCAGCGCTACGACGGCATCGAGAGCGTTGACGACGATGGAACCGTTCGTTTTACCGACATGGCTGCCGGCGTTTTAAACGAGGTGCTCGGCTATGACCTTCAGGCCTACCGGCCGCAGGAATGCGAGATGCGTGCCGAGGAATTGGCGGCACACTTTGCGCAGTTTGCCCGCGCCAATGGAATGCTGGATGCAAGGGCAAGCTGAACAGGATCTAGACATCTGCCGGGTGCAGCATTCTGATAACGCGGTAATCTGTCTGGTCCGGCCGACCGATCGCGACCATCGCCTCTCGCCGGCCGCAGTCGAATATGACCGAGAAGGCTGTGGCGGTCGGTTCACGGACCGACGGCGATTTGCAGATCGCGTCAGGCGCGCCGGACCGATCTCTCAGCAGTGCCGCGAGGTCGTTGATATCAGCCAATTCGAATTGACGCGCGGCCCGAAGGCGAGAGCGGCTCGACGGATAATGGCGGGCGACCTCTTCCACGTCCTCCCACATGGCAGGTTTGGGGAAAAGCGGATGGTTCGTATGAACGACGCTGCGGAAAGCCCGGTCGGTTAATCCGGCCGAAGGCCCCACTTCGACCGCACGCAGACCGCCATGTGCGTCACCGAGCAGAAAGCATCGGCCGGACATGTGTGGATGTGCGCGAAGAATGGCAACCGCGCCGTCGACGCTGTTTTGCTCCAGCATCATGCGCCGGATCACCAGGCTCGGCAGACCGTCCTGCGATGTGTCGAGTATGAGATCGTTGTTGACCAAAGCGAGGCCATGCCCATTCATGCCAACCCAGCCAAGGGTGCCTGCCGACGCGATGGTTACAAGCGACTGTGCACCTTCGTGAATGAAGACCGCCAAATGGCGCTCGGCGCCGGCCGGGGCATCCCAGTTCTGGGCAACGACGGCACCGCCAGGCTGCACCAGTCCGACCGACGTGCATCCGCTCTGACCCTCGCCAAAATACTCGAAGGCCGAGAGCAGCAAAACGCTCTGCGTCGAGAGCTCAGTTGCCTCGGCAATGCCGTCCAGTTCGCCGACGATATTCATAGCAACGTTCGATAGCTGATCAAGGCAAACAGCCGCACGGGCCTGCGCCAGGTTCCAGCGTGCATCGTCCATCGACCGCCGCAGCGTCGTGACGGCCTCCAGGATCATGCCGCGCAATTTCAGGCCATGTTGGCGTCCGCGCTCTTTCGGCGATCCCCGGAGTGTAATAATGGGCATTTGATCCTGGGTCACCGCACAGCTCGGAATGGGTTAGGCTGGCATATCCATATTGTGGATCTTACCTTTGATCCAGTCGTTGCCCGTGTAGATTGTGCGAAACTTCAATGCAGCGTGGCGTGGCCTTGGTAGGGAGCGGCTGTTCGGGCCGCAGTAGCTGCTGCCCGCAAAGGGGATGGATTGACCAGAATGGACTGGATCGTCCCGATCCTGCCGACACGCAAGCAGACCAACCCGCACTCAGTGGATCGGCGCGAAGGCTGAGGGCACAACTCCCCAGCTTGTCCGCTCCATTCCTAAGCCACCAACAACGCTGGCTTGTCACTCATGTGATGCGGCGCCTATATTTCTGTCGCTATGGACAAAACGTTCGTCACAGCGCGTGAAGATCGGCCTGGAGAAGCGTGGCTGTCGCGGTTCGTCGCCGGGCGAGCGGAGGCCGAGAAATGGTATTTCGGCCAGGCTGTGGCGCAAACCCCAACAGTCAAAGACTGCCGCGCTGCCTTGCGCCATCATATGCCCGAGTTGATGCCTTTCTACGAGAGCGCGTGTGCCCTTGTTGGAGATAATGAGGTGGCGCATCGGATGCTCAGTCACTACCGGCCCGCGCCCGAACGCTTTGGCTGCAGTCAGGCTGTCTGGCTGGGACGCGAAGGTCCCGCACTCGTCCGGAACTTCGACTATCCCCCCGATATCGTTTCGGATCGCTTTGAGATGACCACCTGGTCGAACTTGCGGGTGATCTCCAAGGCACAGCGGCCATGGGGAGGTTGCGTGGACGGCATGAATGAGGATGGACTTGTAGCCAGCGTCACTCTCGGCGGGAGCCGCGCTCAGGGCGTCGGTTTCTCGATAATCCTGGTGATCCGTTACATCCTTGAGACCTGTCATCGGGTTGACCAGGCTGTGGAAGCGCTATGCCGAATACCGGTCGCACTTCCGCAGAACGTCACCGTCCTCGATCGTTCCGGCCGATATGCCACCCTGTTTGTCGGCCCTCACCAGCGGCCAATCATTTCGCGCTTGAAGGCATGCACCAACCATCAGCGGACAATCAGGCCGTCATTGTCTTCACTGGCACGTCAGATGGCCATTCATCAGGCACTCGAGGACCCGAGCATGTCCCTTTCGCGATTGACCGATTTATTTCTTCTGCCACCGCTATACTCCAGGAGTGCCTCATCGCCCACTCTCTACACGGCCATTTACCGGGCAGCGGAAGGACGGGTCGATTATATCTGGCCGGGCAAACGTTGGTCCCAAAGCTTCCTGGATTTCCACGAAGGTGCGTACACGCACAGCTTTGCGTAGGCTTTTGCAGCACAGGCAGCATAGGCCGCCCTCATCCGGCATCCAGGTTCCACGCGTGCAAGCAGGGTTGAAGATCTGCAACTCGACTATTGAAAGGGCCTTGTCGCAAGGAATGCCAGCGCGAGACGATCTCCAAGGCGCAAGGACAGGACCTCCGACTAGCCTCGACGATTGCTGGAGCGCTGTTGGGACAGCCGGTCAGGACGTCGTCGATCCGCCGAGATTTACGTCCCTGCCGCCAAGGTGTACAAGCATCAGTAGCATCCTGCGTATTGCAACCGCCTCACGTCGACATGTTGGTCAGTCCACCTGTTGATCCGAGATCAATTTGCGAGCGACTTTCGATGAGCCTCTTCCCGACAGCAATTTTGACCGATTTCTTGCAGGCATGTGAGGGAAATGTTGATAGAGGCCAGTTGATGGCCGCCGTTGAGGGGGCGACGTGTCAGCTTGGAGTAGAACACTTCGCGGCGGCATTCCTGCCCCTGGTCCATGAGCGGCTCGACTCCTACTTCATTTGGGAGAACTGGCCGAGCCCGTGGTTTGACCGCTATCTGAAATGCAACTATTTCCACTCCGATCCGGTCGTGCGGTTTGTCCGGCGATCCGGGCGCCCGATGATCTGGTCCCAATCGCTGAAGCTGCAACACCTGTCATCGAAGTCGAAGCGGATCATGGACGAGGCAAGCGATTTTGGTCTCGTCGACGGGGTCACCATCCCGCTTCACTCGCAACATGGAATAGCTGGCGTCTTCTCGGTTGCAGGCAGGCGCCCGAAGTTCACGCCGCAAGAAGTCACGCTGTTGGAATTCGTTGCGACACACGCTCACCGTCGTCTGCTTGACCTGGCTGCATCGCCCGTCCGGCCGTCGGAAGATCTCACAGTCACCAGAACCGAGAGCCAATGCCTGACGTTGTGCGCCTCTGGCAAGACCGATCGAGAAATTGGGACCCTGACCGGCCGATCTCCTCGCACGATCCAGGCGCATATTCATAACCTTCAGCGCAAGCTTGGCGCCACCAACCGCGCCCGACTTATTGCCGAAGCGTTTCGCAGGGGCTTGCTACGCTGAAAAATACGACTTTTTACGAATAGATTTTGCTTATCCGTGGTTGCATCCTTATCACGTGCACGCGGAGGCTTTGGAATGTTGAGGATTATTCGTGGAGCAGACGATCCTGAGCTTATGGAGCAGGTCTGGCTTTTCCGGCACAAAAGGTTCGTCGAGCAACTGGGCTGGGAAGAACTTCGCAGAGAAGATGGCCGCGAGCGGGATCAGTTCGATACTGCGGATGCCATACATGCTGTTTTGGTTCACCGCGGGAGAATAGTTGGATATTCAAGGCTCATTCCAACAACACGCCCTCATTTCGCGAGCAGCCTGCGTCGCAGTTTGTCGGCCAGACTGCCCTTCGGGCCTTCAATATTCGAGTGGAGCCGCTGCGCAACGGCTCTTGATGCGCCCCCGGTTGGCGGTCATGCTGCTTCTGATCTCTTGATGACCGGCGTCCTCGAATGCCTTGTGCAGATGAACGCCAGGGCGATCGTTTTCGTCACGTACACGCCCCTTGTCAAAATGATGCGGCGGCGCGGATATCCCGTGCAATGTCAGGACATCGTTTCGCTCAAGAACGGTGAGCGGGTTGAGATTGTCTCCTCGAGCTTGCCGCCGAAGCTCCTTTCCCTGCATCGCAAAAGGCACGGTATCAAGCAATCATTGCTCGTTTGGGGGCGTGAGGGCACGGCCACTCCGCAGCGTCCTCCGACGGCTGCGTAGCGCAGGTGCGAGGCGGTGGTCCGCCGCAGGAAGTCCCTGCTGGATGATGGCGATGCCCGCCGCTTCGCGATCGCGACCGTTCATGCGGAGACCTCACAACTGCTCAGAATCATCGAGGAGATCTGTCATCGCCATCCCCCGAATGATGACCTGCATTTCGTCCGATATCTGCTGCGCATGATTGTCGTTGAGACGAAACGGAGTATGGGTCCCGACGATCCTTGAGGACCATTGACGCCTGCCGGTGCGATGCATCCGCGAATGTTAGGACACCCTCCTAAAGTTCTTTGCAAACGTGAATCCTGTTGATAGACTACAACTCAGGCGATGTAATCGCCTTGGGGCGTGGAAACCCCATTCAAGCTTATTGCTCTTCATTTGAGCGTATTCTTCGCGACCAATTCGTCGGGGAGCCTATGGCGTATGCAAGAGGCGTTCGCGCTAAAGACCATGGGGCCGCCAGCTTGACGGTTTTTCCATCTCCCCGGCTTCTGGTTGCCAGCTTGTCTGGCCAGCGGGAGCGCTTTTCATGTTGCAGAAAACATTGGCTGATGCTGCATCGACCCTGACCGATGCCACAAATGAAACTACCGCCCAGCATATTGCTGATATCGAAGTCGGCAAACGCATCAAGAAACGAAGGCAGCAACTCAGGCTGTCTCAAACCGCGCTTGGCGCCGCTGTGGGCGTGTCGTTTCAGCAGATCCAGAAGTACGAGCGAGGCGCCAATCGCGTGAGCTCGTCGACCCTTTACGAGATCGCGCATGTGCTCGAGACACCAATCACCTATTTCTTTGAAAGCCTGACCCAACGTTTGACGCCGGCAAATTGTGAACTGGCCCGCAAGGCAGCCGTCAGGGAAGAGTTCGTCGCTACCGATGAGGGCCAGCGATTGGTGGACGCCTTTCTCGCAGTTCCAAAAAAAATGCGGCCCAAGTTCATTTCGCTGCTGGCAACGTTTTCAAAAGAGCTTTGATGGCGCCATATCGGATAGGCAATGATAAGGCGGTGAGGATTTTAGGGGACCCATTGCTGCCGGACGCAATGACCGGCAGCGCGCGATCCGCGTATCATCGCAATTTCGTCGACAAAGACCCTCTAAGCACCACCAGGGGCTTTTTGAAGCGCGAATATCGAATCCAGGATCGTTGCGACCGTGCGTAAGGTCTCAGGCGGAAGAGCCTGTATCATCCTCGTGATGCGCCGACGTTCCAGGGCTTCTTCCCTCGTATTACCCCAAAGATGGGGAGCAGCATCGAAAAGCAGATCATCTGGAAAAATGCCAAGCACTTCGCAAAGGTGTAGGACCTGCGTGGCGTGGAGCTTTGTCACCGCCCGCTCATAGCGTCCGTAGACCGCCTCGATCGAGCCGATAAGCATGGCGAGCTCGGCCCGCGACAAGTCTTTCTGTTTGCGAAACTTACTCAATGCTTCGGCGATGGTTTCATCCATCGCCTGTGTAGAGGCAATTCCGTCAAATCCGGGGCGGCGATAGACAGGTCGATCCACCTTCGCGTCGGCGGTTGGCTCGAGTCCTGCCTCGGTGATGTAGCTGTCAGTCCTTGCCGTCATGCATTCCCGCTCAAATCGATGGCTTGGTTTATAGCACTCATCCGGCGATTGGCCATCTGGTTTTGCCAACTTGTAACGGCGCTCGACGAGCTGCTTTTCCAGCTGGGTATTTCGATGAGGTGCGTTTCAAAGAAAGGGTAACGATGTGAGAGCCGAACTGTTGAGACGGATCAGGGCACACGAACGTTCTTTATTGCTGATGATCGAAATGAACGGAGGCTTCGCCGGCAGCAACGCCACACGCTTTCAACGAGACGAGGTGCTTGCGAGCGAAGCGGCCACAAGAAATGACCTGATCGACTGGGAAGCACCGACAGCCCCTCTTGCTGTCGAAAAATTACTTCACCTTCTTGCACATGTCCTCGTCGGGAAGATCGCATTCGACGAAGAGGCGCTGGCAAAAATACAGGCGCAATGCCGGGGCTTTCAACGCAAGGCTAAAAATTAACTCCAAGAGGCGAACGCCGCCTGGTCGATCGCGACTTTCGACGCCGGCCACCTTCAGGCAGACGTTGTGATCTTCTTATCTGGGAAAGGATGAGAGCATAGAAACTGGTAGCGCGAATAGTTTGTCGCCGAACACTAACACCTGGTCGCCCATATAAATTACCAAGCCAAGAAAGTCCCATTTTTTTGCGGGCCCCGCCTTAAAGGCGTGAAAATTCTTAAAGTCGCTTGATGAAATCGTCGATGAGGCTTTCATCTCGAAGCCCACCAGCATGTTTCCATTTTCCGCAACGATATCGACTTCTTTTCCACCGCGATCACGCCAGTGGAAAAGCCGCCATTCATCATGTTGAAGCGGCAGGGATTTTAGCAATTCGGTATACACGTAAGTTTCGAACAGTGAACCAAGTGGCGCTTGATCCTTTCCCAGACCAAAATCGCTGGCCGTCAATCCGCGTAGCGCGGCAGCGATTCCGGTATCGATAATGTGCGATTTTGGATGCCTTACATCGCGACCCGTCTCGCCTGACGACCAAGCGGGTAACCTCGCAACGAGCGAAAGGCGCTCGAGAATATCCAGATAGTCAGCGGCAGTATGGCGTTTGAGGCCGACCTTCTCCCCGAGTTCGACGAGGTTAAGCTCGCTCCCGGTCCTAATCGCTCGTTGGTCGACCAGTCTACGCATTGCGTCTGTTCTGCGTATCTTCATTACATCTGCGACGTCTCTGTCAACGATGGTATCAATATACTCCCTGTATCGGCGTTGACGCGAACGCTCGGGCAGCGGTCGAATTTCTGGATAGCCGCCGCGGATGATGCGATCGATAAGTTCATCCCTGGCTATCGGCTGGCAGTTTGGGAGTGATCCAGGTTCTCCGCTGGCCTTTGCCCAATCCAGCAATTGGCATGGTCCAGATTCGTTGATTTCGGCCGCGCTTAGAGGAAGCATTTTAATGGTCTGAACTCGGCCTGCCAGCGAGTCCATGATTTCCATCGAGACAAAAATATTGGATGAACCCGTAAGCACAAATTGGCCCATTCTCCGATTTTCATCGACAATTCTTTTCAATGTCAGGGCAATTTTTTTAGATCGCTGAACCTCATCGATAATTATTGGCTCGCCCTTTGCGGACGTGATCAGCGATTGAAGCTGGCCCTGTGGGTCCGCTTCAATCGCTGAGAGAATATTTTCATCATCGAATGTAACGAATTGACCGGTCCCTAACATGTCCCGCACCAAGGTCGTCTTTCCCGTCTGTCGAGGGCCAATCAAGTTGACGACGCGGGCACTTACCAGGGCATCTTCAAGCTCCGTTTTTAGGTGGCGATCGTAAAGACCGTGCGTCATGTTTGCCATTGCCGTCTTTCAAATTAGCTAGATCATCGGCCCGTCTGGATTTTAGCGAAATGGCCGATACATGTTAGACAAAATGGCCGATAGAGGCGTGCAAAATGGCCGTTATCATCTATGCGAAATGGCCGTTAGGCGTCAAGCGAAGTGGCCGTTAGGTATCAAGCGAAATGCGGATAAGTTGTTCAGGCTCCAAGGGCTGCCCTTGTGGCATTTGCATCCCCCTGTCATGGTTTTGTCCTCGGGTCAGCCCACATGCCGAAGCCCTGGCGGCCAATCCTTTCGGCCTCGGCGAGGTCGGGACGCATGAGTGAGCCATCCGCCTTCCTTGCCAAACGAAGCGCCCCTAAGGACAGCAAATCCTCTTCGAAATTGACGATGCTGTCGAGCGACCCCGGGAAGAAGTAGTAGCCGAAGCAGGTTACATCCTGCCTTGCCGCATTCTCCTCGGTAAGAAAGGCCCGGCAAAGGATGACCTTTGGGTATTTGAGAAGGATTTTCAGTTGCTGCTGGGCAAATTCTTCGCAGCTGCCGGAAAAGCCTTCCTTTTGGTTGACCATCTCTCCCTGGCAAGGCTCCACGCCATAAAGATGCAAGGTGGTCTTGCTGTCGACCATGATCTCGTTAGGCGAGCTGGCGCGAAACCCGATCGCTGAGGCGTATCCCTTTCGGGAAACGACGGTCCTGCCCCCGTCGTAATACTCAACCACCAGAACCATTTTTCCGGGAGCAGCAAGAGACTTGATGTAGGCGGGTTCGCCAGCAGCAAAGGCGCGAGAGCCGAGCGCCGCAAGCACCATCGCGGTCGCGATTACAGCGTCTCGAACCAACACAGTTTTCGCCATCCGCATATCCTCCCGACGATGTCCAATGCATTTCGCATCCATATTATAGACTATAACAGTTCATTTTTTGAATTGACAACAGGTCTTTTTTGGTGTCGTTTGACCCCAGACGGAACGCAGGGGTGAGCTGATGACCAACAAGTTCCAGGCATCTTTGATTGCGACGGCGGCATGCCTTCATTCGCTGGCAGATCAAGCCAAATCGGCAGATAACAACGATTTACCAGTCGCTTACGAGCAACATCTTGACGATGCATTCCCGCCGCCGCGCCTCGACAGGCCATGGACGGCGCAGCTCGGAATCAAGAGGGAAGGCCTTCTGGCACCAGCGCGGCCACTCGTCAGCGCCCATCAAAATTCGAACTATTATAGTTCGTATCCAGCTGCCTTTGACGACAGTCGAGCAAAGGCGTCCCGTCGCGCATTCTCAATGGAGGAAGAAACCAAAGCAGTTCGGAAAGACCACACATTGGCTTCGCCGCCTTGCGGCACCTCGCCCGCATCGGTGGAAGAGATCAAGGCGCTGACGGTTGACAGCGCTGGCCGCCACGGCGTGGACCCGGATTTCGCCCTTGCCGTCGTCTGGACGGAAAGCCGCTTCGATCGAGTCCGCAACAGCCCCAAGGGTGCACGCGGGCCGATGCAATTGATGCCCGAGACCGCCAAGCGCTTCAACGTCACAAATGTCTGTGATCCTGCCGACAATATCGACGGCGGCATGCGTTATCTACGCACGCTTCTCGACGAATTCAAAAGCCCGATTGTCGCCGCCGCAGCCTATAACGCCGGCGAACAGGCAGTCTACGACAGCCGCGGCCTGCCAGCCTATCCCGAGACCCTCCATTACGTGGCCTCGGTGATCAACCGCCAGCTTGGGATCAGCTTCCCTGTCAAGCGAGACGGTCGCAGCCGCAATCAGACAACCGACCTCGACAACACATACATACGCGACGTTTTCGGGGCGCGAAGGCCGAAATTCATCGGCGGGGTCATGAAGTTCTGAACTGAAAGGAGATGGCCATGAAGCTTGTACTGTCTCATCATCAAAAGCGGCGGGCGCGTGGGGCTGCCGTTCTTGTCGCTCTTGCTCTTATGCAATTTGCCGCGGCGGATCTGGCCATGGCGCAGGCGACCAACCAGGCGTTTGCGCCCCTGCAGACGGTCGTGCAGGCCGTTGTCGATTTCATCACCGGGCCATTCGGACGTCTCGTCGCCATCATCGCAGTCATCGGCCTCGGGTTTCTTGCCTTCGCAGGTCGCCTCAGCTGGTTCACGGCCGGCGCAGTCGTTCTCGGCATCGGCCTGGTCTTCGGTGCACCAGCCATCGTCGACCAGTTGATCTCGACAGTCGGGAATTAGGCCATGGCTGCGCTGGAGGATGAAAAACCCCACTTGACGCCCTTGGTGATCGGGCTCACGCGCTCACCGACGCTTTGGGGCGTGCCCTACATGGCCGTCGTCATCGTCATCGGTCTCACGATCATCGCCTGGCTGATAACCAATGAGCTGTGGGCGCTGATGACGGCGCCATGCGCCTACGCCGCTCTTTTCACGCTCTGCAGCTTTGACGCGCGTGTCCTCGATGTGTTGCAGGTCTCCACGCGGTTGACGCCCAAGACGCCGAACAAGGCGTTCTGGGGCGCGAACTCCTACGGGCCGTGACCATGCTCAGCGTCATCCGTGAAGAACTCGGCTTCGGATCCGTCCACCATCGCGAACGGCCGATGGCCAGACACATCCCTTACCTGCGTCACGTCGCCGACACCGTCATCAAGCTCGAAGACGGCACCCTGATGAGCGTCATCAAACTGGACGGACTGTTCTTTCAGACCGAGGACCAGGCCGAGATCAACATGCGCGTGGTGGTACAGAACACGTTGATCCGCTCGCTCGGCTCCAGCCGTTTTTCCCTTTGGTCGACGGTGATCCGCCGGCAGGTCGATCCCTTCATTGCCGGCGAATTCGACGATCCGTTTTGCGCCGAGCTCGACCGCCGCTACATGGATGCCCTCGGCCGCAAGCGCATGTTCACAAATGAGCTTTACCTGACCGTCTTGCGCTCGGGCATGCGTGGAGCGCTGGCGGTGGGTGAGCGCGTCCGACGTCTCCTCGGACAAGCTTTGGGTCGCGACGCCGAGGAAGACCAACTTATCGAGGCGGTTGGCGAGCTCGAAGAGCTCGTCGGCAATATCGTGCGCGACCTTGGCAAATACGGTGCGACAGTCCTTGGTATTTCAAGCGTCAACAACGAGCCCTACTCGGAGCCTTCGGCGTTCTTGAATACCATCTTGACCTGCGGCGTGCCCCGCAAGATGCGTCTGCCTCGCATGGGTCTTGCCAGTTTTCTGGGATCATCGCGGCTCCATTTTGCACGCCGCACCATGCAGGCGCAGGGGCCGGTCAGGCAAGAAGACCGCTTCGGAGCGATGCTGTCTATCAAGGAATATCCGCCGTTCACGGGTCCTGGAATGCTGGATGGCCTCTTACAGGTAAACCACGAATTCATCCTCACCCAGTCCTTTACGCAAGCCGACAAACCGATTGCTCAGGAACGCATTTCGAGACTCAAGCGGCAGATCGGCGCGTCAGACGAAGCCGGCAGCGATATCGAAACCGACATCGATTTCGCGCTGAACAGCCTGCTCAACCAGGAGGCTGTCTTCGGCTTCCATCATCTTTCGCTGCTTTGCCTGTCGCGCGACCTCGATGGCGTCAACAAGGCGGTCGCAGATCTCGGTGCCTGCCTCACCGACATGAACATCAACTGGCTGCGCGAGGACCTGAACCTTGAGGCAGCGTTCTGGGCGCAACTGCCGGGCAATCATGCCTATATCGCCCGGCGGGCGATGCTTTCGAGCGCCAACTTCTCCGGCCTTTCGTCGATGCACAATTTCGCGGCCGGCCGAAGCGACGGGATGCATTGGGGAAGGCCGGTCACCATTCTGGAAACATCCAGCCAGACACCCTACTGGTTCAACTTCCACCAGCGTGACATAGGCCATTTTCTGGTGACCGGCCCAACCGGATCCGGCAAGACCGTCGCCCTTGCCTTTCTATTGGCGCAGGCGTTCAGGGTGAAACCCTCGCCGCGCGCCGTCTTCTTCGACAAGGACCGGGGTGGCGAAATCTTCCTGCGGGCAATGAACGGTTCATACGAGATCCTCACCCCGGGCATACCGACCGGCTTCAATCCCATGCAGATCCAAAACACCGGTGAAAACCGGGAATTTCTGCTCCGCTTGCTCAAGGCAATGCTCAGCAAGGACAAAGACGCCCCATTCGATCAGGAAGAAGAGGACACGCTTGAGCGCGCGATCATTCGGCTCATGCGCGAGCCTGCGGCGCAGCGAACGCTGACCAACCTGGCCGGGCTCGTCACCGGACGCTCACGCGCCGGCCCGAACGACCTCCATGCGCGGCTGCGCCCCTGGATCGAGGGCGAGAAGGCCTGGCTCTTTAACGCGTCCCGCGACGTCTTGTCCTTCTGCGAAGGCCGCGTCTTCGGCTTCGACATGACGAACATCCTGGACAATGACGATCTGCGCACCCCGGCGCTGATGTACATCTTCCATCGGCTGGACGAGCTCCTCGACGGCAGCCCGGTCATGATCTTCATGGACGAGGGCTGGCGCCTTTTGAAAGACCAGACCTTCAGCGACTTCATCGTCGACAAGATGAAGACCATCCGCAAGCTGAACGGCATTGTCGGCTTCGCCACACAGTCCGCTGCAGATATCGTCCGCTCGCCGGCCGCCCATACGCTGATCGAGCAGTCTGCCACGACGATACATTTTCCCAATCCGCGCGCCGACGAGGAGAGCTACATCAACCGTTTCGGGCTCACCGCCAAGGAATTCGGCTTCGTTCGCAACACCCCGCCTGAAAAGCGATCCTTCCTGATCAAGCACGGTCACGACAGCGTCATTGCCCGGCTCGATCTCGGTTCGATGCCTGACCTGATCAAGGTGCTCTCCGCACGCAAGGAAACCATCGAGGAATGCGCCCTGCTTCGCAAACAGCACGGCGATGATCCCTCCGGCTGGCTGGCAAGGTTCTGCGGGTGGGAGGAAGGCCGGTGACGAGCGACGCAGCACAAAGGCCGCCATGCGCCACCCTCCTCGTCCTCACCGCCTCCGCGATCAGCCTGAGTGCGCAGCTGGCAGGGGCAGAGGTTCCAACCTTCGACAAGAGCAATCTTGATCCGCGTGCGCAGCGCGACAAGACGACCGCCGCACTCAAGGACACCGATCACGATCGTTATACCATCCACACCTCGGTTACCTGTTCGATGTACCGGCCAGGCCGGCGCAATGACCCAATCGGCGCAGCACAAGGCAATCCCGAAATTTCGGGTCTTGTGCGTCGCGTCGCCCGCCAATCCGGTGTCGACGAGAACCAGTTCCTCGCCCTCGTCTATCAGGAGAGCCGCTTCAATCCATGCGCCAAATCCGGGGCCGGAGCGACCGGGCTTGCTCAGCTGATGCCGGACACCGCCGCGCAGCTTGGTGTCGACGAGAACAACATCGAAGAGAACCTGCGGGGCGGGGCGCTCTATTACAGGCAACAACTCTCCAATTTCGGCGGTGACGTGAACCTCGCCCTTGCCGCCTATAACGCTGGTCCCGGCAGCGTCAGCAAGTATGGCGGCATCCCTCCCTTCAAGGAAACCCAAGGCTATGTCGCTGCCATCACCAGGGACTGGCTGCCGGCCTTTGGTGGCTCAGACAAGTCGGGAATTCCTCTGAATTTCGGGGGTGGAGGAACAGCCTATACCGGCATGCGCGCCTCGACCCTGAACGCCATGGCGATCAGCGCGTCGACGTCTGCCAGCCTTGGCAATGTCGCAAGCTGGTACCAGCAACTCTCCGCGTTGCAGACCGGAACCCTCCAGGACAGCTGGGATCATAATTCGACGGCCCGCAACGCCAATCTCGACATGATGAACAACCTCGTCAAGCTCGCCGCTGCCATGGCTGATCTTTTGAATTCGCGCAATGCCATGGCATCGGCCAATCTCTCCGGCTCCTCGCAGACGAGCCGCAGCAAGCCAGATCACCGGGCATCGCCAGACACACCGGGTCTGTGCGCCCCCCGGCAAGATCTGGTCTGGAGCGCCGCCGACCAGGCCTGCATCGAAAAACGCCCCGATGTGAACCAGGTGCAGCTCATGCTGCAACCGCAATGATGGGAGAACGACATGAGACTTGAAGTCCTGACAATTTCCGTCCTGCTTTCCATGCAGCAGGCTGCCCTTGGCGACGTGCCGGTCATCGACAAGACAAACTATCAGGTCGCCAGAAGGACCGCCGAAACCACGGACAGGATCCTCGACACCAACAAGCGCATCCTGGCGACGGTAGACGATACGCTGAAGGCGGTGACCGGAGAGCGTGCCAGCACCGCAGCACCCCTCAACAATCTGGCGATCGGGAATGGCTTCAGCGTCTCTGAGATCCCATCGTTTGAGAACATCCTGAAGGAGGGGGCGCCGAACTTCGGGTCGATGAGCGGCGACATCGCCAAAACGGCGACCATGTTCATCAATGGCCTGCAGCTGGTAAAAAACCTGTCAGGCAAAGAAAGCAGCAGCTTTTCGGGCGACAAGTCCTATGAGCAGCTGGTCAACACCGTGCTTGGGGTCTCCGCCCTGACCAACGGTTCGCAAAAGGCAGCACAAACGCGGCGCAGCGCCTTCCAAGAAGCTGGTGCGCGCATCGGCACTGCTGAGGATATCAAGGGTTCGATCGATCAGAACAGCCAGTTGCAGGTGCAGTCTGGACTGACCCTGAACGAAATGATCGGAGTGATGAACGGGGCGGTTTCGTCGCTGCAGGCCGAAAACCAACGCCGCCTCACCGATATTTCCAACACCAGGAAGACGCTGACCTACGGCAACTAGCATGATGATCAGAAGAATGCTTGCCATTGCCGCCGTCGGGATCGCTTTGCTGTCGGGGTGCGGCACCGTGAAGGAGAAGACGGCTCCGTGCAAACGACCCTTAAGCCTTGCGTCGTTTGCCAGCGACACCAGACAGGATTGCGGCGTCATGCGGCGTGTCAATGACCCGGCCGCAGCCTTTGCGGCGATCGGCGTCATTCTTCCCGACGAGCAATGAGGATCTCAGGCATGCAGGATTTTCTTGGCGATCTCCTCCAGCGCATCGAAGACTCCGGTTCGAGTTTTTCGCAGCAGGCTTACACGGTGGTCGGCAACGAACTGATGCCGCTCCTGCGCGTGATGTTCATGGTCTACCTCGCCTGGTACGGCCTGCAGCTCGTCATGGGCACGTCACGGCTTTCGCTCGGCGATATTCTTGGCCGGATCGTCAGAATGATGATCATTCTCGCACTGGTCAGCTCCTGGGCCAACTTCGACAATCTTTTCTATCATTGGCTCAACGATACGCCCGAAGACGTCGGCCGGGCGATCCTGGCTGCCTCCGGAACGGGGATCACCGAGCCGACGAACGGTCTGTCTGAGATTTGGATGCGGGCCAACGAGGCAGCCTCGGCCTTTGCGGAGCAGTCCGGCTACTTTTCGATCCTTCCGAGCATGGTTGGCATCCTGATCCTGGTTGGCGCCGGCATCTTCATCGCAATCGCACTTGCCGTCCTCATCCTGGCCAAGGTGATGCTCTGGGTGCTGATCGGCACCGCGCCGGTCTTCATTGCCTGCATGCTGTTTGATCGCACGCGTGGCTACGGCATGGGGTGGTTCAATCAGGTGCTGACCTATGCGCTCATTCCCCTGTTCGTCTACGTCATCGCCGCTTTCCTGATTGCAGCGGTGAACCCGGAGCTCAGCAAGATCGATGCTGCAAGCGGGTCGCGGACCTTAACGCTTGCCGACATCGCCGGCTTCCTGCTTCTGTGCATCGCCGGCGGGTTCGTGATGCTCTACATCCAGTCGATCGGCCAGGGGATTGCAGGCGGGATTGCCGTCGGCGTTGGAAACGCAGCCGCTGGAGTGACGCGCCGGCTTGGCATCCAGTATCCATTGGCCGCTGCCAAGGGCGGCGCGCGCGCAGGCGTCGCTGCCTATCGCGGCACTCGTTGGCTCTCGAACCGCTTCAGCGGCGGCGACAGTAAAGGCGAGGACAATGCCTCCGGGGCGCGCTCGGCCATGCAAACGAAGATCTCCCGCCAGAGCCTGCCCAGCTGACGACCCGGAAACGAAGAGATAAACGATGGCTGACAAAAAAGAGCTCGAGCTCAGCACTTATTACCAGAGCGGTGACGCCTGGGAGCAGGAAATCGTCAAGAGGGCCAAGCGCTCCCGGACGCTCGCGTGGTTCGTGACGACGATTTTTGCCGGCATCACGCTGCTCAGCCTGATCGCGCTGGTGATGCTCGTGCCACTCAAGAGTTTCGAGCCATATATTGTCGAGGTCGACAAGAACACCGGCTATCTCGAAGTCAAGAGCGGCTTGACCCGGCCGGCCAATCTCACCGACCAACAGGCCGTCACGCAGGCCAACATCGTTCGCTATATCAGATCGCGGGAGGGATATGACCCTTATGCGATCGAGCAGAACTTTAAAATTGCAGCGCTCCTTTCCACTGGCAACGCGGCGCGGGAGCTACAGGACCTCTATAGCGCGGCCAACGTTCAAAATCCTGCGAGGCTTTACGGAAAAGCCAAGCGGGTGATGACCGAGATCGCGTCCGTGACGTTCCCAAACAATTCAACCGGCATCGTCCGTTTCGCAACAAGTGAGGTCTCCGACTCGGATGCAATCACGCGCCATTGGATTGCAGTTGTCCGCTATCGCTACACCGATACGCCCACCGCCAACGAGTGGCGCTTTGAAAACCCTCTGGGATTTCAGGTCTACGATTATCGACGCGATCAGGAGACGGTGACGGAGACCAACCCGTGAGACGACGCATTTTAATGGTTGCAATCATCGCCTCGGTCTTGCCGGCATCATCGCATGCTGCCAGAACCCCCCTGGCAGGCCGGCTTGATCCACGGGTGACCAGCGTGGTCTATCGACCGGACGACGTCGTGCGGGTATTTGCCACCTACGGCATTTCGACGATGATCATCTTTGATGAGGACGAGAGGTTCGAGACGATCGCTGTTGGCGATACCGACAGCTGGGACATCGTCCCGGCGGACAAGGCAAACATCCTGTTCGTCAAGCCGAAGGCGAAAAACGTCGCGACCAACATGAATGTCGTGACGACGAAACGGATCTACTACCTGGAGCTCAACGATTATGCCCCGGAGGACAACAAAAAGGTCTTCGGTATCCGCTTCGTCTACCCCGACAAGGATTTGAACGCCTCACTCAGGAAACAAGCCGAAGCCCGGGCAAGCTACCCGAACATGTCCGGTATCGACAAGGCCAACGTCAACATCGACTATTCCTTCTCCGGCGATCCGGCCCTCAAACCGCTGATGATCTTCGATGACGGCAAGAAGACCTTTTTCAAGTTTGGCCAAAAGGTGCCGGCCGTCTTTGCCGTCAACAGCGACTTCACCGAAACACTTTTGAACTTCCGTCGAGAAGGAGACTACATCGTCCTCGATGGAACCGCGTCGCAGTACACGCTGCGCGACGGCAATCAGTGGACCTGCATCTTCAATCTGAGAAAGCCGGATTTCGGTCAGCCGGATCCCGCGCTTTTTGCTCCCTCTGTCGATGAGAAGGCGACGAACCGCAGAAGGAGTGGCAATTGATGCAGCGCTCGCCTGAGCTCGAGGCCATGCTTGCGGCCGACGAAACGGCAGTCGGCGACAGGCGTGTGCGCAAAAAGCAACTGCTTGGCGCGGCGGCCTTGCTGCTTGCCGGTACCGCTCTTGCCTATATTGCCGTCTTCGCGCCTCACAAAACGACACCAGATGTTCTGCAAGGCGATGAGGAGTTTACGACAACGACCTACAGTCCGCCGTCGTTCTTGCGCGAAGAGCAGACGCCTGAACCAAAGCCCGCCGACAACATTATCCAGATCCCCGAGCCTCCCCCCGAAAAGCCGCAAGCGCCTCCGGATACGACCGAATTCAATGTGCCTCCTCCACCGCAGATCGTCGAACCGGCCGTGCCCCCTGACCCGGAACCGGAGGCGTTCCCCGACCGATATCGCTCAAAGCAGATCGTCGTCGACACCGCCAAGATCAGCGGTGATACGGCAGACCCCGACAGCACCGGCAGCGGCCCGACTGTTGCAGGCGAGGACCGCAACAGCAAGTTCCTGGCGACGGCGTCCGCGATTGGTGACCGCTCCGCAAAAGCCCGTCGGATTGACCGGATCGATGCGATGATACCCGAAGGCACGCTGATCCCGGGCATTCTCGAGACCGCCATCAACAGTGATTTGCCGGGGCAGATCCGCGCCATTACCGCGCAGGATGTCTATTCCTTTGATGGGCGCCGCCTTCTCATCCCAACCGGCACGCGGTTGATTGGCGAATATCAATCTGACGTGACGCGCGGGCAAAAGCGGATCTTCGTGATCTGGACCCGGCTGCTGCGCGACGACGGCGTCTCGGTCCGGCTCAATAGTATTGGCGCCGATAGCCTTGGCCGCTCCGGCCTTACCGGCATCGTCGATACCAAATGGCGCGAGCGGTTCGGCTCCGCCATCCTGCTTTCAGTCGTCGGTGCGGGCTCGTCCTATCTGATCGGATACGGCAGCAACCAGTATAGCTCTGGCGGTGGCAACGGCGAAACCAACGACGACCGGGCTGGCGAGCTCGCTCGCCAGACCATCGCACAAACCTTCTCCGACATGGCCAATCAGGCGCTGTCGGAAAACCTCCGTATCCCCCCGACCATCAACGTTACCCAGGGCGAGCGGATCTTTGTCTATGTCCGGCAGGACCTCGACTTCTCCGCCATCTACCCGGATCCGGTCGAGGAAGCACTGAAGGAGATCAGGAATGCGCGAGGCCTCGATCAAGGTCGCACCCGATAGGGACGCCTATTATTTTCTGCGACGCGCGCTTGCGCCGCTTGCGGATTTCCTCGCCGATTCCCGCGTCATAGAGATTTCCGTAAACCGACCAGGTGAGGTCTTCGTTGAACGCCTGGGAGCCTCCGCCATGGAGTTTCACGCCATCGCCGAACTGACCGCCAGAGAAATCGAGCATATCGGTGAGCGGGTCGCTGCCGCAAGCAGCCAGTTCATCAGTCCTGTCAATCCGCTCTTGAGCGCGGCACTTCCAACCGGCGAGCGGATCCAGATCGTCTTGCCGCCAGCAGCACCCGACGGCGGATCGATCTCGATAAGAAAGCAGGTCATCAACGACCTCACCTTGACGCAGTATCGCGATGCCGGTGGATTCGACAAAGTGTCGGTGACTGTCGACGGTCTGTCGGAGACCGAAGCACGTCTTAATGCCCTTCTTAAGGCCGGACGGGCGCACGAATTTATCGAAACGGCCATCCGCGAGCGGGTCTCGATCCTCGTCAGCGGCGGCACGTCGACGGGCAAGACGACATTCCTGAACGCTTGCCTGAAGAGCATCGATGAGCGCGAGCGCATCGTGACGCTCGAGGACACGCGTGAACTCTTTCCCCCGCATCGCAACGCCGTGCATCTGTTGGCGTCGCGCGGCGACCAGGGCACGGCGCATGTGTCGATCCAGACCCTGCTGGAAGCATCGTTGCGCATGCGGCCTGACCGGTTGTTCGTCGGCGAGATTCGCGGCGCTGAGGCATTTGCCTTCCTGCGGGCGATCAATACCGGTCATCCCGGCAGCATGTCGACCGTCCATGCAGACACGCCGATGGGTGCCTACGAACAACTTGCGATGATGATGATGCAGGCCGGCATGTCATCCGGCTATTCGAAAGGCGACCTCATGACCTATATCCGGATGGTCATCCCGATCGTCATCCAGCTGCGCCGTGATGGGGGGCTGAGAGGCGTTTCTGAAATCTACTACTCCCGGCGTGCGCCATGAGCCGGGGATACCTCGCCGTCTACCTGTTCTTTTGCGCGCTCATCGCGGTCGCGGTCTGGATGCTTGCCTACGGCCTGATCCTGCAAATCGTCTTTAAGGACGGGCGGGTCCTGCACGTAATGACGACGACCAATCCGCTCGCACCGCTTGAGCAGTTTGCGGCCTATTTTGGCAACCGATCGCTGCGGCTCGTGGCGCTGTCAGCGGCGCTTCCCGCAATCGCAGCAGCTGCCTTTGCGGCCGCCTTTGGCCTCAGGCGACACAGCAGCCCGCTCGGCGACGCCGCCTTCGAGGACATGCCCGCAATGCGGCGCGGCGGCTGGTTCGGCAGGCAGGGTCATATTTTCGGGCGTTTCGGTACTCGTGTCCTTCGACGACAGGACGATCGCCACCATCTGATCGTTGGGCCAACGCGCTCCGGCAAAGGCGTCGGTTATGTCATTCCCAATGCCCTGATGTTTGAGGGCTCGATGATTGTTACCGACCTGAAAGGCGAGATCTTCGACCTGACGGCGGGATATCGGCGAGCCAAGGGACACCAGGTCTTCCTGTTTTCGCCGGGCTCGCAAAAGACGCATCGCTGGAATCCCCTCGACTTCGTGCGTGCCGACCGCGGCAGCCGGACGATCGACATTCAGAACATGGCTGCGATCCTCATTCCAGAGGCCATTGGTTCTGAGAACGCCGTCTGGCAAGGAATGGCCCAACAGGTCATTGCAGGGGTGATCAGCTATGTGCTCGAGAGCCGGCATTATCGCAATCGTCGCAATCTTGGCGAGGTCAATGCCTTCTTCAATACCGGCGTCGACCTGCAATCCATGATGAAGCTGATCAAGGAGAACGAAGGCGATCTCTCGCGCTTCACCGTCGACAGCTTCAACGCCTTTATGTCCCTGAACGAACGCGCCGCCCGCTCCGCGCTTCTCGATATCCAGAAGGCCTTGGGTCCATTTCGCAACGAACGCGTGCTTGCGGCAACCGCGGTGACCGACATGGCTATTTCCTCGTTGCAACGGCGCCCGGTGACGATCTATCTCGCCCCGAACATCACGGACATGACGATCCTTCGGCCATTGCTCACCCTCTTCGTGCAGCAGGTGATGGACTTGCTGACACGCGAGCACAACCCTGATGCCCTCCCCGTCTACTTTCTGCTCGACGAGTTCCGGCAACTGAAGAAAATGGACGAGATCCTCAACAAGCTCCCCTACGTCGCCGGTTACAACATCAAGATGGCCTTCGTCGTTCAGGACCTGAAGAGCATCGACGAGATCTATGGAGAGACCGCCCGGCACTCGCTCCTGGGCAATTGCGGGCTTCAGCTCATCCTCGGCGCCAACGATCAGGTCACCGCAGAATACGCTTCACGCGCGCTTGGAAAACGAACGATCCGCTATCAGTCGGAAACAAGGACGCTTGAGGTTTTCGGTCGGGCCCGGCGCACCAGGGTCGAGCAGATCCGTGAGCGCGACCTGATGATGCCACAGGAGGTCCGGCAGATGCGGGAAGACAAGGCAATCCTGTTGGTCGAAGGGCAGCAGCCGATCCTCGCCAGCAAGCTTCGCTACCACGCTATCGAGCCGTTCAAGACTGCCGCTCTCGCTTCTCGCCGGAACACTGTACCAGTTCCAGACGTCGAAATGGCCCGAGCCTTGCCGGTGCCTGCCACATTGCCCGACTACGCGGACAATGGACCTGATCCGAGATCTGGTGGGATGGAACTCAATCGGCATGAGGTCATTGACGATGCTGCCTTTGAGGCCTCGTCTGCAGAAAACGTCGACGCTGCTGTCAGTTCGAAGGAAAGACTGGTTGTCACTGCACGCAAGTTGAAGTCTGTCATCGCTGCTTGCCTGTCAGCTGCGGACATGCCGATGAACCAAAGGATCAGCATCCAGGATGTTCTTGCCAAGACTATTCCGGATCCGGAAGAGGTCGGCCTGAATTGACATATCAAACCCATTATCGTCGCTGCGGCGACCTGCTCCGGATGCTTTCTAATCCTGGCTCGGGCGAACATAAGACTATGACGAGGAGGAGCAGTATGGCGACGACGTAGACTAAACGGCCCGCTCTCTTGCTCGCACGGTCCTCGAGCGTGCGCGGGGCTTGCTGAGGTTACTTGCTCAGACGACGAGATATTGGACTGAAGTATGACCAAGCACGGTGCTGGTGCGGCGACGGCTGCCGACGAAACGACGGTAGAGCGCACATCAGCCACCGAGGCGCCCTTGGCGGGCCCGACGGCGTCGGGTTGCTATTATAATTGTTTTGCAAAAACATTATAACTCGGCACAGTTGGGTTGGCGAGCATTGCTATCGACAACTATGATTTCGATGCCGTCGCTCGGAAAACGAGCCCGCCATATTCTGCCGTTGCACAAGCGAGCAGAAAGCGGCTGCCTGGCGCTTCATGAATACAGGCCGCGTAGCTAAGAACCAGCGTCGGTGGAGTTGTGTAAACCGATAGGCAGGCCTTTGCACTCAGCGATCTGACTGAAATTACCATGCACTTAAACCCGGTTTTCCGGGGCTTTAAATACGTGCTGAGGCGGTTGACAAAAGGCAGAACGGTTATAATGTTTTTACAAGGAAATTATAGCAAGGACTTGCCCGTCGTTCGTAGGACAGCGCTCGAGGGTAACTGCAAAGGATCGCCTGCAGAGAAGCGACTTACGAAAGGGTGATGAGCGAACTGGCGGCCGAGGCCGCGGCATACTCAACGGGGACGCAAGGAATGAAACAGATCGACCTCGTGTACCGAACGATGCTCGCGGAACTCGCACAGCGATCTTTCGATGCCCAATTCGAAAGCGACTTTCCCCTTGATGGCCGTTTCGTAACCGTTCCGGTCAAGGGGCGCCATTACTGGTATTTCGATCGGCCTACTCCCGAGGGCAAGGACAAGCGAAGCTATGTCGGCCCGCACGACGATCCCGCGATCACGGCGCGGGTGAACGCCCACAAGGACATCAAGAATGACATCCGCGAGCGTCGGCGCATGGTCGGCGTTCTGCGCCGTAGCGCGGGGCTTGCTGGCCCCAATCCTTTCGCGGGCGACGTCACGAAAGCCCTTGCGGACGCCGGATTGTTCCGCCTGCGGGCTGTCCTGATCGGGTCGGTGGCTTTCAGCTGTTATAGCGGCCTGCTTGGGGTCCGGTTGCCCGCGGCGGCAATGCAGACTGGCGACGCGGATTTCGCGCAGGATTTTGCGAATTCGGCCGAGGTCGCAGACAGCTTGCCGCCTATTCTGGATATTCTGAAAGCAGTCGAGCCGTCTTTCCGTGCGGCCCCGCACCAGGCGGACCAGACGAAAGTCGTCGCCTTCCAGGACAAGAAGGGCTACCGCGTGGAATTCCTGACCGGCAACAGGGGCTCAGACGGATACACAGGCAAGCCCTCGCCCATGCCCGCCCTCGGCGGCGCGTCGGCGGAAAACCTGCGGTTCCCCGATTTCCTGATTTACGAGCCTGTCCGGGCCGTCCTGCTTCATCGCGAGGGCGTAACCGTAAACATCCCGGCGCCCGAACGGTATGCGGTGCACAAGCTCATTGTGGCTTCGAGGCGGGCCCCAGACACGATAGGGCGCGCAAAGCGGAACAAGGACCTCCTGCAAGCCTCGTTGCTCTTCCAGGCGCTCCTGGAGACGCGACAGGCCGATCTGATTGTCGACGCCTACCAGGAGGCATGGGATCGCGGGAAATCATGGCAGGAGGCAATGGTTTCCGGCCTCTCGTTGATGCCCGACAATGGCAGGCAGGCACTGGCGAAGGCTCTCGATGTGTCAGTGGATCAGCTCGGCCTAGGGACCAGACATGAAAACGGAATTCGTGCCTAAGGAGATCCCGGCCGTTGCTGGAACAGAAACTCGGCACATTCCATCGCGCGCGACATCGCGTGGCTGCTTACCGCGCCGATCTTTAGGCCGCATCGGCCCGAAGCGTACCCACCCCATTGAGGGGTGATCAGCTATGTGCTTGAGAGCCGGCATTATCGCAATCGTCGCAATCTTGGCGAGGTCAATGCCTTCTTCAATACAGGCGTCGACCTGCAATCCATGATGAAGCGGATCAAGGAGAACGAAGGTGATCTCTCCCGCTTCACCATCGACAGCTTCAACGCCTTTATCTCCCTGAACGAACGCGCCGCCCGCTCCGCGCTTCTCGATATCCAGAAAGCCCTGGGTCCATTTCGCAACGAACGCGTGCTTGCGGCAACCGCGGTGACCGACATGGCTATTTCCTCGTTGCAACGGCGCCCGGTGACGATCTATCTCGCCCCGAACATCACTGACATGACGGTGCTTCGGCCATTGCTCACCCTCTTCGTGCAGCAGGTGATGGACTTGCTGACACGCGAGCACAACCCTGATGCCCTCCCCGTCTACTTCCTGCTCGACGAATTCCGGCAACTGAAGAAAATGGACGAGATCTTCAACAAGCTCCCCTACGTCGCCGGTTACAACATCAAGATGGCCTTCGTCGTTCAGGACCTGAAGAGCATCGACGAGATCTATGGAGAGACCGCCCGGCATTCGCTCCTCGGCAATTCCAGGAAGTTCTGGCCAAGACTGTGCCGGATCCGGAGGACCTTGGCCTGGATTGAATGTGGTGACTTTGGCGATCAGACGAACCGGTTTCTGACGTCAAGCGTCACACCGAAAGCGGTGATGGACGCCGACATCGGCCCGCTGGATGCGATCGGAAATGCCAGCCCACGCCGCCAATATTGCAAAGCACGTTAAATGCCATTATATTAGCATTTGTCACAAATTTTACTACCTAGGTGCTAATATGTTCGCATTTAATATGTCTTCTCCTTCGGATGTCATCAAAGGCTTATCGGAAAGAATGAAGCGTCGGCGGATCGAGCATGGTCTGACCCAAAGGGAGCTGGCCACAAGATCGGACGTCTCCTACGGATCACTTAGGCTCTTTGAAGAATCTGGGAAAATCTCCCTCGAAAGTCTTGTAAAAATTGCCTTTATCCTTGAGGCCGAGGTCGAGTTCGAGCACTTGTTTCCAAATCGGCCACCGCGGACAATTGATGATGTCGTTGATCGTCCTCTTAAGCAGCGGGTGCGTAGAAAATGAAGTTCAGGCCAGTTCAGCGAATGAGCGTTTATCTGGATCTCGAAGGGCACGAGAAGAAACTCGGCACCCTCGCATGGAGTGGTAAGGAACGCAGGGCATACTTCGAGTACGCGGCAGAATTTCTCGCTGCGCCCCTGTTGATTTCGCCCTTCCATATGAAGACCGCTCCAGGATTGATTGCGGCACCACGCGACCCCTTTGACGGTCTCCATGGCCTATTTAACGACAGCCTACCTGATGGTTGGGGCCGGCTGTTGTTGGACCGCCGCCTCCAGCGAGCTGGCATCGACTACACCCGACTCACCCCATTGGATCGCCTTTCGGCTGTTGGCAGAACGGGGATGGGGGCGCTAACATACATTCCTGATTTGCCAGACAACCAGAAACAATCAACCCAAGCCACTGATCTCGATTGGTTTGCTGATCAAGTAGATTTGGTACAGGCAGACATGGATGTTGCCGATATCGATAGCCTACAGGGCGCCCAAGGTGGCTCCGCGGGCGCACGGCCAAAGATAATGATAGGTTTCAACAAGGTCGAGAATACCTGTGTTCTGGACTACGGTCAGTCGTTGGAACCGGGATTTGAACGATGGATGGTGAAAGCTCCTAGTACGTCTGATCCGGCTGAGATCGGTGCGGAAGAGAAGGCTTACGCGCTTATGGCGGCAGCCGCAGGGGTAGAGATGGCCGAGACTCGGCTCTTCGATACCCGCAAGGGAAAGCGGCTTTTCGCGACAAAACGTTTTGACAGAATCCCTGTTGGACGGGTCCACATGCACACTGCGAGTGGACTATTGAACGCTGACCATCGCGAGGCATCGCTGAACTACGAACAGCTTCACAAGCTTACGCTCATGATGACCCGTGACAGCGCGGATGTCCTGAAAATGTTTCGAAACATGGTATTCAATGTCTATGCCAAGAACCGTGACGACCATGTGAAGAACCACGCATTTCTTATGAACGGTAGTGGCCGGTGGTCGCTGGCACCGGCCTATGATCTTACTTTTTCCTCCGGACCGGGTGGGGAGCATAGCGCGGCTATCGCCGGTGAAGGCAGAGACCCTGGGATGTCTCACCTATTGACGGTCTCCAGAGGGGCTTCAATCTCCGATCACGACGCAAAGGAAGTCATAGAGCAGGTTCGAACGGCGATCAGTCGCTGGCCACAGTTCGCTGAAAAGGTTCGGCTATCCAGATCCCGTACAGCCGAACTTGACAGAATCTTGAACGGTAGGACGCCGGCTCAAACACTGCGTTTGCACGATGGTCGAAATGACCACAGCATTTCTGGGCCGTCACGGGCAACGGAAAGCATGAGCGATGTTAACGATCATGACGCAGACGGCTTCGGTCCCAAGCGTTGATCTCCAATCAGCCGTTGGTGGCAATTGCTACTGAATTGCGCAAATGCGGCGTTGAGATCGGGGCTCTTGAAATGAAAATGCCGCACAGGGCGGGCAAATCCCTCGTTACTGACAGCAAACCGAAGGCGAGATCCACATCGACGGCAAGTATGCTGACGGACACCTGAAGCAGAAGAACAGACCTGAGGATCGGATCGATCGGCGAAAGAAAAAGTATCAGAATCTCAAACGGAGGACGATCCTCGCCATGCGTGAGAAGACACTCTTCGGCCGCGGCCGAGAACGCACCCTCACTCGGGTCATTCGAACCGAGGACAGCAACGAGGCATGGGAATTCGCCAGGAGGAGTCTTGGTGGTTGATCCTCATAACCATCGCAGTTTTCCCTTTCAGATATGAACAGAGCGTCGGGCGAAATTCTCGAGACCGCGCGGGTAGAGCCTGTCACGCTTACCAAGCGCGACAGGGAAAAGCTCATCATTCTCACCGCAGAACAATATCGCGGGCTGCTTGGTCGTACACACGGTGGCCGACGGCTTGGACGACGCACCTGACGAGCTCCATGATGAACTGATGAGCCGCCTCGATCAATTGCTTGACGACGACCGTGTTTGAGGCGGGACAAGTCCTCCGTCTCCACTATCTGTGGAGTGGCCAGGCACAAGCCGGCAAGAGGCTGGTCGCACGGGCGCCATTGTCACGTCACCTAGCTGGTTGTCATCGGCGCTCCTTCCGCTGGCCCGATGAGGCATGTCTGGGAGAGCGGCTTCGCCTCGATCGTCCTTAGCCGCCGCAGGCGGGATTGTGGTGGCGCCGTTGGAACGGCGAGCGGACACGAGCTTGATACGTGCAGGGCGCGGATCAAGGAGCGGGCTTAGACCGGAGGTTCAAAAGGCGAACTCTGACGCTCCATCGGTGCCTGCTCATGGTTGGAAGGTCGTTGCCCCGCATCGTTCCCGCGAGACCGGTGTGCGGAAGCCGCCCCATACGACCTCTCTTCAGGCGGGTCTGACGCCAATCTGTCCTGATCCTGCAACGGCTCCCCCGACCTTCTTCCCCTGCGGCTTCGCCGCATTCCTCGCGAGGCAACAAGCTCGGCTTTCGCCGTCCTGCGCTTAAGCTGCGGTCCCGTTGGGATGCAGTCGGCCCGATCGGCGCCTTATGACCGCTATCGAGGCCGCATGGGGCGGCTTCGGCAACCCAGTCAGGAAAACGACAATGGCTACCATCGGAACCTTCCAACAATCCGGCAACGACTTCAGCGGCGAAATCGTCACCCTCTCCCTCCAGGCCAAAAACGTCCGCATCGTTTCCGATACGCGCTCCAGCGGCGAAAACGCTCCCAGCCACCGCGTCTTCGTCGGCCGGATCGAAATCGGAGCCGCCTGGTCCAAGCAGTCCAACGAGGGCCGCAACTACCTTGGTCTCAAGCTCGACGACCCGAGCTTCACCGCTCCGCTCTACGCCAACCTCGTGGAGGACGAAGAGGGCAAGAGCTTCAGCCTCATCTGGTCGCGGCCGGCCCGCCGTTCTGGCGACTGACCGCTCTGGATGTGACGCCCCGCACCTGCGGGGCGTCACGGAAAACCACCCACCCGTAGCTCCAAACAGCAGCTTGACGAGTGGCTCGTCATATGAGGCCGCGATGGGCGCGGCCCCGAGCATCTGAAAAGGAACAAGACAATGGCAACCATCGGCTCTTTCACCGCATCCGAAAATGGCTTCTCCGGCACCTTCAAGACACTCAACGTCAACGTCAAAGCCAAGATCGTCCACGTCGAACGCGCGTCAAAAGACGCTCGTGACTTCCGGGTTCTCGCCTGCAATGTCGAGTTCGACGCGGCCTGGCAGAAGCAGTCCGCGAGAGCGAGCACGACCGGCATCCCTTAAGGGATGCATCTAATCGGTGATATCAGGCATCTCGTCCTTGCCGACACGCCAGATCCATGCGGCAAGATCGGGCCTTGCCTCGACCATGTCCTTGAGCCTGGCCTCAAACTCAGAATCGGCGCCTGCCGGAACGATGTAAAGTGCCAACGGCTGAGGACGCTCCGGCAAGACTGCCGCCGCATAGGGCTGTGCCCGCGGTAGATCGAAACGCAGTCCCTTGATCGTCTTTTCACGTTTGCGCGTCAGGACCTCCAGCAATCGCGTTTCATGAACACTTTCCACAGGTAGCCACTGTTCGGTTACCGTCATCAATGCGATTTCGTGAGCCGCGACCAGACCGGATGGACTGCCGCCGATCGTTGCAATGACCATCAGGTGATGATTGTCGGCGCTTTGCCACAGCGTCAGCTCGGTTTCGAAACGACGCTGGAGACGCCGCCACGTCTCGTCCTCCAGATAGAGCCTGAAACCTGGCAGGTGCTTGATAACGACCTGCTGTCCCATCCGCACTGGTGTAAGGTCCTTGATCTCGCCGACCAGGATCATCAGGGATTTCGCGCCCGCTTTGTTCTCGAAAAGCGGCGCCAGGGCAAGGGCGCGCCGCTTTTCGATCGCTGTCTTGTCTTCCGTGCGAAAGGGCTCGGGAACAAGAACCCGCCCCACGAGGCGCTCACCCCTGACCGACATGGTCCTCGCCGCCTCGACAAGGTGGCTGTGGACCTGCCTCCAATGGCGCTTTCCCGCCCAACGCGCCGTCCACTCGGTCAGTCCACCTTCATGCCATAAAAAATGCAACAGACCCCGAAGCGATAGCTTTCTGCTGTCGTTTCTGACGCTCTCCAAGGTCTCCGTGCCCGCTGACGGCGCAGCGCCGACCCCCCTCTTCGACAACGAAAAATCCAGTCTGAGGGCTGCTCTACCATCATCATCGAGTTTGATCGCGTGCCCCATCAGGGCACCGAGCCCCGACAGCTCATAGGGTGGCTCATAGGACGGGCAAGCCTGATGATGCGCACCACCTGTCAGCGGCATCCTTTTGATCGTGGGCTGATCGCCGATCATGGCAATGTACATCGGGATCCCCGGATTGCTGCACAGGCATATCGGGCGTGAGCGATTGCGATAAGCAAGCGCCAGCCGGTTGCCGAAATCTTCAGCTTCGTCGGAGACCGTTTCGCCGTCGATGAGAAACGCGCGCATCAGTCAGGCTGCCTTTGTTCCAGCCGCACCAAGGCCGCACGGCCCCTCCAATTTTCTCTCCACTTCGTTTTACTACGTTCCGACAAAATCGGGTCCTCCCTGCGCCGGCTCCGCCGGTCGTGGTCACGAGCCTTGACCTGTCTCTCCCCGCCCAGCTCGCCACCGTCATCTCTCACATCTCTCAAGGAGACGACGACCATGACCATCGAACAGTACATCGAGGAACTCCGCGCCGAGGCCAGAAACGCCGAGACACTTCAGGAACGTCGGGCGATCGAAGCTGAACTCGCGCTGATGATCGCCGAGCGCGAAGTCATCTGGGCGGAGCTCGACGGCCGCATCGATCCCGACCCGCCTTTCTAAGGCGGCTGATCATTGCCGCACACTTCGACGGGTCAGGTGCAGGCACTGGCTCAATATCCATTGTCTTGCAAATAGGTGTCGATCGCCGCCTGCATGATGACCGTCATGCGGATATCGTTTTCATGGGCGGCGCGTAAAAGCCTTGCCTTGACGTCCTGTTCCAGCGGCACGTTGACATAAAACCTGATGTTCCGCTCTTTCGTGCGCTTCAGGTTCTTGAGCCTTCGTCTCGTTTCCTGCTGCTCGGCCGCGCGCCTGGCCGAATTACGCAGTCTTTCTTCTTCGGGAAGTCTCGGCAGCAGGGTCTTGGCTTCTGCCGATCGAGGAGGGTCGACGGCGGCAGCGTTCGAACCATCGCCGGAAGACATGTCTTTCAGCATGTCACCCTGTTCAGGCTGCTTGCGTCTCGGAGCAAGTGAAAAATCAATGGTACTCCTGGTCATGCCGCAATCTCCGCCAAAGCCCTCGTCCGCCGAAGCTCGATCTCGTCCACCAGCGCCTTGACTTCAAAACGCGCCTTGCGAACCGGTTCTGTCGGCTCCTGCATTTGCAGTGTTCCAAGGCCATTTTGGATTTCCCGGTAGACATTGCGCTCATAAAGTTCGGTGTCGAGCAGCATCGTCTGGTAGTTGGCCTCAATCAGCCCCGCCACAAACGGCCTTATGTAGCGATAGGCCTCGAGGCTTCGACCCGTCAGTGTGATGCGGGTTCGCACATTCATATGAAGCACGAATAGACCCAGTTGATCGTTGACGTCGTTGACTTCTGCAATCGTCTGGCCGGCCGCCTCGATCTCCTTGATTCCAGGCTGCACCGGCGACAGGACGATGTTGGAGGAGCGGATGATGGTGGTCTGCAGGGCGCTGTCGACACCGGGCGCATCGATAATGACGACATCGAACGCCTGTGCATAGGTTCGAAGCACATCTTCGATCGCCCGCTGGTTGGCCGCAATTGCCACCTCGATATTGGCTGGCACGTTGCCCTTCTTGTGACACAGCTTCCACCAGCCGGCGAGATTTTGCCGGCTGTCGGCATCGATCATGAGAATGCTCTGTTTGGCCAGCGCATATTCGCCCGCAATCAGCGTCGCCATTGTCGTCTTCCCGGCGCCGCCCTTGTTGCTTACCACTGCATAAGTCCGCGTCATGAAAGCTCTCTCCAACGATTGTTGTCTCCAAAAGCCGCTCTTTCATGTTGAACTATATTAGTTCCTTTTTTCCTCTCGTCCAGCCCCTTTTATCCAGGTGCTTTTCACATGGATGCGTGGCCACTACGTGTCAACTCGCCAATCGGCGATAGCATGCCCCGCCCTCAACAAGAAAAGCATCCGTTGACTATATATCTTTGGAATTGCGCTATATTGTTCCTGTACTCCCATGGGAATCAGGGCCACACCATGAACACACGACATTGACGTGGCTCACGGCAACATCGCCCCACTGCGAGCTTTTCCATCGAGCGCAGTCCCGAGGATAGCCTTGCATCGATGAACTGAAATGAACTATATTGGTTTGGCAGGATACGCAATTTTGTGATACAAAATTGCTGACGATCGACGGACAAGCCGTCGATGGCGCCTGCGGCGATCAATGAACGAGGCAGGTGACGTGGCTCGAGCAAGGCAGACAGCACCGGTCACGACGCCTTCGAACGAGCGGAGATCGCATGTCGTGCATGCTCGTTTCACCGCGTCGGAATTGGCCGCTGTTCACAAGGCTGCGGAGCAGGCGGAACTGACGGTGTCGGCGTTCATGCGCTCGCTGACGCTCGAAGGTGCCGGGGTCCAACCGTTTCTGACGGCGGAAGATCGGGCGATTTTCGAGTTTCTTCACCGCGACTTGCGAACAATCGGTGTGAACTTGAACAGTCTTGCACAGCTCGCCTACCGGCAGTTCAACGCCGGCGACGTCAGCGAACTCCTAAAGGGCCTCCTGCCGGTCGCCACCGGTCTCGCCTTGGAACTGAACCGGCTTAAGAGGAGAAACGGCCGTAAAGTTGGAGGGCGTGCCTGATGGAGATCTTTCTCGGTGCTTTCACAGAGGAATGGGAGCGCCGAAGGGCCGCCTTCCTGCATGAGCGGCTGATGGGAAGGGCAAACGACGATGAGGAGGATCGCGGCCGTCGCGGAAGTACCGTGCCTGTTGCTGGATCGAGCCAGAAGCCCTCGAGAAATTTCAAAAAAGCTGCTCGTCGACCCCAGACGCCAAATTCCTCGTCGCCGCGCCGACCGATGGGAACGCGGTTTGCCGGACTTGCAAGCGGAAGCCAACCGGCTGTCGTGAAGATGGCGTCGTTTGGCGGTGGTGGCCGGCTCGGCGCGATGGCGGGCTATATCTCCCGCAATGGAGAGGTTTCGATGGAAACCCAATCTGGGCAGGAGCTGCAAGGTCGCGATGCAATAGCCGCACTCTGCGACGACTGGGCACATCTGATGGGCAATCGCACTGAAAGCCGCGATATCGGACTTTTCTGCATCGACATTGCCCATGGTCCCGAGAAAGGGCAAGCACTGCATGAATGGGCGCGTTACATCGTCAGATCCGCGGTCGGCGATCGATCCTTTGCATTCGGGGTCGCGGAGCACGACGGAACTTTCCGCATCGAAGGCGTTGTTGTCTTGCGCTCGAAGGCTGGCGAGCGACTAACAGCCGACGCCAAGGCCACTGAGATCGTCCAGGCCCGTATGAGAGCGAAGGGAGGTGACGTCGGCAAAGCGGAGTTTCGCTTCACGGGTTACGGCAATGGCGTCGAGTATGGTGCCGCCCGGCTGCGCAGGCTGGTGGCCAGGTTCGACGGCGCTGTCGAAACCGATCGTGGCGAAAAGATTGCCGACGCCAAACAGGCCGGTGATCTGGTGCAACAGGAATGGCGCGGTGAACTCCACAGCCGCAAGTCGCGCGACGTCATGCATCTCGTCGTGTCAGCACGGGCCGGCACCGATGTCGAAGCCTTCCGGGCGGCGGCACGCGCGTTTCTGGCAGAGGAATTTGGCGAGCACCGCTATGTCTTTTCCCTTCATGATCCGACGCGCGATCCGAAGGCCGAACAGGTGGGTGGCAGGCGCCCGCATGTTCATGTCCACGCGATTGTCGCGATGCGGTCCGAGGATGGCGACCGGATCGAGACATCGATCGGATCGCTTCGACGCTGGCGCGAGGGCTTGGCAAAAGAGGCGCGAGCCCGCGGCATTCTAATGGAGATGACCGATCGCCGAGACCAGGCAAGCGCGCCGGCTTACACGCGCAATCAAGTCCGGCCGATCAGCCGTAAGGGACGAACCGAGCACGCCGGCACCTCGAATTTCGCCAGGCGACGGTATGATCAGAAACGGCGGGAGGAGCCGACGGCGCCGAGGACCGCGAGAAGCCTGGAGTACATGAAGAAAGTTCGCTCGCAGTGGCTGGAGGTTGCCCGCCACGCAGAGAATTCCGACGCTCAGAATTTTGCCAAGGCGCAGCTTTCTCGGATGGCGACCGCAGAACTTTCCCTCAAGGAAATGCCGGACGCGCGAGATCTACAAAACGAGAATGGCTCGCGAGCGCGGGCTGCATTGGTTGAATTGTCAAAACTTGCGGAGGTCGACAGCATGAGCACGATGACGCGATCCGAGTTCGAGGCATATGAAAAGCGTGTCGAAGCTGCCTTGGTTCAGGCTGAACGCGTCACGCCGGAAGCTTGGCGGAGCCGGTTCGAGGAGATCGCTTCGGCAGCGCGCGACCATGTCGAGGCCCGCCGCGAGATGATGGAGCAGGCCGAGCAGGCCCGTGACCGTACGAGCGATAATCGCCGCGTCCGACAGCTGGATGATGCCAACCGAGAATGGGACGAAGCTGTCGCGCGACATGGGCTGTCGTCGGTCGAAACAGGAACCGGTGTGATGATGGCGGTCGAATATTACCGCCAGCTGATCGGGTCGGCTGGCGATGATCAGACTCGCTTCGATAGAGCGTCGTTGCAGGCAAGCCTGAATTTCGAGCTCGCACGCGCAGGGGAACTCGGCGCCGCTGGGAACGCCTATATTCGCGAGATCGCTGAAGTTGACAACGACGTGCGGGTTGCGATCGAGGCCGCTCAACGATCGGGCGAGCGGGTACGCAAGATGTTCGGTAATGCTGATGAGCGTCAGGGCCCATCGCGTCCCGAACATGGGAGTCACGACCGCAAATCAAAATCCGATAAGCTGCTGCGAGCTGATCGCATGAAGGATAGCGGAGACGAACGAACAGATCCCGCCGAAGAGCGTGTACGACGGTTGGAAGAGCTTCGGCAGGAAGCCGACCGCGACCGTGATCGAGACGAGTCTGAGCAATAGGAACGGAATCGATGACGTGCGCCGGCGATTCGTTCCTGATTATGGTCCGAGAGTTGAAGATAGATTTGCGACCCTCGCTAGCTTTTCGGGGGACAGTAGCACTGACCCTCCGCGATCGAGAGCTAACCATAGCACAGAACTCTGTGCAGGCTGGCGGAGCCGCGCGGTGTTCCTTGGGATGAGCTTAGCCGCGTGGCCGCATCACCACAGCGACGATGGCGCCGCGTTCGGAGCTTGATTGTATTTACGTCGTTATTCCCGTATAACGTTTAGATGCGCAATTACGATGGAACCGCTACGATGGATGCGATTCTGACCGAAGGCTTTGATGCGGCTTTTACCTTGACCGACCATATCGAACATTTACCGGACAGGAAGCGGCGCGAACTGGCGCGCATCATCGAGATCCTGTTTGCCGAAGTCGAACACTTCCAGGCAAGCAAGTTGTCGGCGAAGCGCAACGCCGGCAGGATCCTGATGGTCATTCTCTATGGATCCTATGCCCGGGGTGATTGGGTCGAGGATCATTTAAGCGGCTATCGCTCCGACTACGATCTCTTGATCATCGTCGACAGCAAGTCGTTCGCCGAGGAGCAGGAGCTCTGGGAAGGCATCGAAGAGCAGCTGTTGAAAGAGCAGATCGGCCATCGCATCGAAACACCGGTCGTGCCGATCATCCACACGCTGGCCGATGTCAACGACCAGCTTTCGCGCGGTCGCCCCTTCTTCGTCGACATCGCCAGGGACGGTATCGTCGTCTACGAGGAGCCCGGCCATCCGCTGGCGGAGCCGAAGCCGTTGACGGCGGAAGAGGAGCAGACTGAAGCTAGGACCTTTTTTGAACAGTGGTTCGATGGCGCTTCGCGCATGCTCCATCTAGCTCAGGAAGCATTAAAGAAGGACTTTCCCAATGAGGCGGCGTTCCTGCTTCATCAAACGACCGAGCGTCTTTATCACAGTGTCCTTTTGACGCTGACTCTCTATAGCCCCAAGTCGCATCGAATAAAGATCCTTCGCTCCCAAGCCGAAGGAATAGATGCTCGACTAATCGCCGCATGGCCTCGCGACAGCCGGTTTTCACGACGCTGCTTCGAGTTGCTATCTCGGGCCTACGTGGAAGCGCGATATTCGTCAAAGTACACAATCAGCAACGAGGAGCTCGGTTGGTTAGTCGAGCACGTGAAGGCTCTTCAAACACTCGTCGAAACGGTATGCAAGCAGCGACTTTCTCTGTGAAAGTTTAGCCCGCTCAGGAATCCACGACCCGTTATCCGATTACGAAGGGCGCCCCGAAATCGAATGGCGATGCTGCCGCAGCGCTATTACCGCATGGCCAACGACGATGGCGAGGACTGCCGGGCAGCAGTTACGACCTGCCTGGACGCAATTGGTGGAGATGCGTCGGCACACGATGCCGTGCGGCCCTCATTCGCGCAGCCCAGGAAATGGGAATTCCTGTGATTACTAAACCGGAGCCGCATTTCTTTGGAGCTCGCCGCGCTGCTGACCACCCCTTTGATGATGAGTGTTTTTTTGCAGGGCTTCGCATGCTCGTCGTTATTTCTCGCCTCTTGGTCGCGGCGATGCGTCGCGCAGGGCTGTCGACAGCATCTCCCTCTGCATCCTCGCGGATCCCATAACTCCAGCCCATTTCCTCCCGACACGAAATGCGGTCGGGTAGGTCCGAGCGAACATCATACGAACTGGAAATCCGCCGACTGCAGGCTCGACACGGCGACGTTCCACAGCGTGATGGTATTGTTCGCATCCGCGGTGATGATCGTGCTGCTGCCCGACAGGTGCGATGCAGCAAGCAGCGATGCCCAGTCGGCAAAGATAGTGTGATCGATCCTGATCGTGTCATGCTGGGCGCCAGTTGCCACGAAATTCTCGATCATATCGTGACCCCAGTTGGGCGAATAGACGAAGAAATCTGCGGCCGTTCCACCCCAGAGCCTGTCATCGCCCGCGCCACCCGTCAGCGTGTTCGAAGCGCCCAAATTACCCTCGATCCGATTATTGAGCGCATTGCCCGTGCCGACAAAGGCTACGGTGGGGTCGCCGACCGCCCGCAGGTCTTCGATGTTTTCTCCTAGCGCGTAGTTGGCGAGGGACGTCTGCACTAGGTCGACGCCCGCGTTGGCCTTTTCGATGACGACGACGCCGGTGTTGTCGACGACGTAATAGTCGTTGCCAGCCCCGCCGATCAGGGTGTCGGCCCCCGTGCCACCGTTCAGCGTGTCGTTGCCGTTGCCGGCGGTGATCGTATTGGAGAGTGCGTTGCCGATGCCAGTAAAGTTACCGGTGCCCGTATAGGTGAGGTTCTCGACATTGCTGGCGATCGTATAGGACGCCAGCGTGGTCTTGACCGTATCAATGCCCTCGTCGGCGCTTTCAGCGATCACGTCACCGGCGTTGTCGACGATGTAGGTGTCGTTGCCGGCACTCCCGATCAACGTGTCGGCGCCAGCCTTGCCGTCGAGCGTGTCGTCACCATCGCCACCCGACAAGGTGTCGGCGGCCACGCCACCGGTTATCGTGTTGTTGAGGCCATTGCCGGTGCCAGTGAAGGCGCCTGTGCCGATGAAGGCCAGGTTCTCGATTTCGCTGCCGATCATGTAGGCCGCCAGCGTGGTTTTGACTGTATCAATTCCCTCATTGGCGCTTTCGCTGATGACGTCGCCGGCACTGTCGACGATGTAGATGTCGTTGCCCATCCCACCGATCAAGGTGTCGGCGCCAGCCTCGCCGTCGAGTGTGTCGTTGCCGGCACCGCCGCTGATCGTGTTGGCGAGGTCATTCCCCGTGCCGGTGAATCCAGCCATGCCGGTATAGACGAGGTTCTCGACGTTGGCTGCAAGCGTCAGGCCCGCGATTCCGGTCTTCACCGTGTCGGTGCCCTCGTTTTTTGCTTCCACTACCAAGTCCGTAGCAATGTCCACGATGTAGACATCGTTGCCGGCCCAGCCGATCAGCATGTCGGCTCCCGCGCCACCATTCAGGATATCGTTGCCGGCGCCGCCGGTGATCCAGTTGGAGAGCGCATTGCCGGTGCCGGCAAAATCGCCGGTGCCGATGAAGGTCAGGTTTTCGACATTGGCAATATTGGTCAGCGCATAGGCAGACAGCGCCGTCCTGACCCGATCGGTGCCTTGATTGACCAGTTCGGTCACGACGTCACCCAGATCATCAACGAAGTAAGTGTCGTCGCCGGCACCGCCAATTAGTATGTCGGCTCCCGCCTCTCCATCCAGCATATCGGCACCTGCTGCGCCCCTGATCGTGTTGGCAAGGTTATTGCCCGTTCCGGAAAAGGCGGCCGTTCCCGTATACGTCAGGTTCTCAACGTCGCTGCCGATCGTATAGACCGCCAGCGTGGTCTTGACTGTATCAATGCCCTCGTCGGCGTTTTCGGTGACGACGTCGGCGGCACTGTCGACGATGTAGGTATCGTTGCCCATCCCGCCGATCAGCGCGTCGGCGCCAGCCCCACCGTTCAGTGTGTCGTTCCCGGCTCCACCGGTGATCGTGTTGGCGAGGTCGTTGCCCATGCCGGCAAAAGCTGCCGTGCCGGTGTAGGTCAGGATCTCGACGTTGGCTGCAAGCGTCAGGCCCGCGAGTCCGGTCTTCACCGTGTCGGTGCCCCCATTTGCTGCTTCCGTTACCACGTCCGTAACGATGTCCACGATGTAGACGTCGTCGCCGGAGCCGCCAATCATGGCGTCGGCCCCTGCCCCGCCATCCAGCGTGTCGTTGCCAGCAGCTCCCGCGAGCCTGTCGGGCGCAGCACCACCCCTAATGATATTGTCGAGCGCATTGCCAGTACCAGTGAAGGCGACGGTGCCTAGATAGGTCACGTTCTCGACATTGGCCGCCAGTGTGTAGGCGGCCAGGCCCGTCTTTACGGTGTCGGTACCCTCATCGGCATTCTCGAGGACGATGTCACCAGTGCTGATGACATAGGTGTCGTCGCCCGCGCCGCCCTTTAGCGTGTCGACCCCAGCCCCACCGGTCAGGACGTTGTCCAGCGTATTGCCGGTACCGGCAAAGGCCGTCGCGCCGATGTTGGTCAGGTTCTCGACGTTGGCGCCGAGTGTATAAGAGGCCAGATTCGCCTGCACCGTATCGGTGCCCTCGTCCGCATTCTCGGTGACCGTGTCCCCGGCATTGTCTACGACATAGATGTCGTTGCCAGTCCCGCCGGAAAGCGCGTCCGCTCCAGCCCCACCATTCAGCCTATCGTTGCCCGCGTCACCGGAGAGCGTGTCGTTGCCTACTCCGCCAGTGATTGCGTTGTCGAGGCTGTTGCCGGCGCCGGCGAAGCCGCCAGTTCCCGTGAAAGTCAGGTTCTCGACGCTGGCCGCAGATGCCAGCGAGTAGCTGGTGAGTGCCGTCTTGACGGTGTCCGTGCCACCATTCTCCGCCTCTACCAGGAGGTCGCCGAGGTCGTCGACGATATAGGTGTCGTTGCCTCCCCGGCCAATCAGTGTATCGGCGCCGGCGCTGCCGTCCAACGTGTCGTTGCCGACTCCGCCGATGATGACATTGACCGCGGCATTGCCTACGCCGGTAAACGCCGCTATGCCCGTATAGGTCAGGTTTTCGACGCTGGCTGTAGGCGCCAGCGAGTAGCTCGCAAGTGCCGTCTTGACCGTATCCGTCCCCTCCTCCGGATTCTCGATCACAATATCGGTCGCAACGTCAACCACATAGGTGTCGTCGCCCACCCCACCCGACATCGCGTCGGAACCGGCACCGCCGATCAATGTGTCATTGCCGGCACCGCCACTCAGGCTGTCCGCCGCTGCACCGCCGATCAGAACGTTGTCGAGCCCGTTTCCGGTACCTCTAAAGGCTGCCGTGCCCGTATAGGTGAGGTTTTCGACGTTGCCGCTTGAGGCGATCGTATAGACCGCCAGCGCAGTCCTGACCGTATCAATGCCCTCATCGACGTTTTCGGTGACGGCGTCGCCGGCACTGTCGACGATGTAGGTGTCGTTGCCCATCCCGCCGATCAGCGTGTCGGCGCCAGCTCCGCCGTTCAGCGTGTCGTCACCATCGCCACCGGTGATCGTGTTGGCGAGCGCGTTGCCGGTGCCGGCAAAGTTGCCGGTGCCGGTGTAGGTCAGGTTCTCGACATTCACCAGCGCGGCGATCGAGTAGGTCGCAAGCGACGTCTGGATCTCGTCAATGCCCACACCTGCCGCCTCGGTGACGACGTCGGCGGCGTTGTCAGCGACGTAGATGTCGTTGCCGGCGCCACCGATCAGCGTGTCAGCACCCGCACCCCCGTCGAGGATGTCGTTGCCGGCACCGCCGGTGATGATGTTGGCGAGCCCATTGCCGGTGCCGGCAAAATCGCCAGTGCCGATGAAGGTCAGGTTTTCGACATTGGCAATATTGGTCAACGCATAGGCAGACAGCGCCGTCTTGATCAGATCTGTGCCTTGATTGACCGCTTCGGTCACGACGTCGGCCAGATCATCGACAAGGTAAGTGTCGTTGCCGGCACCGCCAATCAGGATGTCGGCTCCCGCCTTTCCATCCAGTATATCGGCACCTGCCGCACCCCTGATCGTGTTGGCAAGGCTGTTTCCCGTTCCGGCAAAGGCCGCCGCTCCCATATAGGTCAGGTTCTCGACATTGCCGCTTGAGGCGATCGTATAGGCCGCCAGCGCGGTCCTGACCGTATCTATTCCCTCGTCGGCGTTTTCGGTGACGGCGTCGCCGACACTGTCGACGATGTAGGTG
>NZ_JACHYW010000021.1:93776-114362 GCF_014193145.1 Rhizobium sp. BK060
TTCTCAAGGGTGACATCGCCGACACTGTCGACGATGTAGGTGTCGTTGCCCGTCCCGCCGATCAGCGTGTCGGCGCCAGCCCCGCCGTTCAGCGTATCGGCGCCCGCGCCACCGGTGATCGTATTGGCGAGAGCGTTGCCGGCGCCGGCAAAGTTGCCGGTGCCGGTGTAGGTCAGGTTCTCGACATTCACCAGCGCGGCCATCGAGTAGGTCGCAAGCGACGTCTGGATCTCGTCAGCGCCCTCGTTCGCATTCTCGAGCACAATGTCGGTCGCAACATCGACCACATAGATGTCGTCGCCCACCCCGCCCGACATCGTGTCGGAACCAGCGCCCCCGATCAATGTATCTTTGCCCGCAGCCCCCGTGAGCCTGTCGGCAGCAACACCGCCCTTGATGACGTTGTCGAGCGCATTGCCGGTGCCAGAAAAGGCTGCTGCGCCGGCGTAACTAAGATTCTCGACATTGGCGCCTAGTGTGTAGGCGGCCAGGCCCGTCTTTACGGTGTCGATACCCTCGTCGGCATTTTCGACGACGATGTCCCCGGTGCTGACGACATAGGTGTCGTCGCCCGCGCCGCCCCTCAGCGTGTCGACCCCCGCCCCGCCGATCATGACGTTGTTCAGTGTATTGCCGGTGCCAGCAAAGGCAGATGATCCAACGTAGGTGAGGTTCTCGACATTGGCACCCAGCGTGTAGCTCGCGAGGTAGTACGACTGCACGTACACCGTATCGGTACCCTCGTCGGCACTTTCGGTGACTGTATCCCCGGCACTGTCAACGACATAAATGTCGTTGCCGATGCCCCCCGAAAGCGCATCCTCTCCCGTCCAACCATCCAGCCAATCGTCGCCGGCGTCACCAAGGAGCGTGTCCGCTCCGGTGCCGCCACTCAGCCTATCGTTGCCGGCATCACCGGAAAGCGTGTCGTTACCAGCCCCGCCAGTGATGATGTTGTCGAGGCTGTTGCCCGCACCGGTGAAACTGCCGCTGCCGATGAAGGCCAGGTTCTCGACGTTGTCGATCGCCGCCAGGGAATAGCTTGCAAGAGCGGTCTTGATGTCATCGGCGCCGCCGGCGGACGCCTCGACCACGACGTCGTCGAGAGTATCGACGGTGTAGGTATCGTTACCCGCTCCACCGATCAGTGTGTCGGCGCCGGCGCCGCCATTCAGGGAATCGGACGCTGCCCCGCCAGTGATCACATTGGCCGCGGCATTGCCGATGCCGAAAAAGTTGCTAGTGCCCGTGTAGGTCAGGTTCTCGACGTTGGCGCTGAGTGTATAACTCGAGAGCGCCGTCCGGACCGTGTCCGTCCCCTCGTCCGCGTTCTCGGTCACGACATCGTTCGCAACATCGACGACGTAAATGTCGTCGCCCACCCCGCCCGACATCCGGTCCAATCCGGCGCCGCCGTTCAATGTGTCATCGCCGGCACCGCCGGTAAGCGAGTCATTTCCGGCATTGCCCCACAGGGTATTGTTCACCTCGTTGCCGACAATCGTATCGCTGCCGGAGCCTGCCAGAACATTCTCGATCAGCGATGCAAGGTTGTCGTGATAAAGAAGCGCGTTGAAAATGTTACCGCGAGCATAACCATTGTTCGGGCCACCTCCCAGATCGGCCAGCTGGAGTGAGGAAAAGACCGAGTAGCCGCCTGCTCGCAAGTCGATTTTAAGGCTGGTGGTATAGGCGCTCAGATCATAGGTGTCGATGCCGCCGCCGTCCCAGATTGTTGCGAAGATCCTGTTGGCATCGGGCGTGATGGCCGCGACCCCGTTGACATAGGTGACGCCTTCGTTCGGCTTCCACTTGTAGACGGTATTGCCACTGTTGGTCGTGTAGTCCGCACCATACATTTCCTGCAGGGCGGCGATATCGAGCATCATGAAGGTCTGTGGCGCGCCATTCTGCTCGTATTTGTAACCAGTCGCATTGTCTCCGACATATGTACGGTAGGTCATGATCGTATATTCGACGGAATCGTAGGCGTCGGGCACGATCACCGAATTGCTTGTGTCCGCTTCATGACCATGTTTCAGACCGAGGGCGTGACCCAGTTCATGCGCCAATGTATGGCCTGCATAGTTGCCGAACTCCGGATAGCGATAATCATCGGCCGTCCAAGCATATGCCGTCCCGAACCAGATATCGCCGCTGCTGCTTCCAGTACCTGGTTCATAGGCCCATGCCGTATCAGGAAGCCACGACTCGGCAAACCGCACCGTTGCGGTGTCCGCGCCGCCAGCCACGAAACTGGCGTTCGTAAATCCCTCCACGGAGAAGCCGTCATTTGCCGTGTTTCCGTAGGATTGTTCCATAAGGAACAAGGCAGCAGAGCGCTGTTGCGAGGAAATCGAAGAGAAATCGTAATCTTTCTCGCCACTATAGGAGTACGACGTCGAGCTGGTGGGAAACGCATAGGTTATCGTGCCGTCCCAGGCATAGCCGCTGATAACGCCATCAATTTTCTGATCCCCCGTCAGGCTGACGTTCTTTGTGGGAGTAATAATGTCCGTCATGAAATCACCGCTTACTTATGCCACCTTACCGTGCGTTGGGTCGGCTCACCTCCCCACCCGCACGACGCTCGGCTGAAAATGGAAAATTAGGTCCGGCCGCACAGCGCCGCCGGCAGAAAACCGACGACAACCGTCATGATTGGCTCCCTGACCTGCGCTCGTGCGCAAATATTTTAAGAACGCAATTTGCCGCAAACACGCCTTTAGACCCTCAAAATCATGATATTCTTTGAACTTACCGACAAAAACGAGAACGCCACAGCAGTCGCGACGTATTTATAGCCACTATATTTTGACGATCCTTTATCGCTCATGAAGCGCCTCGTCAGCGACCTCAACCAATGGCGAGAACACATACTCCAATATTCTGCGCTGGCCGGTGCGCACCTCCGCAACAGCCGCCATACCTGGCGACAGTTTCACATCTGCACCGTCAGCTTGAATGTGATCGGCCTTAAGGCGCAGCGTAACAGGAAAGACCAGATTTTGTGTTCGCTCCGCACCACCAAAGGCTGCCCCTGACTGCCTCGCGATGGGGTCGCCCTCACGTCGGGTTGCGTCTGGCTCCGGGATGGCATCGGCCGCAACCTTCACGACGACGGCTGAAACCGTCCCGTAGCGCGTGAACGGAAAGGCCTCAAGTTTCACGACGGCTTCCTGGGCCACTTTGATGAAACCAATGTCCTTGTTGGGCATATAGACCTCAAGCTCCAGCGCGCTGTCTTCAGGCACGATCCGCATCAGGTCCTGGCCAACGGTGACCACCTGCCCGAGGCCGGTCACCGACGAGGACTGCACAGTTCCATCGATCGGACTGCGCAACGTCATCTGCTCAAGAGAATTCTTTGCCTTCGCCAGGCGCTCCTCCAATTCGTCCGCGCGGCGCTCGGCGTCGCCAAGCCGGTCAAGCTGATCGCTTAGAAAGGCGCGTTCTGTTTTCCGTTTCTCGCTCGCGAAGACATTTATTGCAGCCTCGGCGTCAGCAAGCTGACCCTGCCGTATCGCCAACTGCGTCACCTGCTCCTTCATCGTCTCCGTTGCATCGATGACGCTTGCCATTGTACCCGCGTCCTTCGAAGCAAGTGTACTGCGCATCATTACGCGCTCTTTGAGGGTCAAAACGAGGGATTCTTGCGCGGCGACTGTCACTTTGAGCCGATCACGCTCCACTTCCTTCTGGTGCTGCTGCGCGTCGAGTGAGGCGATAGTCGCGTCATATCGCTCAATATCGCCACGAAGAATGCCATTCTCGCGCTGCTGCAGCTCAAGGCCAGTACCCTTGTCCCAGTTGACGTCCGGAACCGATCCCGGTGCTTGTTGCGAACGCACGAACTGGATGGCAGCCCTGCGGCGCTGAACCTCAGCCTTCACGGATGCGAGGCCCTTTGAGGCGTCCCTTTCGTCCGCGAGAGCATCCGTCGGATCAAGTTCGAGCAGAATGTCGGCCCGGCGCACGTGATCGCCGTTTTGTGGTGGCAGCGCCTTTACCTTGCCCGTCAGCAATGGCTGCACGACCTTGACGCGGCCAGTCGGCTGGATCTTGCCTTGCGCAGAAGCGATGATGTCGATGCGGCCAAGATACGACCAGACCAAGGCAACTGTGGTGAACAGGCAGATGATCAAGATCAGCGTCATGCGTATGGGTGATGGCGGCGTTTCCAGAACTTCAAGCGCTGGCGCCAGAAATTCGTGATCCGAGCGTGTTGCGGGCCGTCGCGGAAGAGGCGAATGGCGGGAGGCGTCAGCGACTGCGCTCATGCCACTCCCCTGTCGTTCTGCAATGCCCAGAGACGCGAATAAAGGCCATCTGGCCTACCCAGCAATTCGTCATGGCTGCCGACCTCGGCAATCCTCCCGTCGGAAATGCCGATAATCCGGTTGCATGGCCTGACGGCGGCAAGCCGGTGCGCGATGATGATCACCGTTCGGCCCTTTGCGATCTGGCGCATGTTCGTCTGAATGACGCGCTCGCTTTCGTAGTCGAGCGCACTTGTTGCCTCATCGAAAATCAATATCGGCGGATTGGTCGCAAGGGCCCTTGCAATGGCGATCCTCTGACGCTGGCCGCCGGACAGGTTCGCGCCGCGCTCCTCAATCATCGTGTCATAGCCCTGCGGCAGCCTTGTGATGAATTCGTCAGCACCAGCGAGCCTGGCAATAGCAATGACTTGCGCCCGCTGCATTGCCGGGTTTGAAAATGCGATGTTGTCGTGAATCGTGCGGTTGAACAGAAGGTTCTCTTGGAGAACCACTCCTATGTGGCTTCGAAGCCAGGCGGGATCGAGTTGCGAAAGATCCGCCCCGTCGAGAAGGACCTGCCCCTCCTCCGGGATATAGAGGCGTTGGACGAGCTTGGTCAGCGTCGATTTTCCAGAACCTGAAGCGCCGACGATGCCGATCACTTCTCCGGGTCTGATCTCAAGCGATACGTTTTTCAGGACCTCCGGGGAGCCAGGCCGATAGCGGAAGGTGACATTTCGAAACTCGATATGCCCTCTTGGAGCCGGCAACGACAAACGAGCGCCAGGCTGACGCTCCATCGGCGTGTTCAGAATGTCACCGAGCCGATCGACGGAGATCTGAACCTGCTGAAAATCCTGCCAGAGTTGGGACAGCCTCAAAACCGGCTGCGTGACCTGGCCGGCAATCATGTTGAAGGCAACCAGCGAGCCAACCGATAGCTCGCCATCGATGACGGCCTTGGCGCCGAAGAGAAGAAGAGCTGCCGTCGAAAGCTTGCTGACATATTGAATGGCGTTTTGTCCGCCGGCGCTGAGAAGCGTCGTATCAAAAGCTGTCCGCACATAGGCTGCAAGCTTCTCCTCCCACTGTGCCTGCATCACCGGTTCCACCGCGGCGGATTTGACCGTGTGGACACCTACGATCGCTTCGACGAGAAATTGCTGGCTGGCAGCACCTCGATTGAATTTCTCTTTGACGAATTCGCGAAGCGGTGGCCTCACCGCCATGCCGATCAGGATGTAGATCGGAATCGCGGCAATGACGATCAGCGTCAAGCTCCAGGAGTAAGCAAAAAGAACCGCGATGAAGACAAAAGTGAAAACGACATCAAGCGCCGAGAACAGTCCCTGCCCGGTCAGAAACGCACGGATAGTTTCAAGCTCGCGCACCCTGGCAACCGTCTGTCCGGCCGAGCGGGTCTCGAAATAGCCGAGAGGCAGTCGCAAAAGATGGTGAAACAGCCGTTGTCCAAGTTCGACGTCGATCCGGTTCGTCGTGTGCGCCAGCGCGTAGGTTCTGAGATATTGAAGCACGACATCGAAGAGACCGATGATCGCAATGCCTGCGACCAGCACGAAAAGTGTCGAGTAGCCTTTGTGCGTCAGTACCTTGTCGACCACCACCTGAAAGAACAAGGGTGTGACCAGCGCAAATATCTGAACAAACAGCGAGGCAAGCAGAACATGTGCGAGTGGCTTGCGGTAGCGCCAGATCGACGGCAGGAACCACTTAATGCCGAACTCCCTGGGATCGGATCCTTCACCGCCGATCCGCCGGCCGATGAGGATCACACGCGAACCGATTTCGTCCAGTATATCCGACGGAGCAACTTCCCGATCAGCGCGCGTTATCGGATCGACAAGTCTGTACTTTCCTGATGGATTCAAACCGCCGAGCACCTGAAAGGAGCCGCTGCGCACTTTGACGATTGCCGGAACCGGCATGGATCGAAGGCGGTGCTCCGTGACCTTCTCCACGACACGCGCCTTAAGGCCAATGATCTTGGCTGCTCGCTGGATGTCGATGGCTTCGGATGTCCGCCCCTTCAGCCCCAGATCGTGCTGAAGCTGGACTGGGTCAGCGGCAATCCGGTAGAACGCAGCGATACCGCAAAGCGCACGAAGACCGGAGTCGTGATGCTGCGGAACGATGCCATCCATGCGCGAAATCATTCTCCCTTAAGCTGCAGATCGGCGCTTGCGGCGGCAAACCGTTCACTCCAGCCACTTTCCCCCGATGTAGCTGACTCATAGTTACAACGCCATGGAGATATTGGCGCTAGCAATATTTCGGGATGGTTGTGGCCGAGAAATCACGAAACACGACTAACAGACAGTTTTTTGTACTCAAGTCTCCATCCCACAAGACGGCATGTCCGGTTCCCTGGCTGCGCTGGCTTGCCCAATACTTGCGCGTGCGAGTGTAGCTCGGGCTTGCCGAGCCGATTCTCATGACAGGAGGACGACCCGTCTCAGATTGTGGAGAAACTTTTGTTGGAATCGATGTTGCTGAGCTGGAAAATACGATCGCTATTGCCGACTCGGGCCGGGACGAAGAAATCACTATTTCAATGGGTTGTGAAGGGTGGATGCCAGCATGTGCCCCATAACCCATCGGACGACCGCAAAGCTTATGATGGGCAGTCGGCTCGTCACTTCCCTTGGTAGCCCTGGCGCTGATTGCCCGGCTTGCCAAGTAACGATGGCAGGATGCCGTCGTGGCGGTTAGAATCTGCCTGGATGCAATTCCTGGAAATGTGTCTTCCCATGATGCTCCCGCTCATTCACGCGGCCAAGGAGGCCGGTACTCAGGTAATTGCGGTCGCGTACTGAGCTGTGATGGCATTTCCCCGGAGACCGGAGCGCGGGCGTGACCACCACGAAGCACTTTCGACATCAAGCAGGCATACGAGCTTCGGCAACCGGGCGGCGGAACAGCGAGGGTTGGCCGAACACGGTCGCCTCACCGCCCTGCCCTCGCCAATGACCGAGCAATATCGACGATGTCATCGCGCGAGGCGGTTGGATCTTCCCTGTACCAGGCAACCCCGAGCCCGATCCGAAAGTCGATCCCCTTCACCTTCTTCAGCTCGAAGGCGCAGTTCGGAAGCTCCAGCGTCCATTCCGGCGCAAAGCCGACGCCAAGCCCGGCCGAGACGAGCGATACCAGCGACCAGGTATCATCGCAGGTGTAGGCGATGTTCTTGGCGAGGTCGTAGGCCTCGAACTTCTCATTGAAGTAGCGTTCGGTGAACGACAGGTTCTGCCGGGAAAAGGCAATGATCTTCTGATCGCTGAGATCGTCGATGCTGATCTCGTCGCGCTCCGCCAGCGGATTGGAATGGCCAACCGCCAGATAGTAACGCTCATGAGCAATCGAGAAGAAGCGCAACGAGCCGATGTTTTCCACCGGGCGGATAAAGCCGAGATTGATCTGGCCGCTCTCGAGGTTGCGGATGATGTCGCCGGTGTTGCCCGAGGCGATATGGATCTTCACATCGGGGAACTTGCGGGCGATTTTCGACAGGAAGGTTGGCAGCATGCCTATGGTGGCCGGATAGACGGTGCCGATCTTAATCTGGCGGAGGCGACTGCCGCCGGCAGCCCGCGTCAGTTCGGTGATCGACTTCGCTGAGGATCCGCACACAGCGATCATAGAAGGTCTCGCCTGCCCTGGTCAGTTCGACCCGCCGGGTCGAGCGGATGAACAGTGGGCATCCCAGCTCCCTTTCCAGCGCCATGACATGATTGCTCAAGGCCGGCTGGGCAATCCGCACCTTCGCCGCCGCCCTGCCGAAGTGCAGTTCCTCGGCCACCGCTTTGAAATAGGAGAGTTGGCAGCTTCGGGATTGAAAATATCTACGCCTAATTAGGGACTGTCAGTCCGTCCATGGACACGCGACAAACCATCGGCTGGATCTGCGCCGCCTGCGGGTTGCGAAAGGTTTGTCTCAAGAAAAGCTGGCTCTCGAGTCGAATATTGATTGGTCGTACGTAGGACGCGTCGAGCGCGGGAGAGAAAACGTAACTGTCGCGACACTCGACTCGTTGGCGAGCGTGCTGGCGGTTAACGTCGGCGCGCTGTTTGAAGAGATCAAACCAACCGAGAAGAAGCCCGCCCCTCTGCGTTCAGGGCGAAAGCAGCGAACGACCGACGCGCGGTAAAGGAGTCGCCCAACCAGCGGTCTCGTAGAAGATGGATGCGGAGTTCAGATCGAACGACACAACGTCGGTCAACTATTCTTCGCCTGAAGGGAAACGAACCATCTTCTCTTATCGCCTTGGAAGCTAAGCCCTTGTAGCTGCTGGCCTTCGCGCCAAGCTTATGGTTGCGCGGACTTCCTGGCCTTTGTCAACATATTAGACTTTACTCCCCTTCTATTATCATCAGATGCCGTATCGATCGCGACCACGAACCCTGCACCGCCGTACCTGCGCTGACGAGACAATCCGAAATACGACCGCTCGGACGATGGCTCGTTGAAGAATGGCGGGAGGGATGGCGCGGGCATGTGCCAAAGAGCGAGATCCCGGCGCCTGGCACAAATTTAGTTTTGCCGACCAGGGCGCCAACAGAGAGGCTTTCTCACGGCGCTGGTATGGTGCACTCCACACCGGTTCGGTCGTGGACGCTCGGCCAGAGTATCGACGGCTTTCAACCTTGCGGAAAATCGCCGGAACGTATGCTCTTTGGAACGGCGCCTCTATCGCGCAAACATCGAAGTATTGGCTCCCTTGGCAGACGTTTTGGGTGGAAGCAGGCGAACTTCTGACAAGCGATCCTTAGTAAAGCCTCTGTCGATTTGACGAGGCGCACTACAACGCACCCCACCACTTTTCCACATAGCGAACGCCCAAACGTCCCTAATTAGCTGCTGGTCGTTGTCATTGGATGTCAGACCGGCTAAAGGGCGCAGGAAAATCTGCGATCGACCAGAGCGCCTTCAGATAGCATTCTGGTTCCTAGGCTCAACAGCAAGTCGTAATGACGCAAGTACGGAGACTGAAGTGGCGAAGAAAGCGTTGATAACGGGCGTAACTGGTCAAGATGGCGCCTACCTCGCAGAACTGTTGCTGAAGAACGGGTACGAGGTTCATGGCCTCGCACGGAGATCAAGCACGTCAGATGTCAATCTCAGCCGCCTCCAATGGCTAGGCATCGAACGGGAAGTTCGGATCGTCGACGGGAACTTGCTGGACCTATCCGGTCTCATCCGGACGATGCGGGATGTAAAGCCTGAGGAAGTCTACAACCTCGCTGCCCAATCATTCGTCAAGTCCTCGTGGCAGCAGCCATTCCTTACCGGCCAGGTTACTGGGCTTGGTGTGACCAATGTGCTGGAGGCGGTTCGCCTTGAGAAGCCGGACGCGCGTTTCTACCAGGCATCGTCCTCCGAGATGTACGGCCTCATCCAGGAACCGATGCAGTCTGAAACGACCCCATTTTATCCGCGCTCGCCTTATGCTGTTGCCAAGCTCTACGGTCATTGGCTGACGGTCAACTATCGCGAAAGTTATGGATTGCATGCATCGAGCGGCATCCTTTTCAATCATGAATCCCCTCTCCGCGGCATTGAGTTTGTGACCCGCAAAGTGACGGACGCGGTCGCGCGCATCAAGCTAGGTCTGGCGAAAGAACTTCGGCTTGGGAATATCGACGCGAAGCGCGATTGGGGGCACTCGAAGGACTATGTCCGTGCCATGTGGCTTATGCTGCAGCAGGACGTCGCTGACGACTATGTGATCGCCACCGGCCGCACGACCACTGTGCGAGACATGTGCTCCATCGCATTCCAGCACGCCGGATTGAAGATGGAGGACCACTTGATAATCGACCCCGACCTGTTCCGCCCTGCAGAAGTGGATGTATTGCTCGGCAATCCGCAGAAGGCTCGTGACAAATTCGGCTGGGAGCCCAAGATCAGCCTTGAAGAAATGATTGTCGAGATGGTCGACGCCGATCTAAAGCGGTTGAGCTAGTTTGTCTGCCACCAAAACTGCGAGTATCGTATGCTGCGGGAAGATCGCATTCTAATTACCGGAGCTAATGGGTTTGTTGGAACATGGCTCCAACGCGAATTCAAGAGACGACAGATACAAGACGGCCGCAATTTGACTGTCATAGCAGTCGGTCACGGAAGCGGGGCAGACCGGGCGACCGATATAACGGATCGGGGTCAAGTCGCAGATTTGATCGAAGAGTGTCGTCCGACCGCCGTCATTCATCTCGCGGCGGTTGCCGCTCCAGCAGAAGCTCGCAGGCTGCCGCGGCGCGCTTGGGATGTGAATTTCCAAGGCACGATGAATCTTGCTTACGCCACAATCGAACATTCCCCTGACGCACGGTTTATCTTTGTGGGTAGTTCCGAGGCCTACGGGGCCTCATTTATTGACGCAGCAGGGGAAGCAGTGCGCGAAGATCGCCCACTCAAGCCGATGACTGTATACGGGGCGACAAAAGCCGCCGCTGATATAGCGGTTGCCCAACTTGCCTACGAGGGGCTGAAAGCGATCTGTTTTCGTCCCTTCAATCACACGGGGCCGGGACAGACAGATGCCTATGTCGCCGCCGCGTTCGCTCGGCAACTCGCTGAGATTGGAGCGGGAACCAGACCCCCTCGTATGGAGGTTGGAAATCTGTCGGCGCTGCGAGATTTTCTGGATGTTCGGGATATCGTGCGCGCGTATACGGACGCGGCACTGATGGAGGTCCCTCCGGATGCGCTTGGCAAGGCATTCAACCTATCGTCCGCGCGACCGATCCAAATTCAATCGATACTCGACATGCTCATCGATCTGTCCGGACTAAAAGTGGACGTCGAGATTGATCCGAAGCGACTCCGAGGACCCGAAGTCGCCGTGGCTTCCGGAGACAATCAAGCAGCTTTCAAAACGTTCGGGTGGAAGCCGGAAATTCCATTAGGCAGTACGCTCAGTGATGTGCTGGAGGATTGGAAAGCGAGGAAGAAGCCTCAATGACTGTGCTGACCGGAGACCTATCATGTTTCCCAATGGCGGAGATGACGTTTGCTCAGTAGTATCTGGAGATACCGACACTTCATTATTTCCTCCATAAGGGGGGAATTGCGTGGGCGCTTCGCGCGCTCACGACTGGGTGGCTTGTGGTTTATTCTTCACCCGTTGGCGCAGGCATTGATATTCTCGATCGTCTTGGCAGAGGTCATGCGTGCGAAAATGCCGAACATGGCCAATCCTGCCGCCTATCCGATCTATCTCCTTTCTGGCATGGCTGCCTGGGGCTTGTTTACGGAGATTCTAACGCGAAGCATGAACGTTTTCATCGAACAGGCGTCAACACTGAAGAAGATTTCGTTCCCGCGCCTTTGTCTTCCAATCATTGTCTGGGGCAGCGCCCTTATCAATCACGTTCTACTGCTTTGCTCCATCGCCTTCATTTTTCTTTTTTTCGGCCATTTTCCAGGCCTTGCATGGCTTTACGTGATACCAGGAATGCTCCTAATTTCGGTACTGGCATTTGGTATCGGGGTGTTTCTCGGAGTACTGAATGTTTTCGCCCGTGATATCGGCCAGCTAATGACGGTTGTTATGCAACTGTGGTTCTGGTGCACGCCCGTCGTATATGTAGCAACCGCTGTCCCTGAAAGATTTCAGTTGCTGCTGCATCTAAATCCCATGATGCCGCTGGTGGCCCTATATCAGAACGCGCTGCTCCTCGATGAGGGCCCACATTGGGGCGACCTATGGCCCGCAATATTGATCGGAGCACTCATGGTTTCGCTTTCCTTTTTCGTATTTCGGCGCGCCAGTGCCGATCTCGTGGATGCTCTCTGATGAGCTGCGTACTAACGGTTGACAGGGTCGACAAACGCTATCCGACCTATAAGAGTAATCTTCAAAGGTTTGCCAATTGGTTTGGAGCCTCGTTTTCCCCAGCCTCAGAATTTTGGGCGAGCCGTAACATTTCGTTACAGGTCCAGCAAGGTGAAGCAGTTGCCCTAATTGGTCAGAACGGCGCCGGCAAGAGCACGCTGTTGAAAATGGTCACTGGAACAGTTCGACCCAGCAGCGGCAATATCCATGTCTCGGGCCGGATCAGCGCGATTCTGGAGTTAGGACTTGGTTTCAATCCGGAGTTCACGGGCCGCCAAAACATATATCAAGCAGGTGGCCTCATGGGCTTTTCACAGCAGGAGCTTGATGGCCTGATACCCGCGATCGAAGCGTTTGCGGAGATTGGCGAATTCTTCGATCAGCCCGTGCGTGTATATTCGAGCGGCATGCAGGCCCGGTTAGCGTTCGCGCTCGCGACAGCCAAACGTCCGGACATTTTGATCGTGGATGAAGTATTGTCTGTCGGTGACAGCTATTTTCAACACAAGAGCTTTGACCGCATAAGGCACTTCAAGGAAGAGGGCTCCGCGATCCTTCTTGTGACGCATAGTCTTGGAGATGTAAGAGCGCTGTGTGATCGTGTCATTCTTCTCGACAAGGGTGCCGTCCTGAAAGACGGACCGACTGACGAGGTGGTGGATTACTACAATGCGATGATGGCGGATCGCGAAAACCTTGGTGAAATGACTATCGAGCAGAAGCGGGATGCTAACGGATGGCTGCGCACACGCTCGGGAACGTTCGACACGATCGTAAGAAATGTCGAACTGCTCGACACCGCAAGTTCGATGGCAGTATCTACGGCAGTGGTTGGGCAAAAGTTGACGCTGCGCGTCGAACTCGAGGTCCAAAATCCAGTTCCCAAAATCGTTCTGGGCATCATGTTGCGGGACCGCACAGGGCATGTCGTGTGGGGTACTAATACATCGCACACGAACCAAACGCTGGTTGACCAAGAAGCTGGGCAGCATATCCGTTTCGATACGGAATTCGACTGCAACCTCGGGCCAGGGTCGTTCAGTTTTACGACAGCGATAACTGGCTCAGACAGTAATCTCGATGGAAATTATGACTGGCAGGACAACGCACTTGTCTTCGATGTCGTCAATACATCGCTGCCCTTCTTCGTAGGCTCTAATGCCATTCCAGCTAGAATTAACATCGCGAGAGTAGATTAATGGACAGCCTTGCACGAACGCTCATGACCATCAGTTGCACGGACTGCGATCAAATCCCGAAGATCGCTGATGCAGGACACGTCATTGAGACTCCGGACGGTCCGGTGCAAATAATGCACAATGGTATCAAAGTCGCGGCGGGCGGATATCATGGCGATTGGATGGCGCATATCATACGCGCGCTCCGGGGACATCACGAGCCACAAGAAGAACTGATTTTTGATAGCCTGCTCCGCCTATGCCGACATAACTCGGTTATTGTAGAACTTGGAGCGTTCTGGGCCTACTATTCTCTTTGGTACCTGCACGAGATACCAGGGTCTCGCGCCATATGCGTTGAACCGGACCCCCGCAATCGCGCAGTGGGCGCGAAGAATATTGCTCTGAACGGTATGACGGGGCGAGCGGAACTACACAGCGCTTGGATCGGAGAAAAGGAAGACGCAGCCTTCACGCTTCACGCGGAGAGCGTAGGCTCCGAACTAACCTTACCTTGCTTCAATATGGACTCTATTTTGAAGCTCTCCGGTGACAGCACCATCGAAATTCTGCACATGGACGTCCAAGGTGCGGAGGTACCCTTCTTGGGTTCGATTGGCCGCGCCATACAAGCCGGGCGGATACGATTCCTTGTTGTCTCAACTCATCACAGCTCCATTTCCGGTTCGAGAACAACCCACGGTGACTGCGTCGAGAAGATCAGACAATTTGGGGGACGAATCTTAGTTGAGCACGATGTCCAGGAATCATTCAGCGGCGACGGCTTGATCGTCGCAACCTTTTTCGCCCAAGACAAGTTTGTCGAATTGCCTGCGATTAGCCGCAACACCGCGCGTCGCTCTCTATTTCCGGAACTGTGATGTTTACCTCCTACGCGCAAAATTTCGAAGACGTAATTCTTTGGCGGGCATTAAAGCATATTGAGAACGGCTTCTATATCGATGTCGGCGCCCAGGATCCCCTAATTCATTCTGTTAGCCGCGGTTTTTATGAGCTTGGCTGGCGTGGGATCCATGCAGAGGCAACATCAAATTACGCTTCCAAGCTGCGAACAGATAGACCGGACGAGGCCGTTGTAGAAGCTGCGATCGGCGCTAAAGGCACGTCGCTGCGCTTCTTCGAGATTTTTGGAACGGGACTGAGTACAGCCGACGAGAGCATCGCAAAGACGCATGAGGACCGCGGTTTCAGAGTCGTTGAGACCTTGGTTGCCTCCATGCCGCTTTCCACATTGCTGGACCGCGCCAATGGAAACGATATTCACTGGCTAAAGGTCGATGTAGAAGGCATGGAAGGAGATGTTCTTGCGAGTTGGCGTCCATCGCAGGCGCGACCTTGGATCGTTGTAGTAGAAAGCACCGCCCCATTATCACAGGCGGAGACACACGCTCTGTGGGAAGACAATCTATTGAGCCTAGGCTATCAATTTGTCTATTTTGATGGACTGAACCGCTTCTATGTAAGTGAACTGCATCCAGAACTCATTCCATCCTTTGGACTAGGTCCCAACGTTTTCGATGAGTTCATCCTCGCTGAACATGTGCCCTATGCTGCGGGGCTACGGTCCTTGTTGGCAGAACGCGATCAACAGTGGCGCGCCTTGCAGGAAGAGCTTTTGGACTCTCGCAACCAAGTAGCCGACGCACAGGAGAGGTTGCACGAGATCTATCAGAGCCTTTCATGGCGCCTAACACGGCCACTTCGCGGGGTTTCAGCATACCTGAGACGCGTGCCGGCGTTAACGCGACAAAGCACGGGGGCAATACTTGAAGCGGCAATTCGTTGGCTTTCCAGGCACCCCCGATGGAAGGATCGATGCTTGCAGTTACTGCGCTGTTTTCCCTGGATGAGAAATAGACTGGAGGCCTTCGCCAATGCTCGCGGATATGCCGCCCGGCAAGAGCACGATATTGAGGGGCGATGGTACATTGACGCGCCAAAGGGATCGGTCGCGAAATGGGAACGGCTTACGCAAAACCGAATAATAGGCGAGGAGTAACTGCTGATGCGCCTATGGATAGATGGTCAGTGTTTCCAAACGGCAAGCAGAAAGCGGGGAATTGGACGCTATGTGCAAGAGTTGATTCTTGGCATAGTGGATAATCATCCTGACGTCGAACTTCTCGTTTCTCTCAACGCCGCGATGCCTTTGGAGGCCCTCGCCGCTCGCGACCATCTTCAACAGTGGGTCAAGCCTGCAAACATCTTCATGTGGCATGGCATTGCAGAAGGTGGGGAGGCAATCCGTGGCTACACCGAGAGACGGCAGCTAAGCGAGCAAGCACTCGCCTACCATGTCGCGTGCTTAAGGCCCGACATCGCCCTGTCGGCCAGTCCTTTTGAAGGCTTTGGCGACAAAGCTGTTCAACTGTCGCCCAATGACATTTCAGGAATTCCAATCGCATCAATTTTCTATGATGCGATCCCATACCGCCACCCCCAACATTATCTCGCAAGTCCTGCCGCACGCAATTATTACAATAGGCGGCTCGCCCTCTATTCAGAGTACGATCTAAATCTTTGCATCTCCGAATATTCTCAAAATGAATGCATCGAAATTTCAAAAAATCCACGGGCAGTCAACATACTTGCGGGGGTATCGAAAGATTTCGAGGATGCACTCAAGCATGTGGACGCCAAGTCACCAAGACCAACCGAAAAGCGCTTTGTACTTTATGTAGGGGGTTTGGATTGGCGAAAGAATATAGAATCTGCAATTGAGGCTTTTGCACTGCTACCAACCCATTTGCGAGAGCAGTATAGCTTTGTATTGGCGGGCGATCACCCGAACGCTCTTCTGCAATATGAAGAAGAGAGATGGAAAAAACTGGGGCTTGCCGAGCGCGACTTTGTGGCTGTTGGTCATGTAACGGATAGCGAACTCGCTTCACTCTACAAAATGACGGATCTAGTAATTCAACCTTCATTGCTGGAAGGATTTGGTCTTACCGCTCTGGAAGCAATGACCTGCGGTGCACCCGTAATCGCATCGAACACGGGTGCCTTGCCTGAAGTCGTCGGTGATAAAGAGCTTCTTTTCAATCCTGCAGATGTCAAGGACATGGCAGAGGTGATGAAACGCGCGCTCAGCAATCCTGACGCAACGAAAGCTTCCGCCGAGACGCGGCGCATTCGTGCCGCGGAGTTCAGCTGGGCAAAGTCTGCGTGCATCGCTGTTTCCGCATTGAGGCAAACAGCCGACAGAATGCAAGCGCCGAGCAACGCTGGAACCATTTTGACTGCTCAACGAGGGGTGTTGGAGAATCTTGCTGACACGCGGCTGCCGGACCGCTTGCTCGCCGAAACCCTTGCCCGTTCCGAGATTACAAATTCTACCGGACGGCGCCTCATAGTCGACGCGACATCAACATATCGCGTGGACCATAAGACTGGCATCCAACGAGTCGTAAAGAATATTTGCGCCAATTTGGGGACACCCGAACAAGGCGACGGCGTTGAACGGCTCGTGGCTTACAGCGACTCGTCCGACGGTTGGTTTGGTATTCCTAAAACGCTGGAAAAAGCAATCGGCTCGAATGTGTTCACGGACGACACGCGGCTCGAGTTTTCTTCGCACGACCGTATCCTGATGCTCGATAGTTCATGGGAATTCTATCAGGATCACTACTGGACACTGTTATGCGCGCGCCTCAGAGGGGCGGCCGTCATCTCGTGCCTTTACGATATGGTTCCGCTCAAATACCCCGGCATGTGTCACCCCGGTATGCCTCGATCGTTCTCAGCGTGGTTTCAGAAAGCACTTAGCTATTCAACATCCTTTGTGTGTATCTCGAAGGCGGTCGCTGACGAACTGATTGCAACGTTGGAAGCTATCGAGTTTCCTCGTCCGATGAAGATAGGGTATTGGCATCTTGGAGCGGACTTCTCGCAAGGTAGTGTGGAGGCAAGTGTTGGATCCGCTGTTGCAAATGCCCCCCCCGCTTTCATCATGGTCGGAACGCTTGAGCCGCGCAAAGGACATACGGTTGCTTTAGAGGCTTTCGAGACCTTGTGGAGTGACGGCATCGACGTCAAGCTTACTATTGTCGGAAAGCCTGGATGGGGCGTAGAGGGACTAATTCAACGCATCGAAAGACATGCCGAATTCGGTAAGCGCCTGTTTTGGTGCAACGGTATTTCGGATGAGGAGTTGCAGAAGGCCTATGCCGAAAGCAATGCACTCATCGCAGCCTCTTACGCCGAGGGCTTCGGCCTCCCCATTGTAGAAGCTGCCCACTTGGGCAAGTCTGTGATCGCCAGCGACATCCCGGTGTTTCGCGAAGTTGCCGAGCGCGGGCAAGATTGCCGCTTCTTCACCACTGGTTCGTCGCCCGCTCTCGCAAAGGCTATCCGCTCATTTCTAAGGGCTAACAGCAACATGACTCCAAATGTGCAGGGTGAGTCGTCTACAGTTGGCACTATCAGACACTCGATGAGCTGGAAGGAAAGTGCTAACGAACTGCAGCGGATCGTGCTAACTGACGATTGGTACAAGATTTACAAGCCGCGCACGGACAAAACCTATGTGCCGATCAGCGATATCGGCAACACGAAAGTGGACGCGCCGCTGCATTCGAGCGAAACCCGACATGAAATCACGCTGGTTGAGGGACCGGTCGCAGTGAACGGTAACCGTACTCTGAAGTATATGGTACGCATTACGAATCGGTCCGCGAAGGTGTGGGCGAGCGCCAGCTCAAATCATCCCTCGCTCGCAGTGATGATAAGCTACCGCATCTTATCTAAGGACGGAAACACCATCTTCGCAAACAAACCTGGATTGCCCATCCCTTTCGTTCTGCCGCCCGGCGACAGCTTATATATGTCAATCGAAGTTCCCTCGAAATTCAAGGACAAGCGCGGCGCTTTCGCGGACATAGGGCTGGTGCAGGAGGCGGTCGGCTGGTGGAGCAATCCGCTTCGCGTGGCACTATGACCGGCCCACAAAGCAGACGACAGCATGTGGGTAGCTTATAAATGAAAATTGGTGTCGACGCACGCAATCTCGTCACTAGCATGACTGGGATTGGACGGTATGTTCTGGAGATGAGCCGTCATCTAGCGCTCCTTGGCCATCAGGTGCATCTCTACCTGCCGGAAGCTCCATATGGCAACCTCAAGGAACTCTCCGGCACGAAGCTGCGTATTTCGCGCTTTCCCGGCGGGATAAGGCGTATGATCTGGGCGCAGACAGAGTTGCCGCGCCTCGCGGCAAAGGACAAGTTAGACGTCTTTTGGGGGCCGGCGCACCGCCTGCCCTTTGTCCTTGATCGCCGGATTGCGCGCGTTATAACAATCCACGATCTAGTTTGGCGAGATATGCCGGCGACGATGCAGTGGCAGACCTGGCTGGCCGACCGCTGGCTAATGAAACCAGGCGTCTCTGTTGCAGACGAAATCGTCACCGATTCCACGGCGACAGCCACCAATCTGAAAGACCAATTTCCGCGATGCGCTCACAAAGTCAACGTTATCTTTCCTGGATTAACGGCGATCGGCGGAACAGAATTCTCAACGGATATTTCACGGCTCGGGATCGACCGTCCCTACATTCTATTTGTGGGCACGCTGGAGCCCCGCAAAAACCTCCTCAGGTTGTTACAAGCTTACGCGTCATTGCCTGAATCCACGCGCCAGCAATATTTGCTAGTGCTGGCGGGAGGACACGGCTGGAGGCTGGGTGATCTGAAAAAGCACATCGCGAGTCTACAGATTGAGCCGCAAGTGCGACTTACCGGTTATGTCAGCGATGATGACTTGGCGATGCTGTACAGCAATGCGAGGCTACTCGCGATGCCGTCCCTTTACGAGGGCTTCGGCTTTCCCCTTATAGAGGCCAATGCACGAGGCATTCCCACACTAACCTCCAACACATCGTCGATGCCCGAAGTCGCTGGCAATGCCGGTGTTCTCGTTGATCCCGACGATGTGCGATCCATTCGTGACGGCTTGCAGAGCCTTGCAACCGACGACCTGCTGCATGCTCGTCTCGCAGAAAACGCTCGGCCGAATTCCGCGCGATTTAGTTGGTTAGATAGTGCCAGCGCCCTCCAGAGTATTTTTGAAAGGGCGGTTGTCGAACGCCGCGATAGCTTGTGACATTAGGGTGCCGGAGGGCGAAACGGTTTGTCCTGCGAGCGCTCGCCACAGAGTAGGATTCGCGCCAGATAGGGATGGAGGAAGTGAATATGCTTAAAAAAATGGCCTTGTATGTTCCTCAAATAAAGAGGCTCGTGGAGGAGAGAAATACACTTCAGTCCAAACTGAGTTCAATCGTCGACAGGGGAAGCCCCTTTTATAACTACGCCTCTACTTTTGATGCCATCGAAGTTATGAATCGCTATGCCGTTCCCGATCTTCAACCGTCGGCCGATCATCTAACAAACTTCCTGGGCGTGAAAATTGCCCCTCGCTTTTTTCCAGGAATTCTCGATGGCAAAGCGGGAACAGTCGAGCCCATCCCGCTCCCGGCAAATTGGCATGCGGACATCGCCGAATGGGCGGCCGCCTTACGCTCTGTTGATCTGGCAGAGGAGACGTTTAGAGTCTTAGAACTTGGCTGCGGGTGGGGTTGTTGGTTGAACAATACTGGCGCGGCGGCGCGGGGTCGCGGGCTCAGAATCGAGCTGATCGGCATCGAAGGTGACAGCGAGCATGTCGAATTTGCCAACGAGGCAATGGTTACGAATGGCTTCAGGCCGGATCAGTTTCGCATTATTCATGGTGTTGCGGCTACTCGAACCGGAACAGCGCTTTTTCCGAAAGTGGAGAACGCTGGCGCCTCGTGGGGTTCGGAACCCTTGTTCGACGCTACCGATTTGCAAGTTAGGGAAGCAATGTTGTCCGGAGAGTATCAGGTGTTACCAGCTCTCTCACTCGACCAAATTGCGCTTGGGGAACCGATAGATCTACTTCATATCGATATTCAAGGCGGGGAAGCAGATTACATAGATTCTGCCGTCGCGGATTTGAACCGGTATGTGCGCTATATCGTGATCGGGACACACTCTCGACAAATCGAAGGACGTCTTATGTCCACGTTGCTCTCTCACGGTTGGAAGCTCGAAATGGAGCGCCCAGCAATTATACGTCTTGTCGATGGCAAGCCGCAGATATCTGTAGATGGCGTTCAGGGATGGAGATCGCCGCTAAGGTGAATGCTATAACTGCTAACAAGCGGTCCCGGTAGGGACGATGGTTACCCATCGCCCCCCGGCCAGATCCGTACGTGCGGCACTACCGCATACGGCTCCTATCGGATGTTGTGACGGT
>NZ_JACHYW010000022.1:0-111229 GCF_014193145.1 Rhizobium sp. BK060
AGCGCTGGCCTGCACCCGATAGGGCCGCAACGGCAGTGGAGGACGGCAAAGCCGTTGCGGGGCAACGCTGGGCCGGCAGGACCTCAAAGCCGGGGCAGGACGCGAGGCGCGGGCATCAGCGGGATGTTCAACCGCAGGCTGGCAAACCAAAGATCGGCGGACGGGCGGCGGAACAGTGAGGGTTATCCGAACACGGCCGCCCTTACCTTCCCGGCCGCCTCTCCCCGAGATCGGGCGGAAACCGGTCTGTCCGGCATGACGCGACGGCCAAAAAAAGTCCCGCGGCAAAGCCGCGGGACCTCTTAGTGGCCGTGACCGGGAGAGAGATGGTCAGGCGGCCTGAACCTTGCGGCCGGTGCGCGCCCATGCGGGCAGCCAGTCGCCGTGGGTGGCGAGCAGATCGTCGACCATGGACCAGATCTGGTCGAGGTCGAGTTCCGCAGCCGTATGCGGGTCCATCATCGCGGCGTGGTAGATATGCTCGCGATTTTCCGTCATCAGCGCCTGGACCGTCAGTTCCTGGACGTTGATGTTGGTGCGCATCAGCGCCGTCAGTTGCGGCGGCAGGTCGCCGATAAAGGTCGGCTGGATGCCGGAAGCGTCAACGAGGCACGGCACTTCGGCGGCGCAGTTGGCGGGCAGCGAGGTGATGCAGCCATTATTGCGGACGTTGCCGTAGATCACTGAGGGTTCGCCAGTCCATACCGAATTGATGATCGAGGACGCGTACTCCTTCGACTGTTTAACTTCGATCTTGTCGGCCGAACGATAGGCTTCCGCCTGTCCCTTCCAGCGCTCGATCTGCTCGATGCAACGCTTCGGATATTCGTCGAGCGGAATACCGAACTTCTCGATCAGGTCCTCGCGACCTTCCTTGATGAAGTAGGGCGTGTACTCGGCAAAATGCTCCGAGCTCTCGGTGACGAAGTAGCCGAGCCGCGTCAGCATTTCATAGCGCACCTTGTTCGGGCAGCGCGGATTCCAGCCGGGCTTCGGCGCGCGCCCTTCGCGATAGGCGTGGACCAGATCTGGATAGAGGTTCTTGTAAGAGCCATCGGGCTGACGATGCTCGAATTTCAGGTAGAAGGCCATGTGGTTGATGCCGGCCGAGCGGTAGCGAATTTCCTCGTAGGGAATATCGAGGTCGTGGGCGAGCTCCATCGCGGTGCCCTGTACCGAGTGGCAGAGGCCGACCTGCTTGATCGTGGGATATTTTTCCGCAATCGCCCAGGTGTTGATCGCCATCGGGTTGACGTATTGCAGCATGATCGCCTCGGGGCAGACGGCGAGCATGTCCTCGCAGATCTTCCACAGATGCGGCACGGTGCGCAGGCCGCGCATGATACCGCCGACGCCCAGCGTATCGGCGATCGTCTGGCGCAGCCCGTATTTCTTCGGGATTTCGAAGTCGGTGACGGTGCAGGGCTCGTAGCCGCCGATCTGGAAGGCGACGACGACGAAGTCAGCACCCGTCAGCGCCTTGCGCTGGTCGGAGTAAGTCTCTGCCTTCGCCTTGACCCCAAGCGTTGAGATCAGCTTGTTGACGACGATGGCGCTTTCTTCGAGGCGCTGCGGATTGATATCCATCAATGCGATGGTGGCGCCAGACAGCGCCGGCCGCTGCAGCACGTCACCGATAATGTTCTTCATGAAGACGGTGGAGCCAGCTCCGATAAACGTGATCTTGGGATTTCTTGCCATTATAACCTCCGGCATGTGCAATCAGGCTACCTCGAAAGCGGCTTTGACGAGCCGTTCCGTGTAGGCGGTCTTGGGATTGGTGAGAACTTCGTTGACGGGTCCCTCTTCCATGATCTTGCCATGCTGCATGACGATCACACGGTGGCAAAGGGCGCGCACGACTTTGAGGTCGTGCGAGATGAAGAGGTAGCTGAGGCCGCGCTCGTCCTGCAGCTTGCGCAGCAATTCGATGATCTGGGCCTGGACGGACAAATCAAGCGCCGAGGTCGGTTCGTCTAGCAGGATGAACTCCGGCTCGAGCGCGACGGCGCGAGCGATCGCGATGCGTTGGCGCTGACCGCCGGAAAACTCGTGGGGAAAGCGCGACAGGATATTGCCGGGCATGCCCGCCGCTGTCAGTGCCTCGCGAACGCGCTCGAGCCGTTCAGCCCTGGTCGCGCCCAGTTGGTTGACAATCAACCCCTCCTCGATGATCTGGCCGATCGTCATGCGCGGATTGAGCGACGAGAACGGATCTTGAAAGACGACCTGCATGCGCGAACGCAGCGGCCGCATCTCGGCCCGTGATTTGCCGTGGATAGGCAGCTTGTCGAAAAAGATCTCGCCGCCGTCAGGATCATTCAGTCGAAGCAGAGCCTGTCCGAACGTCGTCTTGCCGGAACCGGATTCGCCGACCAAGCCCAGCGTCTCATGGCGGCGAAGCGTCAGGTTCAGGCTATCGACGGCAACCAGTTCCTTCAACTGTGGTTTGAAGAAGCTGCCGTGGCGCATCATGAAGGAGACGCGTACGTCCCTGGCCTCCAGGATAACATCCGATCCTTCCGGTAGCGGATTGGCCTGACCGCGCGGCTCGGAGCCTAGAAGATGCTTGGTGTAGGCATGCTGCGGGTTGGCAAACAGCCGCTCCGTCGTGTTGTGCTCGCGCATTTCACCATGCTGCATCACGTAGACGTAGTCGGAGAACTTGCGCACGACCGTCAGGTCGTGGGTAATGAGGATAACTGCCATGCGCAGTTCCGTCTGGAGATTGCGAATGAGATTGAGGATCTGAGCCTGCACGGTGACGTCTAGCGCCGTAGTGGGCTCGTCTGCAATCAGCACATCGGGATCGTTGGCAAGGGCCATGGCGATCATCACGCGCTGCCGCTGTCCGCCCGAAAGCTGATGTGGATACTGCTTCAGGCGTGCTTCCGGATCGGGGATCTGAACATGCTTCAAGAGTTCCAAGGCCCGCGCCTCGGCTTGCCTGCGGCTGACCCTGCGGTGGACGCGGATCGCTTCGACGATCTGGCTGCCGACCGTGTAGATCGGGTTCAGCGAACTCATCGGTTCCTGGAAGATCATCGAGATCCGATCGCCCCGCAGTCTGCGGCGCTGACGCTCCGAAAATGTCAGGATATTGGTGCCGTCATATTCCACGCTTGAGTTGTCGGAAACGGTGGCACGCTTCGACAGAAGCCCCATGACTGTGCGGGCCGTCACGGATTTGCCGGAACCGGACTCGCCGACAATGGCAATGGTTTCTCCACGGTAGAGCTGAAAGGAAATATCCTTCACCGCATCGACGATGCCGTGCTCGACCTTGAATTTGACGCCGATATTGCGGGCGTCGATGATCGGGCTTTCAGTGCGCCCCTCGTGATCGAGGCGAACGGGCGGGGCGAAGGAATTGACGAGTGCAAGGGCCATGTTCTTCACCTCAATAAGGATCGACTGCATCGCGCAGGCCATCGCCGAGCGCATTGAACGCAAAGACGGTAATCAGGACGAAACCGACGGGCGCCAGGATCCAGGGATAGGTGCCGATCACCGAGTAATTCGCGGTGTCCTGCAGCATCAGGCCCCAGGAAATCAGCGGCGGCTTCACGGCAAAGCCGAGGAAGCCGAGGAAGGATTCCAAGAGCACGACACTCGGGATATGCAGGGTGACCGCAACGATGACGTGGCTCATCACGTTCGGGAAGATGTGCTGGAAGATGATGCGCCGGTCGGTGGCGCCGACAGCCATGGCGGCACGCACATAGTCGATGCGGGCGAGCGCCAGCGTCTTGCCGCGCACTTCGCGCGACATCTGTGCCCAGCCGAGCGCGGACATGACGATGATCACGAAACCGAGGAAGACATTAGTCGGCGCCGTCACCGGGATCAGCGACGTCAGGGCGAGATAAAGAGGCAGTTGCGGGAAGGCGAGCACCACTTCGACGAAGCGCTGAACCCAGGTGTCGAAGGTGCCGCCGAAATAGCCTGATACCATGCCGACCGTCGTACCGATCATCGTCACGATGAGGACGACGGTGAGCGCGATCGTCAGCGAAATCCGCGAACCGATGATGGCTCGTGAAAGGACGTCACGGCCGAACTTGTCGGTTCCGAGAAAGTGCACCGGCTGGCCGTCCACCGAACCGAAGAAGTGCCGGCTCGCCGGGATGAGACCAAAGAGCTTGTATTCGGCACCGCTCACGAAAAAGCCGAGGAGGCGCGGATTGTCGTAGTCAGGGCCGACAATCGGCTGGAAGGTCACGGGATCGAGCTCTTCGGATTCACCGAGCGCATAGACACGCGGCGGATAGGCGAAGTTGCCGTCTTTGTCGCGAAAGCTGATAACCTGCGGCGGGGCAAAGCCGACATCGGTCGCCTTGGGATCCATCGGCGCGAAGAAATCCGCAAAGACTGCCATGAGAAGCAGCATGCCGACGAGGATGAGACCCATCACGCCGGTCCAGGAACGCCTCAGTCGGCGCCAGACGAGCGAAAGGTAGCTTTCATTGCCATGCGGTGCATTCTTGACAGATTCTTCGTGCGGTGGCGGGGGAGCGGAATCGAAGGCGAGCATATCAGGCTCCTCCGTACTGGCGGACGCGCGGGTCCAGCATGGCAAGCAGCATATCAGCGATGATGTTGCCGACGATCAGCGTGGCAGAGAGCACCATCATGAAGGTGGCCGTGACGTAGACGTCGCCGATCGCCATGGAACCGACGATGGCAGGACCGACGGTGGGAAGCGAGAAGATGATCGCAGTCTCGATTTCGCCGGTCAGCATGTAGGGAAGCACGACGCCCTGATACATCACGAGCGGGTGCAGCGCGTTAGGGACGGCATGGCGCATGACGACCGCCCGGCCTGACAGTCCCTTGGCGCGAGCGGTTTCGACATACTGCGCGTTCAGCGTATCGAGGAGGTTGCCGCGCATGACGCGCATGTTGTAGGCGAGACCGCCGAAGGTGGCGATGGCGACAACCGGCCAGACATGGCTGACGAGATCGACGAACTTCGCCCAGGACCACGGCGCTCCACCAAATTGCGGTGAGAAGAAGCTGCCGATCTCCGAGACGTTGAATTGGAAGACAAGCAGGTAGACGATGATCAGCGCCATCAGGAAGCGCGGTACCGTCATGCCGAGGAAGGAGACGCCCGAAAGCAGGCTGTCGATCCAGGTATACTGACGGGTGGCCGCCCAGATGCCGAAGCCGATGCCTAGCACGGATGCGAAGATGTGGCAGACCAAGGCAAGCGCCAGAGTGCGCGGCAGGCGCTCGGCCACGACATCGGCGACAGGCTTGTTGTAAAACATGCTGTAGCCGAAATCGCCTTGGGAAATGATGCCCTTGATCCAGTTGAAGTACTGGATGACCATCGGCTGATCGAGGCCATGGGCAATGCGGTAGGCCTGGGCCTGTTCATCCGCCTGAGCAAAGGAAGCCCCACTTTGATTGATCAGCTGCGAACGGATGTAGTCGGCATAGTCACCAGGCGGTGCCTGGATGATCGCGAACGTCACGATGCTCAAAATGATGAGGACGGGTATCGCAGAGGCTATGCGCACGAGCAGGAATCGTAACATCGGACGGTTCGCTTCTCCTTGCCGCCAGTCGTGCCTGTCGGTACAGCCGGCTTGTTGATCTTACCCGGCCGCGCTTCACGCGCGACCGGAGTCCTCGGTTGGGAGGGAACTCTTAGTTGACTGGGCCCTTGTCACCGGGCTTGCCGGGCAGTTGCTCGGGGAACAGCTCGTATTTGCCCTGCTTGTCGGCAGCCACCCACAGACGTTCGCGGATGACGGAGTCTTCAGCCCAGTTGAACATGAAGATCGGGGTACCTTCGGGCACGTTCGAGAAGCGCTTGTTGATGATCAGCGCACCCGGATATTCCGTGAGCCCGACGGTATCGACATTCTCGGTCGCGACCTTCTGGTACTGCTTCATGAGTTCGACGCGCTCGTTGTTGTCCTGGCTGGCCTGAAACTTCGTGATAATACCCACCAGCTTCTCTTCGTAGGGCATCAGGTCAACTTTGCCGTCCTTGCCAGCGCGATGCTGCCAGCTCGTGCGTGGGCCGACGGGCGCAAGCTGCTCGGTGTTCTGGACCACCGACGCAAGCTCCGGCGAACTACGCTGGATCAACCAGTCGAAACGGCCGCCATAATGGGCATCGTCACGCTTTGCACCGTCCAAAGCATTGAGGACGACCTTTATGCCAAGCTTTTCCATCTGTCCGATGACGCCTTCGGCAAGGCTCTTGTCGGTCGCATACTGGTTGTTGACGAGAAGGACGATCTCAACGTTCTTGCCGTCTGCCGTTCCGGCGGGGAAATTGACGAAGCCGTCACCATCCGTGTCCTTCAAGCCAACCTTGGCAAGCAATTCCTTGGCGCCCTTCAGATCGAAGGGGTAATAGACGACGGAATTGCGATCGTAGAAGCTTGTGCCCGACGAGAGGCCACCGGGATAGATCGCCGTGAACGGACCCTTGACCAGCGAGTCACCGATCGCCTTGCGGTTGAGACCCATGGTGATCGCCTTGCGGAAGTCTTCATTGCGGTTGAGTTCGCGGATCGCCTGGCCACGGGCATCGGGATCGCCCCAGCCGTTGGCGGACAGGTTCATGCGCATGTTGTAGCCGATCAGGCGCGGTCCGAAGGCAAGACGCGCCGGCGCGGTCTTCTCGGCAGCGCGCTTCAGCGACGCCACGAAGTTTTCCGGTTGTTCCAGGTTGGAAAAATCGCCGGAACCTGCCACGGCCTGCACGTCGCGGTCGGCCCAGGTCGACAGCTTGTAGTGCAGCTCATTGAGGTAGGGCAGCTGATTGCCCTTCTCGTCGACCTTCCAGTAGTAGGGGTTGCGGCGCAACACGATGATGTCGTCGGGACGATATTCCACCGGCACCCAGGCCCCCATGACCGGGATGTTCATGTATTCCGGCGGGAAGGCATTCTTGAACTGGTCGTAGGTGTTCTTCGAGTATTTCGGATGCTGCGGCTTCAGGATATGCGACGGGCCTGGGCAAAAGCTCGGGTAGGCCATCGTATAAAGATACTGCTTCGGGAAAGCGTCCTTGAAGGTCCATTCGACGGTGTAGTCGTCGATCTTCGTCAGCGTCGTTCCCTCGCCGAAAGCCTCCGGCGATGCGCCGCCGCCGAGCGGCGAGACGTTGGGATCGATGACCTCGTCGTCCCAATAGAACATGACGTCGTCGGCGGTGAAGGGCACGCCGTCGGACCACTTTGCGCCTTCGACCAGGTGCATGGTCAGCTTATGGCCGTCCTGCGACCACTCCCAGCTCTTCGCAAGGTTCGGAAGCGGTTCGGTGTCCTTGGCCTGAATCTGGAAGAGAGGTGCGGTGCGCGTCAGGCATTCCGACATGCCGATATCGATGCCGCCCCAGCCCTGGGTCTGGCCGGCACCGTAATTCCATCCTTCTGGACGGCCGCCGATGACATGGCGCATGGTGTCGCCATAGACACCGACACCATCGACCATGTTCTCGGTCTTGAAGACGAGCGGCTCCTTGGGGAGGCGGTCCTTGACCGGTGGCAGCTTGCCAGTCGCGACGAAGTTCTTCGTCACCCAATCCGGCTCGTGATATTCAGGCAGCGCCTTGAACTCTTCGATCGTATCTCTCGAGACGTATTTGATCTTGCCCTCCGCCGGGAATTGCGGCGGAGCGGGCGGTGCCGTCGGCTCGGAAGCGTAGGCGTTCAAGGCCGAAACCGAGACGCTGAGCGCCAGTCCAGCAAGAATGCCAAGGTTACGGAAATTTTTCATCGTTTCTCCCTCTTGTTTCAGGGGGCACTTGGCCGCCCTGTTTCTCCTCAGACGATCCGGGGGACAGGTTTGCGCCGATGGGTTCCCTCCCGGAGCCCATCGCCACCCGTCCTCCGGGAAACTTAGACGGCCTGCTTCATTGCCGCCTTTTCGGCACGTAACTCCTCGATCGAGCGGACGTTGCGGCGGGCTGCGCCTTCCCAGTCGCGGGTCTTGACCGTCGACTTTGCCAGCCGCTCCTTGGCGGCTGGAACAACATTAGCATATTGCGGCAGCCAGCGTGCCTGGGCCACGACCATCTCGTCGACCATCTGCCAGACCTCTTCCGGGGTCGCGACAGCCCCGACCAGCGGGTCGTGCAGTACGGCAAGCTTCAGAAGGTCGATATCGCCGCTGATCGCTGCATGTACCGACATGCGCTGGACGTTGATCGACGCCATACAGGTGGCAGCGCAGGCTTCCGGAATGGTGATGCCCGAAACCATGTTGATGCCGAAGCGGTCAACGAAGCCGGGCGACTCGATGATCGCATCGCACGGCAGGTTGGTGATGACCCCATTGTTCTTGAGGTTGAAGTGACCGCGGTAGACGCGCCCCGTTTCCAGGGCCTCGAGGATATGGCTCGCATGCTCGTTCGAGCGCTTGGCCGGATCAATCGGCTTGGATGCCGATTCCAGAAATTGCGGGAACTCGGTCTCGAACCAGTTGCGGGTCTCGGTGGAGTGCCGGAGGTAGCCACCGGTTTCGCCATGGATCCAGTCGGACATGTCGATCCACTTGGTGATCTCGTCCGGGCGCTTGCGATACCAGGGGAGGTATTCCGACAGATGCCCGTTGCTTTCCGTGGAGTAGACGCCGAAGCGCTTCAGGACGTCGATACGTAGCTTTTCCTGCTGCGAGAAGACCGGATGCGCCTCGAAGGCTGCGACGAGCTCGTCCTTGCCGATCTTGCGCCCGTTGAGACGCAGGTCTACAAACCAGGTCTGGTGGTTGATGCCCGAGCAGATATAGTCGAGTTCGGAAGGCTGTTTTGCGCCAAGCACTTCGGCGATCTGTTCGGCGCCATGCTGGACACCATGGCAAAGCCCGACAGTGTCGACCTTGCCGTATTCGATCGCGGCCCAGGTGTTCATCGCCATCGGATTGGCGTAGTTCAGGAACTTGGCGCCCGGCTCAGCAACTTCCCGGATATCCTTGCAGAAGTCGAGAATGACCGGAATATTGCGCTGGCCATAGAGAATGCCGCCAGCGCAAATCGTATCGCCGACGCACTGGTCGATGCCGTATTTCAACGGAATGCGGATGTCGTCCGCATAAGCCTCCAGACCGCCGACACGCACGCAGCTGATGATGTAGCGCGCACCCGTCAGTGCCTCGCGACGGTTGGTCGTCGCCGTCACCTTGGTCGGCAGCTTGTTGGAAGAAACGATCGTGTCGAGGATCTGCTTGATCATCTGCAGATTGTGTTCGCTCAAGTCGGTGAGCGCGAACTCAACGTCCTGGAATTCCGGCACGCAGAGGATGTCGGTGAACAGTTTTTTCGTGAAGCCGACGCTGCCCGCGCCGATGATAGCGATTTTGAAACTCATGATCCTTGCCTCAATGCGATCAATTTGCCGGCGCTGAAGGATGAGAAGAAGAATTGGACGCGGGCTTGCGCTCGACGCCAAAAAAGGCCAGAAATCCGGCTTATTCTCCTCCCCGCCGCTCCTCGGTGCTGGCGGTGTTCTCTCTCTTGAGAGCGGATTATGCGCATATTCGGCGAGGCCGCCAGAGAAGGATTATGCTTTCATGGGTAATTCTGTGCTGCAAAAACTGATTGATAATGGTCCTGTCATGCGGACAGTATCGCTGCCGCGCGGCCGCCAGAGCCTGCACACGATGCCCACCAGCACCGGCTACGAGATCCGCGAGAACGCGACCTATGACTGGGATGGCCGAAAGCGCGGGCAAACACCTTTTACCGTCCTGCAGCATACGATCAGAGGCGCAGGAAACCTGCGCTACGAGAATCGCCAGCTGCAGGTGAAGGAGGGAGAGACGCTGCTGGTCCTCGTTCCGCACAATCATCGTTATTGGCTCGAGGATGGAGACCGCTGGGAGTTCTTCTGGATTTCAATGAATGGAGAAGAGGCGCTTCGTATCCATCGCTCGATCCTTGCCGTGACCGGCCCGATCTTGAAGCTGCAACCGCGGACAATCGAGCATCTGGCCGACTGCAGCCTGCGGCTGATCAATGATGCGGAGACGCCGGGACTGGCCTCCGCAATCGCTTATGAGGCAGCCATGGCGCTATATGACGACGTCTTCGGCTCGCATCCTGTCTTCAGTGAAGAGTACCGGACGATGCAGCACGTCATCGACTACATCATGGCCAATCTGGAGCGACCGCTGCCAGTGGAGGATCTTGCGCGGGTCGCGGGTCTCAGCCGGGCACATTTCTCGCGAATGTTCGCGGCCAACGAGGGCCTGCCGCCAGCAGAATTCGTTCTTCAGAAGCGCTTGAAGCGGGCGGTGAAACTGTTGACCAAGACCGCCAACATGCCTGTGAAGGAAGTGGCGATCCGCTCGGGCTTCGAGGATGCCAATTATTTCTCCAAAGTATTCCGGCGCGTCTATGGCACCAATCCGACCGAGTTCCGCACGACCGGCATGTATGCGAGCGTCGGCAAAATCCGCTGACGCCCGCGTTGAGCGGCAGCGCTATTGTGCTGTGTCGTAATCGAGTTTCGGATACCAGGTCGGCGGGCGGCCTTCAGGCGTGGTGTCAAGCACGGTCCAGAGCGGCATGAAGTCGGGTGCACCGCGTGGATCCTGGCCGGGATCTGCGGTTGCCGGCCCCATCTCCGGGTTCCAGAAATGGCGGATCACACCATCCTTGATCGTGAAGACGTTATAGGCGGCGTCATCGCTGCCATCAGGCCCAGTGGCGTGGTAGTCGCGGCTAAACTCGTCGGTCGTGTCGGAGTAGAGTGGCAGGTGATGCCAGCCGCGCTCCTTCTTGAACGCCAGCAACCGCTCGATGGGCGAGCGCGCAACAACGGCGAAAGCGACCCGCTGGCTGATATCAGGAACCTCGCCATCGAGTGCCGACAGCATGGATGTGCACATCGGGCATGGTCGCTCTCGCTGCGGCCCGTACATGTAATTGTAAATGACGAGTGTGGATTTATTTCCGAACAGGTCCTTTAGCGTTACTTCGCCGTCCGGCCCTTGAAAGCGGTAGTCCTTTGTTACCTGGCCGCCGGGAGGCAACGCACGGCGCTGCTCAGCCACGCGCTCGATATGCCGGCGCAACTCGATTTCTTCGGCGAGCAGGTCATCGCGAGCCTGCCGATATTCGAGACTTTCGTTCGGAAAACTGAGGCCGTTTCTTCTTGCCAGCTCCCTCGCAGAAACAAGGTTATTTGCATCCATCACGTGAACCTCCTCCGGTTTTTGACAGGACGATGCGGCGGATCTCGCCGACGCGTTCCGCCGTCCAAACAAGGAACGTTTGACGACTGCGAAATTCGACAGAAGGGTTCAAATTTTTTGATGCAGCCGATCGGATGCACTTTCTAGGAGCTTGAATTTGCTGCGATACTATCCGCCGTTGCAGCTAGCTGCACATTCGTTTGTCTTAGACTTTTCTCCCCTTTCCCACGCCGATTTGAGGCCTATGTCCCCTTCATCCTTCATCTCCTGGAAAGAACCAGGGGGGCTTCAAAGCAGCGTGGCAACCGGTGTCGAAGCCGCCCTCTATGGAGAGAACAATGCGATCCTTCATATCCCTGATCGAGGCAGCCGTTGTCGCGGCCGGTTCCCCAGTCGCATCTGATGACGGCAAGGGCATCGAGCGTGCTCAGGCCGTGTGCTCGTTTCTCGAAAATACCGGCTTGAATGGCAATTGTGCCGTCGATGCCAAGGAAATGCTCATCGAAGTTTCGCTAGCAGGGCAATACGACAGCCAGGCTGACTGCCCCAAGGTCGCTGACATGTTGCGGGCACATGGTTTTCAACTAGGCCCGAACTGGGAGCTTCGGATCAAGGCGAGCATCAAGGACGAGCCCGAGGTCACCGAGTGCGGTCTGGCGCCTGCCCGACAATGAAAGCCAATCTAGCAGAGCGACGTGCGTTAGCACGCCGACGGTCAAACAGCTATGGCGTCGATTTAGGCGTGATCGTCAGCGCTGATCCATGAGCTTCCCGCAACTCGCTATCGCCAACCTGGCGGTCGGTTGCCTTGTGCAGCAGGATTGAACTGTAGCCCTGAAGACGCGTTCCTTCGATCAATGTCACGTCGGAATTTCCTGGATTGTCGGAGCGCTCGAACCAGTCGACCGCGTGGCGGAGAAAGTTCATTTCAAACGCTCGATTTGTGACACCGTGGCCAACGATGACGATGTCGTTGCCTCCATCGGACACATCATCGATCACGGTTTGCACAAAAAGACGAAGCCGCTGCGCCACATCCGCCCTGCTCTCGCCATCCGGTGGCCTTGCATAGAACTTGCCGCTGTTGTTTCGCAGCCTGGCCCATTTCTCGAACTCATCTGGAAACTTCTGTCGCCGCTCCGCATGGTCGTAGATTTCGGTGAAGAGGCCAAAATCCTGCTCGCGCAAGAGGTAGTCCTCCCGAACATCCCCTACCCATTCCGGCGGCAGGGCCTCCAGCAGCGCATCCTTGCTTTGTCGCGTCCGCAGATACGGCGAGAACCATATATCCAGTCTTTGGTTTTCGCCCTGGGGCAATTCGGCAAGATAGGCCGCAACCGCTCGGCCGGCCACGAGCGCTTGTCGATAGCCCCATTGTGTCAGCGGGACATTGTGATCGCCAAACTGCCCATAGGCTTTCTCATTGATGTTGCCCAGAGATTCGCCGTGCCGGACGAGAAAGATGCGCATTGGTCGCCGTGTGTTGCAATATCAGTTGGCGCCATCATGAAGGCATAGGAGGCGCGGTGCAACTTCTGCGGCATCGGCCGGGCGGTACCTGCAATGCGGGCAGCATCCGGCAAAAAGCAAAAGCAGCAATTGAGTTAAATATTAGCGCGTGCTTTATTGCGTCTCGCGTTCACTACCGGAGGTATCTATGACCCAAGATATCTGGAAGGCATGCGTGGCTCGTCGCTCGACGGTGATCATGCTGGGTTTCGCCGGGTTCTTCGGCGTTATCGGCCCCGCACAGAGCGCGACAATCAACGTCGCACCAAAAAGCGAGGGTCGTGACGAAGGGCTCACGATCCAGGCGGCGGTTGCGCTCGCGCAGCCGGGCGATACGATCATGCTGGCGCCTGGATCCTATTTCCAGGATTTTCGATCGGTGCGGGATGGTGAGCTTGGAAAGCCGATTACGATCGAGGGCTCGCTTGGATCGGTCGTTAAAGGCGGCGGCCAGCCCCGGGTGATTGAAATCAATCACAGTTATATTGAGCTCCGGAATTTCACCGTCGATGGCCGATTTGAGAAGCCGAACACGAAGAAGAGCTATCGCGACAAGCTGCTCTACGTGATCGGAAACACACCTGGAAAGGAATTGACGGGGCTTCGCGTGCTCGGGATGGATATTCGCAACGCGGGCGGCGAGTGCGTGCGCCTGCGCTATCAGGCAAGGCAGAATGAAATTGCTTATTCCAGAATAAGTTCGTGCGGCCGCTTCGACTTCGTGTTTAACGATGGCGGAAAGAATGGCGAGGGCATCTATATCGGAACCGCGCCGGAACAATTAGGCGGGCGTGGCGCGCCGGATAAGGCGATCGATCATTCTGATCGGAACCGTATCCACGACAACGTCATCGCTACCGGAGGCAATGAATGCGTCGACATCAAAGAGGGCTCGAGTGGCAATATTGTCGAGAAGAATAGCTGCACTGGGCAGAAGGACCCCAATTCCGGTGGCTTTGACTCGCGCGGCAACGGCAATGTCTTCCGCTACAATCTAGTCTACGACGTCGTGGGGGCCGGCGTGCGCCTTGGCGGCGACGAAGCGGCCGATGGCATCGGTAACGACGTCTACGGGAATACCTTTCGCAATGTGGGTGTCGGGCTGATCCGGGCGCAACGGGCGCCTCAGGGAAAGATCTGCGAGAATATTTCTCAGAACAATAAGGTCGTCAGCACCAATTCGATCGGCAAGACACTTGATCCGACCGGGCCATGCGACGGACCGAAGGCAACGGCAGATCTGCGAACCCAATCGGCGGCTGCGTCAAACCGATCCGAGGTGGCGAAGAAAATCGAGAAGGGTAGCAATCCGCTAAGCTGCGGACCCTCCGTTGCCGGCTGTGTGATCGGGCGCCTGGAAGGCGACGATCGCAACAGAATCAAGATCGTCGATGCTAGCGACGTCGTCTTGCGCGGCCACCACCTGATTCTGACCGATGCCGTCGGACCTGACGGGAAAGCGATGCCACTAAAGCCGCTCGCGGGAAAGTTGATCAGGATCGAATACACCAGTATTCAGAAGAAGCGGTTTGCCGGCGCCAGGATTATCGAGGTGGTCAACTAACCCGGTGCGGGCGCGACTTGCCGTCACAGACAGTGAACGATGGATCTGCGCGCCGGGGCCCACGCATCATTGGCTACCGCCAGCGAAACCGATGGCGGAATACGTGCAGCGTCAGCGCATGCAAAGGCGCCGGGTACCGTCGTTTCCTTGGCGGTGTCGGTGCGCATCTGGGTGCCGAACGGCGTCTCTTCCAACTCACAGCCGAGAGGTTCTGCTATCGGCGTGGCGGGAGGCAGTGAAAAGGCCGGCGACGGACAGCTTGCGTCCACCGGCAAGTGCGATATCTGCACGCCCTTCCATGCGTGCAATTGGCATCGCCTCTATCTTGCTGCGTTCTTGGCATCAAGCGTTCCTGCACTATTGGTGAGAAGGGTCCGGCTGCACTCACCCCGATCTTGTCTTGGTTCAAATTCATCGCCATGGCCGTAAGAGCAATGAAAGATACTCTTGCCCCATCGCTCACTCATTCGTTCAATTTCAAGCAGGGTGTCTGTCACGGCGGCGAACAAAAGCCGCCGTCCTTCGCTGAATCGCTGGGAAGGATTCACATCCTTTCTTAGCGACGGCCGGGTTGCCGGACCCACAATGCGGCCGAAGGGGCCTGCGGGGTTTTGCTCTCGGCAGAAAGTCATGGCAAGGGGATCGGGTCTACAAGGTTGTCCCGACCACGCGGTCATCACACGACACGAAGGCGAGGTTTCCTTTGCGGCTGGGAGTCGAACAGGGATCTGGCTTCGCACTCTTCGATGAGCCAATCACTGTCGGTTCCCAACATCCAACGATCCCGAGACTCTTTCTGAAACCAGTTAGCGCGATTGCCGACGACATAGAGCCGCCTACGAGCTCTCGTCACTGCAACGTTCATGATGTTGGGTTGGGAAAGTGCCCATTCGATGCTATCAACGCGCTTCGCTCCAAGCACTAGTAGTACTGTTTCAGCCTCTCTCCCTTGGAAGCTGTGGACCGTGCCGATGGAGTGATCGATCCATTCTTCTACGATGACCGGCGGCAAATCTCCGAATACTTCGGTAGCGTTTTGCAAGAGATGCAGCTTGAGGCCGACAGCGACCTTCCTGAAGGGCGTGATCACGAAGAGATCAGGTAGTTCACGATCTGAGTGACGATCAGCGATGTGGCGCGAAATGACGTGCGTGGCAACTGCGCCTTCTTCCGGAATGTAGAAGTCGTTTGCAGTCTCGGCGGTTCCGACCACGTTGATCCAAGCGCTGGGCCCAAAGGCTGGTCGTCTCTCGTTCTGCCGCGCCTCGTGGTCCAACGTCTCGTCCGCCAGCACCATGGAGTGCTCATAAGCCATGCCGTTGGAGATCGAGAACATTGGCTCGACACATCGCCGATGAACGCGCAGGGGAGCGCCGATCCATCTGCCGTTTCGGACTGCGCCGAACGGATTAATCCGGTCAGCTAACGTTTGCAGCGAGCTGGATTTGCAACGAAACTCGGTGCCAACGTCGAATTTCGCCGCGAGCGCCCGATCCACGGAATTGCTGATGGTGGAGATCGGCTCAAGCTGAAATGGATCGCCGACGATGATTGCACGCTTCGCCCGTGATACCGCATCGATTGCGTGGTGGCTGCATGCCTGTCCCGCCTCATCGACGATCAGCCAAGGTATCGTTCCTCGCTCGAAGCTTCCAAACACGTTCGCAAACGAACAGAATGTCGATGAGACGACCGGAACCAGAAGACTGAATGTGCTCCACAGATGGCCTGCAAGCGCTTCCAGCTCGGTGCTTGCCCTGCCCGAGTTAAGCTTAATCCAGCCTATGAGGTTCGCTTGGATGCTGTTCCTTGCATGAAACACAAAGGATTCGTGAAGCTTCATGGCGGCAACGAAGAGTTCGGCACGAGCCCGCTCGAGAGCGGATGATGTGCCAACGAGCATCTGGGCTCTGCACCGTGGCGCCGCGTTCAAATATTCAGCGGGAGTGACGACGTTGCCAAGTTCTTCTAATGCACACTCAATCTGCTCACTTGCTCTGGCCAGGATGGGGTGCGGCAGAATGGTGGCGGATTCTTGAATCGCAAGCGCACCTGAACTCAGCGGCGACGCAACTGATGCGCGCGCCGGCCCTGACCAAGGGCCAACGTCGGTATATTTCGAACCGAAGGTTTCGGTTGCATGCATGAGTTGGTTCAGCCGCCGGTGAGTTGCTTTCAACGCCCCGACGGCCTCCTTCGCTGCGGCGTATCTATCTCGTGCAACGTTCCAAGCAGTCGCATTGCGGCTATCGAACAGCGAACCATCGTCGAGCGCGTCGATCACAGATGCTGCGCATCGATCGCGATTGCGCCTGTTTCCAAGTGGGACTGAGATCGCGCCCCAGGGTTCGGCCGCAACGTGATGCTGCGCCATCAGGCTCTCGGCCAGTTTCGGCAGGTAGCTCAGTGAATTCCTGTAGCTCTCGCCAAGCTTCTCTTGCCTGGGTAGTTCGAGTGTCAGGTTGGCTACTGCGTTATTGTTGGTACTTGCGATCACAACCAGGAAGTCGTGCAGCGGTTTGTCGATTCTGTATTGAGGGCTGTTGCCATTGGCCGCCACGAGGGCGAAAGCAGACTTTGGATCCTCGTAAGAATGCAAGACATCGGCGCGACGACTGATAACCTCGGCAATGACATCCATCAACAGAGTGGTTTTGCCCGTGCCCGGCGGGCCGTTGATCGAGAACGTCCCACCTTCAGCGACACGCGAGAAGGTCTCGTTGACTGCGACTTGCTGCTGTGGCGAGAGAGAAAAGTCAGAGGGCCATCGAGCGGACGGATACCTGTCCGTTTGCAAGCACTCCAGGATCGTTTCATCACTGCTTGCGTCGAAATCCGACATGGCAACCGGCTTGGTGAGCAGATCCCAAGCTGCGCCCATGACCACGCCATTTTCAAGGTCACTTGCCATCTGACGCAGTAGATTGGGATAGACACTTGAAAACACGCGCGCGTCCTGGATCTTCCTCGGACGGTTCCCCTCGATGAACACCTTTGAGCGGGTTACGACAATGCATTTAACCGTTGCTTGAATGTCGGTGGGCAGTTGCAAGGCAAAGTATGCGCAGTGAGTAAGGGCCTCGGCAATTGCCAAGGGCTTGGATCGAGGCTTCACCCTGGTTTTGAATTCACTTGCCAAAATCTCGGCATAATCAGAGAACGTGATTGTCGTACATTCGAGAGTGACGGCTAGATCGTAGAGAAACCGATTGACGACCAGAGAGCCTTTCTCCACCGCTCGCTTGTCGGAGACGGCGAAAGTACCGGCAAAGGTATATTGGCCGTCTTCGACAGGATCGCGACCGTGCGCGCCCTGCTCGGGTGACCAACGACGGATCAAGAGTTTGTCGCATTCCCTGAGTGCCGCGATGCCAAACCGGACAAAGTGTCGGTACACTCTGCTCGTATCCGCCGTCGACGGCCAGGGATCCTTGTCATCGACAATGTGGGACACCGCCACGTCGCCACTTCTTTCACCATCGTCCTCGGCAATTGGGGCACTGTAGCGCTCGACATGCTCCCAATACTTTAGGGTTCGAAGGACCTCCTCGCGGGAATGCTGAGCACGGCCGGGGACAGGCAAATTGGGATGGGTACCCGCCAAGCTCGTTGTCGTGTCTTCCATGTATCGCCTCGATCAGCCTTCGGCAGGCCAAGCCCGACAATAGCGGCGGGCCACTTGCCCAGGCGGAATCGTCGAATAGCCCTTCTAAGACGAGATGCGGCCATAATGGTTAACAAAGTATTAATGCTAAAGGGGCGGTGGTCTGGCACGTCCCCGGTTTGCCGGACTTCTCGTCCTGGCGACAGAACGCCCGCGTCATCGCAATAGCTGCCACTGTCGTCAAACTGGGAACCGGCCGAGCGCGAAATCGCGCTCAACTTTGGCGTTTCAGTGTGCCGATCGCTTTGAACGCCGGTCTTGCATGCCCTCGCGTGCTGGCGGGGTTGCGCTCTCCGATCCGGGAGATGCTATCGGTCTCCTGTATACCGAAGGGCGGAACTTGCGTTCGGCGAACCGCACCACCCTTGAGATCCTGGATTCGCTCCCCAACGATGAGGGGTTGCGCTAGCATGCGCCATTTGTGGCCTTGTCCAATCACACGGCGTCTATTGCCATTTTGCAACGCCTCGTCCTTTAGTGCGGCTATATGAGAATGTTCTTATGTGTAAGGCATTGCCTGCCTGCCGTGGATCCACATAGGCTCTCGTTTCGAAGGGAGAAGGGCCGATGCAATGGATTTCGTGGCAACGACCGGTGCTAGTATTTAAGATCACGGACCTGATCGATCGCATTCTGAGGAATTGGTGCGATGAGAATGGGCATCAAAAGGGAAGCGTTGAGGCAAAGCGAAAGGCAAAGAGTCTGCTTCAATGGATTGAACTTGGCGTCACGGATGAACACGAGCTTACGGACCTGATCCGTGACGACATCGTGATCACCACGAAATAGGCTCACGGCACGACGGCCAAGGCAGCGTTTCTTCCGCTTTGAGGTGCTCGCAATAACGGTTTGGCGCGCTTGCTGGGCGGCGCCGTCGTAGTCGCAAGGAGACGTAGATCTTCTTGTGGGTGGCCTTCCCCGCTGTGAGGCGGTTGGATCTTGTTCCAAGCAATAGCGAGCCCGACGCGGTTTGGAAGCTCCAGCGTCGATTCCGGCGCAAAGCCAATGCCAATCCCAGCCGAGACGAGCGACACCAACGAATAGGTCTCGTCGCAACTCTGTAGGCAATGTTCTTGGTCGGATCGTATGCCTCGAGCCCCTTACTAAAATGGATTTAGTGAGGGCTCCCCTAAGACCAGAAATCGATCCCGTTCATCTGAGCTACGACTGCATCTGACGTCATCACAAGAATTCGACCCAACTTCGGGCCAAATTCATTTGCCCACAAAGCAGAATAGCGCAGAATTCAAGGGAAGCTGCCTGCTGCGCAATCGAGCGTCGCAAGGGGGATGATACCGGCAGCGGCCCTTTGAGGGAGGAGAAAATGGCCAGTAACCATTCAGACCTGAGCGGACCCGATCTGGCCCTCGGCATTGCGCTCGCCGATCTTCCCGATGGCGGCAAGCTGGTCGGCCATCGCGACGGCGAGGCGGTGCTTCTGGTGCGCTGCGGAGCAGAGATATTCGCCGTTGCCGCCGCCTGCTCGCACTATGGCGGACCGCTGGTCGACGGCCTCGTCGCCGACAACAGCGTCCGCTGCCCCTGGCATCACGCCTGCTTCGACCTGCGCACCGGAGAGGCCCTGCGCGCGCCGGCCCTGTCGCCGCTCGCTTGCTGGTCGGTCGAAAAACGCGGCGAACGGATTTTCGTTGGCGAGAAGCGCAAGAGGCCGCAGCCGGCTTCGCGTGAGAGCAATGCTGGGGTATCTGCGGAAAGGATCGTCATCGTCGGCGGCGGCGCGGCCGGTTTTGCCGCGGCCGAGAGACTGCGGCGAGAACAATATCAAGGCGCCATCGTCATGATCAGCGACGACGAGGCGCTGCCCGTCGACCGGCCCAACCTTTCCAAGGACTATCTGGCGGGCAAGGCTCCCGAAGACTGGGTCCCGCTGCGCAAGGAAGGCTTTTATGCCAGGAACGGCATCGATCTGCGCCTCGGAACTAAGGTTGCTGGCATCGACGTCCGTGCCAGCGAGCTCGTGCTCGCCGATGGGGCACGGGTCGCCTTCGACAAATTGCTGCTCGCGACCGGCGCCGAACCAGTGCGCCCGACCATACCCGGCGCCAGCCAGCCTCATGTCCACACGTTGCGCACGCTTGCAGACAGCCGCACGATCATCGCGCAGAGCGGCGCGGCGCGGCACGCTGTCGTGCTTGGCGCCAGCTTCATTGGCCTCGAGGTCGCCGCCGCGCTTCGGACCCGCGGTGTCGAAGTACATGTCGTGGCGCCCGAGGAACGGCCGATGGAACGGGTACTAGGCCCCCAGATGGGCGACTTCATCCGCGCCCTGCATGAGGAAAATGGCGTCGTTTTCCATCTTGGCGATACCGCGGCGAGCATCGGCGCCAGCGAGATCGTACTGAGCAGCGGCACTACCCTCGCCGCCGACATGATCGTTGCCGGCATCGGCGTGCGACCGCGAGTCGATCTCGCCGAAAGAGCCGGTCTCGCCACCGATCGGGGCGTCCTGGTCGATGCCTATCTCGAGACCAGCGCGCCGGGGATATATGCCGCCGGCGATATTGCGCGGTGGCCCGACCCTCACTGCGGCGAGAACATCAGAGTGGAGCACTGGGTGGTGGCGCAGCGGCAGGGCGCTGCCGCAGCCCTCAGCATGCTCGGACGCCGGACGAAATTCACGGATGTGCCGTTCTTCTGGAGCCAGCATTACGATATCCCGATCAACTATGTCGGTCATGCCGAGAGATGGGACGCCATCGAGGTTGAGGGCGACGTTGCCGCGAAGGACTGCCTCCTGCGCTTCAAGCGCGGCGGACGCGTTCTGGCAGTTGCCACAATCTTCCGCGATGTCGAAAGCCTTAGGGCAGAACTGGCGATGGAGCAGAGCAAGGCCTAGAACGTGATGGGATCATGCCGCATGACTTGCGTCTGCCCAGCCGGGTGACGATACCAGCCTGAAGAGAGGCGACTGCAGACGATCACGCCAGCGGCCCGCCGCGTCTGGCGGCGGGCTTTCTTCCAATCCGTAGACTACTTGCGCCCCCCACTGGGACGGGATTTGCCGCCCGTTCCACCTGCGGTCTTAGCGTCGGGGGCTTGCCCGAAATTGGTCCCTCCCAAGTGGCCTCCGCCGCTCGTGTTTGCAACTTGACGCTCTGTTTTGCGCTGGATCTCAGTCGCATTTGTTTTGCTCATTCTAGATTCCTTTTCGTTGCAAGAGTGATCGCTGCCCGACATAGCCCGGCATGTGAGATCGATTTTGAGAGAAAAGGTCTGCTTGACGCCAAGGGGCGCGAAACGAAGCTCGACTAGCAAACTCGATGCGGCAGGCCGAGCCCCATTGTGTTTAAACCAAGGCCTAGAGTGGTGGAGCAGCCAACAAAAAAGGCCGGGGCGAAACCGCACCGACCTTCCTCACACCGCTACTCACGCCAGTGCCAGTACATCCGTGGTCAAAAGCAGAAAGCGACTGCGGCGATTGCGAGCGACAGATGCTTTCCAGCGCTCATCAGCAATGCCGATAGCGGTGATATAGGCTCTCCCCGCATGAAACGCAACCTCAATTCTTGGTTTTGTTGCGGATGTCTTATAAAAATAAAAATTGCAGGAATTACGTTGCAAGCGGAGCCGCGCTCAGGCATGGTCTTTCCGTCAGCAGCCAATGTTAAGGGCGCTGCTGCATCAGGGCCCAGCGGCCCTTGCCCCAGATAGAAGGAGGACCGAAATGTCTTCCGAATATAATTTCGTTTTGAAGTCAACAGACCTCACGATGCTGCAGGGCGTCTTGGATGAGGCGGGATACTGTTCAGCCAGTAGCCTTGCCAATCCGGAAGGCTATAACGTCGCGGCGAAACTGCTTATCGAACGTTTCCAGAACGGGATGACCTCTGCCGACGACCTATCCAGAGAACTGGAAAGGCATTTTGGCAAGGTGCTTTCGGCAGTATCTCCGCCAAGTTTCGAGCGGACGCGTGCCTCTATTCAGGGCCGCCCCCTCCGGTAGAACTGCTACTCCCTTTCGCCTTGCCGCTGCAGCAGATAATAGCGTTGTCGGTCCCAGGTTTGCCGAGGGACGTCGCTTTCTTCTGGTCTAACCCGTGTCGGCGATAATAATGGATCAAGGGCCAAGAATGGGCTCCGCTTTACGACCTGGACGGACCTGTTGTCGGTCATATCCACGGCCGGGGCAGTATTCTTTTCGACGAACTGCTGAGCTTCCGTAAACGTCTGACCTCCGAGGCCGAGCGTGCGTGTCAGTCGTGGTCGCGTGTTGTTTGCCGTCACTGGCTGCCGCCTGATTGTCGGCGCGCGCCCCGCGACCTGAAGAGTGGGTGTCAAGTTGGGATCGGCCTGCTTTCGTGCTAAAATACAAGAAGTTGGGGGGCGATGTTAAACGGGAGGAAGAAACATGCCCACTCAGGTTCCAAGGGATTTCCGCCGCGTGATCATTGCCGCGTCGGTAGGAAACATAATCGAATGGTATGACTTCTATATCTTCGGAAGCTTGGCCGCGGTTCTTTCGGTCAAGTTCTTTGAGCAATCCCATCCAGTCGCAGCGCTGCTGAGTACGATTGCACTCTTCACCGCAGGATTCCTGATCCGTCCACTGGGGGCGTTCCTTTTCGGCTGGATGGGTGACCGGGTCGGCCGCAAATACACGTTTCTCATTACGCTCAGCGGCATGGGGTTGGGCACGGGTGCGATCGGCTTGATGCCGACCTACGCGTCGATCGGACTAACTGCTGCCTTTCTTCTCTTCGGCTTACGGATGATCCAAGGCTTGTGCTTGGGCGGCGAGTACGGTGGCGCCATCACCTATGTCGCCGAGCATGTCCCCGACGAACGCCGCGGCTATTACACCGGGTGGCTTCAGACCTCTCCGACGCTCGGAATCGTCGTGTCGCTGGCCGTGATCATCGCGACGCGCACCTATTTCGGCAACGAGGTCTTCAACGAATGGGCTTGGCGCATTCCGTTTTTGGTCTCCTTCCTGCTGGTTGCCATTGCAATCTACATCCGTCTTCAGCTCCAGGAGACACCGATCTTTGCGGAGATCAAGGCTAAGGGGCAGATGACCCGAAATCCATGGAAGGAAGCCTTCCTGAGCTCCAACATCCAATATGTCGGGATCGCCACCATCGTGCTGATCGGGCAGGGAGTGGTCTGGTATAGCGGTCAGTTCTGGGCATTGTACTTCCTGCAGCAGGTTTCCAAGGTAGACGCGTTGACCTCGTCCTACATCGTTGGAGTTGCACTGCTCATTGCAACGCCGAGTCTGATCTTCTTTGGATGGCTGTCAGATATTATCGGCCGCAAGCCAGTGATCCTGGGAGGGATGTTGCTCGCCGCGACCACGTATTATCCGCTGTACTTGTGGCTGGGACTAGCCACGCAGCCTGGCAACATCAACTATCCAGCCGCGGTCTTCATCATCTTCATCCTGGTTTGCTACGTCGGGATGGTATACGGCCCGGTTGGTGCGTTCCTTGCTGAATACTTCCCTGGTAGGATCCGCTACACGTCTGTATCGGTGCCGTATCACATCGGCAATGGTTGGGGTGGCGGATTGGTGCCGTTCATTACCTCAGCGGCGTTCGCGGCCACTGGCAGCATCGGTTACGCGCTGATATACCCGATCGCGGTTCCTGCCGTATGCTTCCTGCTTGCCCTTTTCTTGATGCCCGAGACCCGCAAAATAAGCATCTGGGAGCCGATCGAGCCGAAAGCTGAATTGTAACATGGCCACAATGTGCGGGCCGCAAGGCCCGGCACATTGTCGCACTATTTCGGAACGCGGTGACCTTGCGAGGTCGGCTGGCGCCTATGCGCAGACACCATATTCTGCGCGACCTGTTCTTCACTTCTCTACTACCTGGACCATGGCTCAGGGCTTCTCGCTCGCGTGTTGGCTCCGGAACGCCGCTTCTCCAGCGTTTGAAACCTCGACCCATTTCTCGTCGGGTATTGCGTTTGCAACGTAGCTGTCATGCCAGTTCCACCACTTGTACGTCGGCGTTTTCGGGTAGCCCTCGGGCGAGTCCTCCCAAACCTCCTGCCGGCCCAAGGGAGTGATGTCGAGGTAATTCCACGTGCTTCCCATTTGCTCGTCGCCGCGGTTATTGACGAAATAAGTGCGGAATACGCGGTCGACGTCACGGTAGAACACGTTCGTGCCATGCCACTCATCCACGCCGAAGTCGGCGTCGAAGCTGTCGGTGATAGTAAACCACGGCATCTCCCAGCCCATCCGCGCCTTTAGGCGCGCGATGTCGGACTGGGGCGCACGCGAGGCGAAGACGAGGGTGGTGTCACGCGCGTTCAGGTGCGCGACATGGGCGACTTGATCGGCCACCATGGAGCAGCCCCGGCACGCGTGGTCGGGCCAGCCGAATACGCCCGGCTCGAAGAAGGCGCGGTAGACGATCAACTGTCGCCGACCATCGAACAGGTCAAGCAGGCTTTTCCTGCCCGCAGGTCCCTCGAACCAATAAGCGGTCTCGACGGCCATCCACGGCATCCGCCGGCGCTCGGCGGCCAGGGCGTCACGGGCGCGGGTCATGTCCTTTTCTTTCACAAGCAACTGCTGCAAGGCCGTCTCCCAGGCCTGCGGCGACACGACCGGTGGCGTGTGCATATCCGGCTGCGTGCCTATTTGACCATCGTCCGTTGATCTCGACATGGCTTTCAATCTCCTCGATCTGGGCGAATTTTCGCGCCTGCTGGCTGACATCCGGTTCGTCGTTGTTGCTCGTCAGATAGCTTGGCACCGGAAAGCGAACAGGGGGAGTAACAAGTGTGACGCCATTCCGTCGGCGTCGCCGACAAAGCCGCGCCGCGCACATTCGAAGCGCAAGCCGGGGGTCTGTATCGTGTTGTGCAAGGCTCCAGCTATCGTGATGGGTCGGGTAGACCGCTTTCCCGTAAAGGAAGCCCTTGACTGACATTCTTCCATTCTTCGAACGTCAGCGCGCCAATGGTTTACGGCCCGCTGCAGTCCAGCGGTGGGCGCGCGAAGAAGAGCGATCGCGGCGCTGGCACGCAAATTGTTGGTTGATCACAACAACTGGCATTGCTTCCTATCGACTGAGGAGCCAGAGCATCACGGACAGCAGAATGCTGACAAGCAGACCGGTGGTAATAGGGATGTAGATGGAGAAATTCTCGCGCTCGATAAGAATGTCGCCCGGCAGCCTCCCCAGGCCGATGCGCACAAGCCACGGCCACAGAATACCAACCACGACGACAGCAAGCCCGACAATGATGAGGACCCTGGACATGGAACACGACGCTATAAGAATTCGCTCGATTGGATGGTAACCCAGTTTCGATACAGGCAACACTCTTACGTGGCGGTCACATAACCAGGGACGAGCCCCTGAATATGTTCCGGTCGCTCTTCCAAGGCAGCCGGCGATAAGAGATCTCTGCCGAAGATCGCAGAAAGCGTGTGATTGTTAGAGAGATAGAAATATGAGAGCGCTGCAATTGATATGTCGAGGTGTACCGGGTCGACGCCCTTGCGGAATTCGCCGCTCTCGACCCCACGCTTCAGCATCCCGGCGAGCAAGTCCACCAAGGGTGAGTTCAGATCCTTTGTAAGCGATGTCTTCAGTGCGTAGAAGGCCAATCGCTCTCCGCTTGGCGCTTCGTGAGCGTCACGCCAGGCGTCGAGCAGCTCATCGGGCTGCGACAACCGCAGGCCTTCGCCGGTGATCTCCGCCCACTCGCGGTCGACGAGTACGGCCGGTGGCGCTTGCCGAGGCCGTTCTCTATTGCGATGCCGGTGTGAACCGCGCCACCAGCGCATGGCGGTCACCGGGATAGGTGAAGCGTACATGGGTGACCGGCCCGACATTGCTCCAAGTGCGGCGCTCGACGACCAGGCAGGCGGTGTTACGCGGGATCCCGAGGGCGGTAGCCTCGTCTGAACCGGCCGAAACGGCGTGAATGCGGTGCTCGGCGCTGCTCCAGGGGATCTGATTGATCAGCCAGGCGCCCGGCGCCATTTCGGAGAAATCGGCCTCGGCGGCTTCAGGCACGGTCGACAGGCTGATCAGTCGCTCTTCCAGGCAGAACGGTCGACCACCCGCCTGATGGATGCAGGCCACATCAACCACGGAAGATCCTGGTGCGACGTCAAGGCGTCTAATGTCGTCGACCTTCGCCTTGCGTTGTTCGCGCTTGGATACGGCGAAGGAGTAGGAAAGATTCAGTGACTGGACCTCAGCCCTGATGTCGTGGATCTCCAGGACGGCCGATTGCGCCTGCGGCTGCGTGACGAAGCTGCCGGATTTCTTGCGACGCTCGATGAGGCCCGCCTTGGCGAGCTGGGTTAGCGCCTTGTTCACGGTCATGCGCGAACAGTCGTATTTCTTGGTGAGGTCCACTTCAAACGGGATGCGGTGACCCGGCGGCCACTCGCCAGAAACGATGCGGCCTTCGATGTCGCTCACGATCCGCTGGTGCAAGGTTGTCTCCTTGCTTTGGTTCATCGTCACGCTCCGTTTAATGCCTCCCGCTCTAATCTGTATGTTGCGACCTGGAAAGCCCTATGCTGCCAGAAGCTCGCCCATCGCCTTCAGGAACCGGCGATTGATTTGATCGCGCGCCACGTGGCGACCGCCAGCGACCTGCTTGCGGCCGTGCGCCCAGACGCTGTCGACGGCCACGCCACCGGCAAAGACCCAGTGATCGAGCAGCTGATCGCCGGAAAGGTAGGGTACGGCTGTCTTGCCGAGCGAAATGAGGTCGGCTTGGTGGCCGACCGCGATCCCGCCCGGTGCCTTCAGTGCAGCGCCGCCACCGGTCATCGCAAGATCGAAAAGTCTGCGCGCGGTCGAGCCGCCTGGCGCTGCGATGACATTGCGAGCCCTGAGCGCCAGACGTTCCGAGTATTCGAGCTGGCGCAGTTCGCCTGGAAGCGAGATCAGAACGTTGGAATCCGAGCCGACGCCGAAACGGCCGCCTTCTTCGATGAAGAGCGGCGCTTGGAAGGTGCCGTCGCCGAGGTTGGCTTCGGTGATCGGACAAAGGCCGGCGATCGCGCCGCTGCGCGCCATGCCGCGCGTTTCCTCGTCCGTCATGTGGGTTGCGTGGATCAGGCACCAGCGACCATCGACGGGCGCATTGGCCAGCAGCCATTCGACGGGCCGCGCGCCCGACCACGCGAGGCAGTCCTCGACTTCCTTCACCTGCTCGGCGACATGGATATGGATTGGCCCGTCGCCGGCCAGCGCCACGACCTTGACGAGTTCCCCCGGCGTAGTGGCGCGGAGGCTGTGCGGGGCAAGACCGAGCTCGGCACCGGGAAGGCCGCTTGCCATCTTGCGGCAGCCCTCCAACAATGCGGCAAAGCTGTCCAGTGAATTGATGAAGCGCCGTTGGCCATCGATCGGCGCCGCGCCACCGAAGCCGGAATGGGCATAGAACACCGGAAGCAACGTCAAGCCGATCCCGCTGATATTTGCTGCCGCCCCGATGCGCTCGGCGAGCTCGGCAATGTTGGCATAGGGCGCGCCGTCCTTGTCGTGGTGCAAATAATGGAATTCGCCGACACGGGAAAAACCGGCTTCCAGCATCTCCATATAGAGTTGGGCGGCCACGGCCTCGACATGCTCAGGCGTCATCGAGAGGGCGAACTTGTACATGACGGTACGCCAGCTCCAGAAGCTGTCGTTCGCCGGTCCGCGCACTTCCGCAAGGCCAGCCATTGCGCGCTGGAAAGCGTGGCTGTGCAGGTTGCTCATCGCGGGAACAAGCGTGTCGTGATGCTCGTCGCCGGGCTCGGCGGCGACGCCCGTTTCAACGCTTGCGATACGGCCATCGGCGATCGTCAGGCGAACGTCCTTTTGCCACCCGTTCGGCAGAAGTGCTGCGCTTGAATGCAGTGTGGTCGCTACCGTCTGGGCCATAACGCTTTTTCTCCTCTTTGGCGCCGCGCATCTTTCTTTTCCATGGAGACGCACAAAATTTCACTTGTCACCTGTTTATTATGTATATACATGTTTCCACATAAAGGAAGGCGCAAAGCTGATGAATGGGAACAAATTTTCAAGCGATGAAGCATCCGGCGATCTCCGTCCACATTTGTGGCGGAATGCGCGATTGGCGACGCTCGATCCACAAAAGCCGGGTCTCGGCATCATCGACAAAGGTGCCATTGTTACAGAAGGCGGCCGCATAAGTTTTGTCGGTCCAGAGGCCGACTTGCCGGTGTCGGCGATCGAGCGAGCCCAAATCACGGATCTCGAAAGTCGCTGGGTGACGCCTGGCCTCGTCGACTGCCACACCCACATCGTCTATGGCGGCAATCGCGCCCGCGAATTTGAAATGCGCCTGGAAGGCGCGACCTATGAAGAGATCGCGCGCGCCGGCGGCGGCATTGTCTCTTCCGTCAAGGCAACAAACGCACTCTCGGTCGAAGGTCTCGTCGAGGCGGCTCTTCCCCGCTTGGATACACTTATTTCCGAAGGCCTGACGACGATCGAGGTAAAGTCGGGCTACGGGCTGAATATCGACGGCGAACTGAAGATGCTGCGCGCGGCCCGCCAGCTTGAGCAGGTCCGTCCGGTCCGTGTCGTTACCGCCTATCTCGGCGCTCATGCGACGCCGGTCGAGTACAAGGGCCGTAACGGTGATTACATCACGGACGTCGTTATCCCGGCTCTCGAATACGCTCATGCCGAGGGCTTGGTCGACGCTGTCGATGGCTTCTGTGAAGGGATCGCCTTTTCGACAGTCGAGATCGCCCAGGTCTTCGACAAGGCCGAGGCGCTCGGCCTGCCGGTCAAGCTGCATGCGGAGCAATTGTCCAACCTAGGCGGCGCAAAGCTTGCAGCCTCTTATGATGCGCTCTCGGCCGACCACCTCGAGTATCTGGATGCAGAAGGCGCCACGGCGATGGCCGCGGCCGGTACGGTCGCCGTCCTGCTGCCGGGTGCCTTCTACGCCATCAATGAGAAGCAGAAGCCGCCTGTTCAGGCGCTGCGCGACGCCGGCGCTCGGATCGCCATCGCCACTGATTGCAATCCCGGAACGTCGCCGCTGACCTCGCTGCTCCTGACGATGAACATGTCGGCGACACTGTTCGGTCTCACTGTCGAGGAATGCATCGCGGGTGCGACCCGTGAAGGCGCACGCGCCCTCGGACTTTTGGAGGAAACAGGCACGCTCGAGCCCGGCAAGTCCGCAGATTTCGCCATCTGGGACGTCGAAAGCCTCGCCGAACTCGTCTACCGCATCGGCTTCAACCCACTTCATGCACATGTCTTCAAGGGCGAAAGGATCGACCGTTGACCATTACCCTTCATCCCGGCTCCGTTTCGCTCAAGGAACTGGAGACGATCTACTGGACCGGTGAGCCAGCTAAGCTCGACGCTTCCTTTGACGCCGGCATCGCGAAGGCCGCTTCACGCATTGCCGAGATTGCGGCTGGCAATGCGCCGGTCTACGGCATCAATACCGGCTTCGGAAAGCTCGCGTCTATCAAGATCGATAGCGCCGATGTGGCGACGCTTCAGCGCAACCTTATCCTCTCGCATTGCTGCGGCGTCGGCGCGCCGCTGCCTGAAAACGTCGTTCGTTTGATCATGGCCCTGAAGTTGGTTTCGCTTGGTCGTGGCGCGTCTGGCGTGCGGCTGGAACTGGTGCGGCTGATCGAAGGCATGTTGGAAAAGGGCGTCATCCCGGTCATCCCGGAAAAAGGCTCCGTTGGCGCCTCGGGCGACCTTGCCCCCCTCGCCCACATGGCCGCCGTGATGATGGGCGAAGCCGAAGCCTTCTTTGCCGGCGAGCGTCTTTCCGGCAGTGCGGCTCTCGAAAGCGCCGGACTGAAACCCGTCGTGCTCGCTGCGAAGGAAGGCCTCGCACTGATCAATGGTACGCAGACCTCGACGGCGCTGGCTCTTGCCGGTCTTTTCCGCGCACATCGGGCAGCCCAGGCGGCCTTGATTACCGGAGCCATGTCGACGGACGCAGCCATGGGTTCGTCCGCCCCCTTCCATCCGGACATTCACACGTTGCGTGGCCATAGGGGCCAGATCGATACGGCTTTAGCACTTCGGGGACTTCTCGAAGGCTCGGTGATCCGTCAAAGCCATATTGAAGGCGACGAGCGCGTGCAGGATCCCTACTGCATCCGCTGTCAGCCCCAGGTCGACGGCGCCTGCCTGGATCTGCTGCGCTCGGTTGCTCGGACGCTGGAAATCGAAGCGAACGCCGTCACCGACAACCCGCTGGTGCTTTCGGACAACTCGGTTGTGTCCGGCGGCAACTTCCATGCCGAGCCAGTCGCCTTCGCAGCGGATCAGATCGCCCTTGCCATCTGTGAAATCGGCGCGATCGCACAGCGGCGTATCGCCCTCTTGGTCGACCCTGCGCTTTCCTACGGATTGCCGGCCTTCCTGGCAAAGAAGCCCGGCCTCAACTCCGGCCTGATGATTGCGGAAGTAACGTCCGCGGCACTCATGTCGGAAAACAAGCAGATGTCGCACCCGGCCTCCGTCGACTCGACGCCGACGTCGGCCAATCAGGAAGATCATGTCTCCATGGCCTGCCACGGTGCCCGTCGGCTGCTGCCGATGACTGACAACCTCTTCAATATTGTCGGCATCGAAGCCCTGACCGCAGCCCAGGGCGTGGAGTTCCGCGCCCCCCTGACAACCAGCCCTGAACTGCAGAAGGCGATTTCGACAATCCGCAGCGCAGTGCCGAGCCTGGAGCTCGACCGCTACATGGCAAACGACCTTAAGGCGGCAGGCGATCTCATCGCGACGGGCACGCTCAATGCATCCGTCCAGCCCGGCATCCTACCCGTTCTGGAGAGCTGACATGGCTGTATTCGAAGTTAAACAGGGCTCATCTCCAGTCATCCTCGCGTTTCCCCACACGGGGATCGACGTTCCCGGTGATATCTGGGAGCGTTTGAACGAAAACGGCAGGATTCTTGCCGATACCGACTGGCACATTGATCACCTCTATGATGGCCTGCTGTCAGGTGCGACCACCGTGCGCGCAACCTTCCACCGCTACGTCATCGATGCGAACCGCGATCCGGCCGGTGTCAGCCTCTATCCCGGCCAGAACACCACCGGTCTTATTCCGGAAACGGATTTCGACGGAAAGCCGATCTGGAAGGATGGGCAGGGGCCTGGTGAGGCCGACATCGCGGGGCGGCTGCGGGACTTTCACGCGCCTTATCACGCCGCACTTGCCGCCGAGATCGAGCGTGTGAGGGCCATCCATGGCGTGGCGATCCTCTACGACTGCCACTCGATCCGCTCCCACATTCCGTTCCTCTTCGAGGGCAAGCTGCCGGATTTCAATATCGGCACGGATATGGGCAAGACCTGCGATGGCGCCATCGAGCAGGCGACGCTCACCGTCGTTGCAGCCGCTGAGGGTTACGACAGCGTGCTCAACGGCCGCTTCAAGGGCGGCTGGACGACACGCCATTACGGCCAGCCCGAGATCGCCGTGCACGCCATCCAGATGGAGCTTGCGCAATCGACGCATCTCCAAACCGAGGCGCCACCCTTCGCCTATGACGCCGCGAAGGCAAAGCCTCTTCGCGTCCATCTCAAAGACATTCTGGTGCGCATTGAACAGATCGCGCCGGGCCTGAAACGATAACAATCACTCGACAGGGGGAACCCGCATGACTGCAAACCCACGCCACAACATTCGCGAGATCCGCGCACCGCGCGGCAATGAGCTCAACGCCAAGAGCTGGATGACCGAAGCGCCGCTGCGCATGCTGATGAACAACCTTGACCCTGACGTGGCAGAAAATCCGAACGAGCTCGTGGTCTATGGCGGCATCGGCCGTGCGGCCCGCACCTGGGACGACTTCGACCGGATCGCAGCGACCCTGAAGACGTTGAACGAGGATGAAACGCTCCTTGTGCAATCCGGCAAGCCAGTCGCCGTCTTCCGCACGCACAAGGATGCTCCACGCGTCCTGATCGCGAACTCGAACCTCGTCCCGCACTGGGCGACCTGGGATCATTTCAACGAGCTCGATAAGAAGGGCCTTGCCATGTACGGCCAGATGACGGCCGGCTCGTGGATCTACATCGGCACGCAAGGCATCGTTCAAGGTACCTACGAAACCTTCGTCGAGGCAGGCCGCCAGCACTACAACGGCAACCTCAAGGGCAAGTGGATCCTGACCGGCGGTCTCGGCGGCATGGGTGGCGCACAACCGCTCGCTGCTGTCATGGCTGGCGCCTGCTGCCTGGCTGTCGAAAGCGACGAAACCCGCATCGATTTCCGTCTCCGCACCCGCTACGTCGACGAAAAGGCAAAGACGCTCGACGAAGCGTTGGCGCTGATCGACAAGTGGACGAAGGCCGGTGAGGCAAAGTCGGTCGGTTTGCTCGGCAATGCCGCCGAGATATTCCCGGAACTCGTTCGTCGCATGAAGGCCGGCGGTGCGCGCCCCGATATCGTGACCGATCAGACCTCCGCGCACGACCCGCGCAACGGCTACCTGCCTGCAGGCTGGACGGTCGAGGAAGCCAAGGCCAAGCGGGAGACCGATCCGAAGTCGGTAGAAGTCGCCGCGCGCGCCTCCATGAGGCAGCACGTGGAGGCCATGGTCGCCTTCTGGGATGCCGGCGTCCCGACGCTCGACTATGGCAACAACATCCGTCAGGTCGCCAAGGATGAAGGCCTCGAGAACGCCTTCGCCTTCCCGGGTTTCGTGCCGGCCTATATTCGTCCGCTCTTCTGCCGCGGCATAGGTCCGTTCCGTTGGGCGGCGCTCTCCGGGGATCCGGAAGATATCTACAAGACCGACGCCAAGGTGAAGGAACTGCTGCCCGACAACAAGCACCTGCACAACTGGCTTGACATGGCACGTGAACGCATCGCCTTTCAGGGGCTGCCGGCGCGCATTTGCTGGGTTGGGCTCGGCGATCGCCATCGCCTCGGCCTTGCCTTCAACGAGATGGTGAAGAACGGCGAGCTGAAGGCGCCGATCGTCATTGGCCGCGACCACCTGGACTCTGGCTCGGTCGCGTCGCCGAACCGCGAGACGGAAGCGATGAAGGACGGTTCGGATGCCGTTTCTGACTGGCCGCTGCTGAATGCGCTGCTGAATACGGCGTCTGGCGCGACCTGGGTGTCGCTCCATCACGGCGGCGGCGTCGGCATGGGCTTCTCACAGCATTCCGGGATGGTCATCTGCGCCGACGGCACGGACGATGCAGCGCGGCGCTTGGAGCGCGTCCTCTGGAACGACCCAGCGACCGGCGTCATGCGCCATGCCGATGCCGGCTATGAGATCGCCGTCGATTGCGCCAAGGAACAGGGTCTGCGTCTGCCGGCAATTCTGGGGAATTGACCTGTTGTGCCGGGCCTCAAAATTCCATGAGGCCCGGATACTGCAGCACGGTCTGATCAACTGTGACCAAGGCAACGCCTTCGATCTTTGACTGGGCAATCAGCATACGGTCGAAGGGATCCTTGTGGATCGGCGGGAGTGCCGCGATTGCAAGCGCATGCTCGCCGTTGATCGGCAGCTCGACATAACCATTTTGGAGAAGGCGCTCTCTCAGCATCGAGGGATCGGCGCGAAAATCGGGGCGGATCTGCGCTTGGTTGATCGCGATTTCCCAGAGGCTGGCGGGGCTGAAAAGGAGCTCGTTCTGGTCGTCCTCGATCAGCGCTCGCAGACGATCAGGCAGCCGCTCGCTATCGCCGGCTGCCCAGATTAGAATGTGCGTATCAAGCAGCAGCCTCATTCGGGGAACTGTTCGCCCTCACTGAATATCTCCTCGATCTCATCGGCCATCATGGTGTCGAAATCGTCGGGAACCAAGATCATGCCTTTCATGAAGCCGATCCGCTGTTTCTTCGGGGCATCGGCCTCTTCGAGGGGAACGACTTTCACCAGGGGTTTCCCGGCCTTGGCTATGATGAACGCCTCACCTTTCGCGGCCTTCTCGATAAGCCGCGACAGGTGTGTCTTCGCTTCGTGTATGTTCACGGTCTGCATAGCTGCCTCGATAGACTTAGTCCAATAAACTTAGTTCACCCTGCCTTCCCTTGCAATGATGGAGCCCAAATGACCCGCGCCACCGTTCTCAGATCCAGCACCTATCGCGGCATGCCGTGGAAGAACGGCGGCGGCCAGACCGTCGAAATTGCCGTCTCGCCGGAGGGCGCGGCACTGTCTGATTTCGATTGGCGCGTCAGCATGGCAACGGTTGAAACGGATGGGCCGTTCTCGATCTTTGCCGGCATCGACCGGACGCTTGCGATCCTTGAAGGCAACGGCATGTCGCTGACAATCGACGACAACGCGCCTGTGTTGCTAAAACAGGACAACGCTCCCCTCGCCTTTCCCGCGGATGTCGCGGTGGCGGCGAGGCTCGCCGAGGGACCGATCACGGACCTGAACGTCATGACCCGGCGCAACGGACTGCGCCATTGGGTCGAGAGGGTTGATGTCGATTCCACGGTGACTGTGCATCCAGCCGCACCGACATGGTTTCTCCTGTGTCATCAAGGAACCCTCACCGTCGAATGGAGCGGTGAGCACGCCGATCTTGGTCAAAAGGATGCGCTTCTTCTTCAGGGAGCCAAAGGCAAGGATGTCGTGGTGAGCGGCAAAGCGTGCTGCTTTCTGATCTCTATCGATCCGATCTGACAGGAATTTCCTCAGGAAGAACGATGCCAGCTGGTGGACCGTAGGTGGCCAAGGCTCGAATGTTCACGCCCGTCTTAGAGGCCAAAACAATATTGTCCTTATAGTCTATAAAATAGATAGTTTTATCTGTGTGCGAGTGGGTGCCCGCCCTAATGTTTCCATGTCGAAACAAGTTCAAGCGCTGAAGCTGATGCTCAGCCGCAAGGGGGCGAAACATGAAGATCAGGACATTATTGGCGGCAATTACGCTCGGCTCCGCAAGCCTGCTGGCGCCTTTTGTTGCCCAGGCAGCCGACAAGAAAGTGGTTGTTGCCTACCAGACCGACGCGCTGCCGTCATCGGTGGCAATTGCCAATGGCGAACTCGCCAAGGCAACCGGCCATGAGATCGATTTCCGCAAGTTCAACTCAGGCGCCGAGATTTTCGCGGCCATCGCCTCGGGGGACGTGCAGGTCGGCTATGTCGGCTCGAGCCCGTTTGCGGCCGCGACGTCCCGCGGATTGGAGGTCAAGGCTTTCTACCTCTCCTCGATCTCCGGCATCGACGAGGCGCTCGTCGTTCGCAACGGTTCGGGCATATCATCTCTGTCTGACCTGAAAGGCAAGAAGCTCGCTGCCGCGCCCGTCTCCACCGACCATTATCAGCTCTTGGCGTTGATCAGGTCGCTGGGCCTGACGGAAAAGGATGTGCAGGTCTTTGCAATTCCGCAGCCGGAGATCGTGGCCAGCTACAATCGCGGAGACATCGATGGCGGTTTTGTGTGGGATCCGGCACTGAGCGAATTGAAGAAGAATGGCAAGGTGCTGGTCACATCCAGGGATGTCGCCGACAAGGGCGCTCCAACCTTCTCCGCCTGGGTCGCAGCATCGAAGTTCGCCGATGAGAACCCGGCGTTCCTGAAGACCTTCGCCAGCGTCATCAACAAGTACTATGCCTCCTTCGCAGCGGATAAGAAGGCTTGGGATGCCGACAGCGAGAATGCCAAGCTGCTCGCCAAGACACTTGGCGGAACGCCCGAGCAGCAGGCTGGCGCACTCAAGAACCTGACACTTCTGACGCCTGACGTACAAGCTTCCGAAGCCTGGCTCGGCGGCGGCGAAAAGTCGGGCGCCGCCAAAATCCTCAAGGATACGGCTGCCTTCCTGAAGGATCAGGGCAAAGTGACCGAAGTGCTGCCGAGCTACGCGGCCTTTGTCACGCCGGATGCACTCGTCAACGCAAGCAACTGAAATAGCGATTAATCCTCCCATCCGAGCACGCTGGCGCGATATCGCGCCAGCGTCATAATATGAAGAGACGGCACATGCTCAAAGTGGATCACGCAAGCGTTTATTTCAAAACGCGGGATGGCCGCACGGTTCATGCCCTGGATCGCGTTTCGCTCGATATTTCGGACAACAGCTTCGTCGTGGCACTCGGCGCCTCCGGCTGCGGCAAATCCACACTTCTCAACGCGATTGCAGGCTTTCTGCCGCTTTCCACCGGCACCATTACTCTTGACGGCCGACCGGTCACACGTCCCGGCGCGGACCGTGGCGTCGTCTTCCAGAAAGACACGCTGCTGCCTTGGAAGTCAGTCCTCGACAATGTCGCGCTTGGCCTGCAGTTTGCGGGCGTTCCAAGGGCTGTGCGGCGCGCGCGCGCAGAAGAGCTACTGTCACTGGTCGGGCTGAAAGACTTTGCAAAGGCCTTTCCTTACGAGTTGTCCGGCGGCATGCGGCAGCGCGTCGGCATTGCCCGCGCCCTTGCCGCCGATCCCGAGGTGCTGTTGATGGACGAGCCGTTCGGCGCGCTCGATAGCCTGACTCGAGAACAGATGCAGGAACTGCTCGTATCGATTTGGAAAACCACGAAAAAACGCATCTTCTTCATTACGCACTCGATCGAGGAAGCCCTCTTCCTCGGCACGCAGGTCGTGGTGATGTCGCCGCGTCCGGGCCGCATCGTCGCGCGCTTTGATCTCGATTTCATCCGTGAGTTCGCCCGAACCGGCGATGCCCGATCGATCAAGACCGCACCAGCGTTTGCCAGTTTGCGAGAAGAAATTCGGACCATTCTGCATGGCTGCGACGAAATCAGGAGTGCGGCGGAATGAGCGATGTCATCGAAACGAGCGGCGTTGTCGTCGGCGCCCGGCCCGATCACCTGAAAACCGTTCACATGAAGGGGTTCGGCGCCGGCGAAAGCAGTACGCTTGTGATCAGCCTTGCGACGGCAGTCGCGTTGATTGGCACCTGGTGGCTTGTCGCAAAGCTCGGATTGGTGCCGCGTCTCTTCCTGCCGACGCCGCAGGAGGTTGTCACGCAGGTCGGCGCCGTCTATCGCTTCGGCTATGCCGGAGGTTCGCTTGGAGAACATGTCTTTGCAAGCCTCTTCAGGATCGCGACGGCGGCGGCCATCGCCATCGCGGCCGGTATCCCGGTTGGCCTGCTGATGGGCCTCAATCGCTGGGCAAAGGGCATCTTTGACACGCCGATCGAATTCTATTGGCCGCTGCCGCCGCTCGCCTATCTACCCCTTATGATCATCTGGCTTGGGATCGGCGAGACTTCGAAGGTGACGCTGCTTGTGCTTGCCATGTTCGCGCCGATCTGCCTTTCGGCACAGGCCGGCGTGCGCTCGCTGCCGATCGAGCGCGTCCATGCGGCTCGCTCTCTCGGTGCCCGGCCCTGGCAGCTTCTCGTCAGCATCGTTTTGCCATCGGCGCTGCCGGAGATCCTGACGGGCATGCGCATTGCGCTCGGTGTCGGCTGGGGCACGCTCGTCGCGGCTGAACTGATCGCTTCAAACCGCGGGATCGGCTACATGATCATGTCCGCTTCCCAGTTTCTGGCGACCGACGTCGTCTTCGTCGGCATCGGCATCATCGCGGCCTGTGCATTTGCCTTCAGTGCTGCCGTTCGGCTCTTGGAAGCTGCCCTCGTTCCGTGGAAAGGTAAGAGCTAACGAGGGCACACGAGCGCCCCTCTAGCTCACGAGCGCGCCGGGTCTGCCGGCACAGGGAACGATATATGAAGCAGATGCAGATCTTTGCATTCGACATGAACTGCGTCGGCCATATCAATCATGGCATGTGGACGCATCCACGCGATACGTCCCTTCAATATACCGACCTCGATTACTGGGTGGATTTTGCCCGCACCGCCGAGCGGGGCAAGCTGGACGGAATATTCCTGGCGGATATCGTCGGCGTCTACGACGTCTACAAAGGCAGTCCGGCGCCCGTCATCGAAACCGGCGCGCAAATCCCGGTCAACGATCCACTGATGCCGATCTCGGTCATGGCATACGTTACCAAGCATCTCGGCTTCGGGGTAACCGTCAACACGACCTACGAGCCGCCCTACCTGTTGGCGCGGCGCATGTCGACGCTCGATCACCTGACAAAGGGGCGGATCGGATGGAACATCGTCACCGGCTATCTCGACAGTGCCGCGCGCGCCATGGGCTTTGAGACATTGCCAGAACACGACGCACGCTACGATGCGGCCGAGGAATATCTCGAAATCCTCTACAAGCTCTGGGAGGGAAGTTGGGACGACGATGCGGTGCTTTGTGACAGGGCGCGCGCCATCTTCGCCGACCCTTCAAAAGTTCGCGCCATCAGGCATGACGGCCAATATTACAAGATGGAAGGCATTCATCTTTCTCAGCCCTCGCCGCAGCGCACGCCACTGCTTTTTCAGGCGGGCGCCTCGGCGCGCGGGCAGGATTTCGCGGCCCGCCATGCCGAATGCGTCTTTATCGCTGCGCCGACCCCGCAGGCGGCACGTCCGACCGTGGAGGCCCTGCGGCGGAAGGCCGAAGCATTCGGTCGTGGAAAGGATGCGTTGCGCGTTCTTGGCCTCGTCAGCGCGGTCGTCGGTCGCACCGAGAAGGAAGCACTGGATAAGCTCGAAGACTACCGCCGGCATGCGAGCGTGGAAGCGTCTGTCGCGCACTACTCGGCTTCGACAGGCGTTGATTTGTCGAAGTACGGTCTCGACGAGCCGATCGCGCAGACGTCAACCAACGCCAATCAGTCCGCGCTTGCCGCAATCACCAAGAAGGCACCAAAGCCTGTGACGTTGCGCCAGATCATTGATCAAATGGTGCTCGGCAGCCGCATGAGGCCGATCGTCGGGTCAGCCGAGCAGGTGGCGGATCGCCTGGCGGCGTGGGTTTTTGATGGTGGTGTGGATGGCTTCAACCTGGCGCGCACGGTGGCACCTGAAAGTCTGCGCGATTTTGTCGATCTTGTCGTGCCGGTGTTGCAGGAGCGCGGACTCTTCAAGGCGCAGTACGCCGAGGGATCCCTCAGGCAGAAGCTGTTCGGCGGCCGCGGCAGGTTGCCATCCTCGCACCCTGCCGCGGCGTTTCGTTATTAATTACTTGTGGTCAAGCCTGGCGACCAGCCGGTCGCCGAGCCACTGTATGCCGCACACAAGGACGATCAGCACGGCAACGACCACCACCATGACGGTCGTCTCGAAACGCTGGTAGCCGTAGCGGATGGCGAGGTCGCCGAGACCGCCTGCACCGATCGCGCCGGCCATCGCCGAGGCGCCGATCAGCGTCACCAGCGTCACTGTGAATCCGGCGACAATGCCAGGCAGCGCCTCCGGAACGAGCACTTCGCGAATGATTGTCCAGCGGTTGCCGCCCATGGCGCGCACGGCATCGATCAGGCCGCGGTCGACTTCGCGCAACGACACTTCGGCGATACGCGCATAGTAGGGCGTCGCGGCAATGGCGAGCGGCACGATGGCGGCCCACGTGCCAAGTGCGGTGCCGACGATAAGGCGCGTCAGCGGGATCAGCGCGACCAGCAAGATGATAAACGGTACGGAGCGGAAGCCGTTGATGATAGCACTCAAAATGCCGTTCACCCAGGCGTTCTCGGCTATGCCGCCCTTGTTCGTGAGAACCAGCGCCAGACCAAGCGGCAGGCCGAAGACCAGCGAAATCAGCCCGGATGCACCGGTCATCAGGATCGTTTCCCAGAGGGAACGAAGCAGAAGATTAAACATGATCGGTGTCATAGCCGAGAACCTCCACCCGCGCCGAGCGGGCCTTCAGAAACTGCAGAACCTTGTCCTTCAGGGCTGGGTCGCGCATCGGGATAGCAATGAAGAAGCGTGCCACCGGCTGGTTCTGGATATGATCGATGCCACCGTGGACGAGCCGGAAGGATTGCGGCAGCGCAGTGGAGAGATCGGCAAAAACCGCGCCCTGCGCAGCCGGGCCGGCCATGTCGACGCTGAGGATCGCCTCCTGTCCGGACGTGGGTGACAGCCGGGCGGCGATATGCTCCGGCAATTGCGGGCGGCTTCCCGCCAGCAGGCTTTGGGTGATCGGCGCCTTGGGATCGGCAAACACCGCCCAGACCTGACCCTCCTCGACAATACGGCCGGCATCGATGACGGCGACGCGATCGGCAATATTGCGCACGACCTCCATCTCATGCGTGATGAGCACGATCGTGAGGCCGAGCTTGCGGTTGATATCCTTCAGAAGGGTCAGGATCGAACGGGTCGTTTCCGGATCGAGCGCAGATGTCGCTTCATCAGAGAGCAGCAATGCCGGGCGCGCCGCGAGCGCTCGGGCAATGCCAACGCGTTGCTTCTGGCCACCGGACAGAGACGAAGGATAGGCTTTTGCCTTGCCCGCGAGGCCGACAAGCTCCAGCAATTCATGCGCGCGCTTCAGGCGTTCGGCCTTTGCGACGCCGGCGATCTTAAGCGGCAGTGCGACGTTTTCTTCGACCGTCTTCGACGCCAGTAGGTTGAAGTGCTGAAAGATCATGCCAACGCGGCGGCGAAGCGGCTGCAGATCCTTTTCATCGAGGCCGATAATACTGGACCCCTCGATCTCGATCTCGCCGCTGTCAGGACGCTCCAGGCCGTTAAGGCAGCGGATCAGGGTGGATTTTCCCGCGCCGCTGCGTCCGATGATGCCGAGGATCTCACCTTTGCGGACGGTGAGCGATATGCCGTCGAGAGCGGCAGTCGCACCAAAATGCCGATGCACGTCGACAAGGCGGACCACCTCTTCCGACGCCGCCTCCGGCGTGGCCCCGATTGCGGAGGCCGATACAATTGAGTTCATGTTCTTTCCCTTCGGAAACGCCCAAGGCGGCCCGGGCAAGGAACGCCCGGACCGCCTTGTTCAACGCGCCTAACCTCTCGGCGCGAATGTCGATCAGTAAGCGCTGACGCCGGTTCCCTTATACACCTTGTCGAACTCCGCCTTAACGGCGTCGTTCTGGTAGGACGACACCAGTGTCTTCACCCAGGTCTCGTTCTCGCTGCCTTGCTTGACGGCAATGAAGTTGCGATACGGATTGTCGGCGATCGGCTCCTGTGCGATGCGGTCAGCCGCAGACAGCCCCGCCTTCAGAGCCCAGTCGGTGTTCACGACTGCGGCATCCAGATCGTCGATAGCACGGCCGACCACACCGGCATCAAGTTCCTTGATCTCAACTTTCTTAGGGTTCTCGGTGACGTCGGTGACGGTTGCGAGAATGCCCGTCCCGTCCTTGAGCTTGATGATGCCTTCGTTCTGCAGAACGCGCAGTGCGCGACCCTCGTTTGACGGGTCATTCGGCACGCCGATGGTCGCACCTTCGGTGATCTCGGCGACTGCCTTGTGCTTCTTGGAGTAAAGGCCGATCGGCCAGACGCCCGTGTATCCGACGGGGACGATATGATAGCCGTGCTGCGCGACCTGGTTGTCGAGATAAGGCTTATGCTGGAAGGCGTTCGCGTCGATTTCGCCGCGTTCCAGCGCCTCGTTCGGCTGTGTATAGTCGTTGAAGACGACCGTTTCGATCGTCAGGCCGTTCTTGGCGGCTTCGGCGGTCACGACGCGCCAGACATCTTCATCCTCGCCGCTCATGATACCGACCTTGATCGACTTGTCTTCGGCAAACGACGCAACAGGCGATGCAAAAGCAATCAGGGCGACCGTCGAGGCGGCGATCGCGGCAAGGCTTGCACGACGCGTCAGACTTGATGTGGACGTCTTCTTGTTCATTGTGGTGTTTCCCGTCTTGAATTGATGAGGGCTGGCCTCTGACGGCCAGATAATTTCAAAACTGCTCAGGGTAAACCAAGCACGCCGATCTCTATTGCGCTGCAGCACAGGAAAACTCTTCGGCGCCTGGACGGAATAGCGGGATAAAAATTCTACTGATTTAGTAGAATATTGCCGTTGCCGGGCTCCCTGACTGACTCTAAGTTAAACCATCCGAGCGCGAAGAACAAACATGCGCTCTTGAAACAAAGGCGATTTGGACCGCGGGCATTGAAGCAAGACAGCACGACATCACAACAGGCCCTTCGCGACAGGATACGCCGACCTGTGGTGGCGATTATCGGCGGAGGCGTTTCGGGAGCCGGCGTCGCATACCATCTGGCGCACTCCATGGCTGACCGAGCGCCAGCAATCGTCGTCTTTGAGCCACGGCGCGAGCTTGGCAGAGGGCTTGCGTATGATACGACCGATCCGGCCCATCGCATCAATGTTCCAGCCGCCCGCATGAGCCTGCTACCGGACCATCCGGAGGATTTCCTCGAATGGATCGCGCACAATGACGCTGTCGCCGACGACCCGGAAGCTTACCGGCCAGATGGCAACCTCTTTCCCCGGCGCCATGTGTTCGGAGCCTATATTGCGTCAGCAGTCGCTCCTTTCGTGCAGAGCGGCGCTGTGCGCCATCGTCGCGCGCTCGTTATCGCGGTGCGCCGGGACGGTGCGCTCTGGCACATAACCGATAGCCAGGGCGGACAGGTGTTTGCCGACTTTCTGGTGATCGCCACCAGCCATCCATCGCCATCGACGCCAGGTGTTTTGCGCTCGCTTGAAGGACACGAGCGATTTGTAGCCGATTCCACCTGCGCGGGAGCACTTGACACCATCCGGCCGGACGACAGGCTGCTGATCGTCGGCAATGGTCTTACCGCTGCTGACATCGTCGCCTCGCTCGCGCGGACCGGCCATCGCGGTCAGATCACATCGATTTCGCGCCGGGGACTGAGATCAAGAGGTCATGCACCTTTTCCGCAGGACCCGTTCGGCGAGTTCGAGGCTGCCCCGGTCCATAGTGCAACAGCATTGTTGCGGAGCGTCCGGCAAGCCATCACTCAGGCAAAAGCCGGCGGGCTGACATGGCATGCCGTCATTGACCAAGTGCGCGGCCACGGCCAGGCAATCTGGCAGAACCTGCCGATTTCAGAGCGTTGCAGGATCGTGCGCCATATCAGGCCCTATTGGGACGTTCATCGGTTCCGGATCGCGCCTCAGGTGGAAGAGGTACTCGAGCAGGCGATCGCCGGAGGCAGGATGGAGGTGCTGGCGGCTTCCGTCGCTCGCGTGCGTCGCGAGGATGAGGCCATCCATGTGGAGCTTAGGCAGCGGCATGGCTCGCAACTACAGCGCAGCTACGATGCCGTCGTCGTCACAACGGGTCCGGCGCATGGCGGCATCCTTGAAAGCCAGACATGGCTTTCCAGGCTTCGCGATCAATCATACCTGCAGCTCGACCCAACCGGTCTCGGGATCGCGTGTTCCGAGCACTCGGAGGCGATTGGTGCTGAAGGGCACCCCGATGCGACCTTGCTTATTTCCGGACCGCTGGCGCGCGGCACATTCGGAGAATTGATGGGCTTGCCACAGATCACGGAACATGCGGTCTTCGTCGCCAGCGAGCTTGCCGCAAAGGTAAAGGCAATGACGGATCACGGCGGCGGCGATATGAGGTGAAAACCGACATTTCGGTAGCGTTGCCCCGTCAACTGGCAGAGTGCGTGGGGAGAGAATGCTGTTCGCTTTTGCGTCATCACCAACGGTCCACCCGAAGTCCGATCGATAAGATACCGCTCGATCTCGTGACGCAGTTGTCGAACGGGCATGATGGAGAAGCGTCTCGAAGAGTTGAAGCGACACCCAATCGGCCTTGCGTTGTTGAACTATATCCGCACGTGCCATTTCCCATTGAGCGACGTGCTGAGGATTCGACCAGCTTGGCTTTACTCAGCAGTCTCCGTGAAGGCCACGAGCTCTGGATCGAAGTCAACCTCTACCACATTATTGAAGACCGCTGTCGCGAGCATGATACCAGCAAAGGCCACAAGATCGACGAGCGTCTTGGCATCGTATCGATCCTTCAGCTTCGCCCAGATCTCGGCGGGGACCGCGTTGGAATCGACAACGATTGCCTTGCCGAAGGCGTTGAGGAGTACTTCGTCTTCAGACAAGATCAGGGCCTCCGGGTCGAAGCCCGCATTGATGAGCGCCCGGCGAAAGAAGGTGACGGCAATTTTCGAGTTCGCGGCTTTCGAAATGGCGTGCGAGAAGACCCAGATAGGTCTATCGGGAATTGAAGAGAGCTCGGCGCGAAGCGTGAACCATTCAGCGTAAACGCGGTGGGCAACGGGTGAATGCAATAGCGTGCGCTTCATGTTCGTCATAAGCCCGCGTACCCTCACCTCCTCATCGTGTACGGCGCGAATCTCATCGGAAGCAGTAGCATAGTCGATCTGTGGGATATGACTCATGGCGATGCTCATTCTATGTGTGGCAAAATGTCAGACGTCTGCGAATCAGCAAATGGTCCTGATGCAGTTTTCGATCATCTTGGCAAAATCGGCTACGTCACGCCAATCCGTTAAGTTCATTGCCGCCACACCAGGAAGGTCAGGAAATCTCCCCCTGCATTCTTGACAATGTTTGGTTGTCGGGGCACGATGAAACCGGTTTCACTCACGCTCATGGAGAGATCGTGCGGCTCGACCTGTCGATTCTCTTGCCTCATCTCGGCTTTCTCGCGCAAGGCGCCCTTCTGACGGCGCAAGCATGCGCGCTCGCGCTCGCCGGCAGCGTCATCATGGGCGCATTCGTGGCGATCGCGCGAACATCCTCGTCGGCGCTCCTGCAGCGGATCTCGTTCATCTACGTCGATATCTTCCGCAACGTGCCCTTCATCGTGCAACTGTTCTTTTTCTATTACGGCCTGCCAGAGATCGGCATCTATATCGATGCCTTCACGACGGGCGTGATCGCGCTGTCGATCGCCGGCGGCGCCTACGCCTCGGATGTGATCCGCGCCGGCATTCTGGCAATCGATCAGGGCATCATCGAAGCAGCCGAGGTCAGTGGCCTGTCGCGGCGTGTGATGTTCACGCGCATTGTCCTGCCGATTGCGCTGAGAACGTCGATACGGCCACTCGGCTCAGTTCTCATCAACATGATCCTCACCTCGTCGATCCTCTCCACCATCACGCTGAATGAATTGACCGGTTCGGCACAAATCGTGGTCTCGCAGACATACCGGCCCTTCGAAGTCTATATTGTGCTGCTCGTTGTCTATGCGGCTTTGACCTACCTCGTTTCGCTCGCCATCGCACTGCTCCACCGTCGCCTCAACCGTGACATGATGGAGGCTGTTGCCTGATGCGCTTTACAGATTTCACGTCCTTTGACCTCATTCTTCTGGCGCAGGGTCTCAGCGTCAATGTTGCACTCTTTCTCGCGACATCGTTGGTCGGACTGATGATCGGCATCAGCTGGGCAATCGTGCGCTTCTATCGCGTGCCGCTGCTTTGTGAAGCGATCACCTTCGTTTCCGAGCTCCTGAAGAATTCACCGGTGCTGGTGCAGTTGTTTCTGGTGTTTTTCGGACTGCCCGGTCTCCTTCACATCCGCGTGACACCGGTCACCGCGGCGACGATCACGCTTTCGGCCAACACTGCCGCCTTCGTCTATGTGATTGCAGTCTCGGCAATCGAGTCGATCGGCCGCGACCAGATCGAAGCCGCGCGCGTGTTTGGCTTGAGCCGCTGGCAGGTGCTTCGTCATGTCGTGGCGCCGCAGGCAGCGGCATTTGCCGTTGGTCCGCTGATCGCGCTCCTCGTCAACCAGTTGCAGGTAACCTCGCTGATCTCGGTCATCGGCGTCGTCGACCTGACCAAGATCGGCAACATTCTCAATATGCGGACGCTGAAGCCATTTATCGTCTGGACGGCTGTCGGCTTGCTTTATTACGCCGCCGCCAAGCTTGTCGCTTGGCTCGGGTCGCACTTCGAAAAACGCCTTCGCGCCCATAGTGCTTGGAGAGGGCTCTGACATGATAAGAGTTGAAAACGTAAGAAAGGCCTTCGGCCACACGACCGTGCTCGACGGCGTTGATCTAACCATTGCGCCGGGCGAGGTCGTCTCGATCCTAGGCTCGTCCGGATCCGGCAAGTCGACGCTGATCCGTTGCATCAACGGTCTGGAAAAGCTGAGTGGCGGCAGGATCACGGTCGACGAGTTTGATGTCGGCAAGCCCAAGGAGCTTGCCGAAGCGCGCAAGCGCTCAGGCACGGTTTTCCAGCTGTTCAACCTCTATCCGCACATGACGGTCCTCGCCAACATCACGCTCGCGCCGGTCGAAGTGCTGAAGAAGCCCCGCAGCCAGGCGGAGGCGATGGCCCGCGCCCTGCTGGAATCGGTTGGCCTCGGTGGCCGGGCCGATGCCTACCCGGCCCAGCTTTCCGGTGGTCAGCGCCAGCGCGTCGGCATCTGCCGGGCGCTTGCGATGCAGCCGCGTTACCTATTGCTGGATGAAGTGACCAGTGCGCTCGACCCGGAGATGACGGCAGAGGTGTTAACAATCCTTGCCAAGCTCGCGCAGGAGGGCACGACGATGCTTTTCGTCACGCACGAGGTCGAATTCGCCAGGCAGATTTCGGATCGCATCGTCTTTCTCGACAAGGGCAGGCTGCTGGTCGACCTGCCAACCAAAGAGTTCTTCTCCGCCGATGGCGGCATGGGGCAGCCGCGTGTCGCCCAGTTCCTTTCCAAGATGCGCAAAGATTAGAGGTTCTAGATGCTCCTTTTGGCCAATAAAGAAGCCTGGCCGGGTTTTCCGACATCCGTCGAAATGTTGCGTGATGGTGCAATCAGCCTGGATGCGATGGTTGCGGGGATCAGCAAGGTAGAAAGCGAAGTGAAGGTTCGCAGCGTTGGGTACGGCGGTTGGCCCAATATGCTTGGCAATATGGAGCTGGATGCGGCGGTGATGGACGGCAATACACGTGAGGTCGGCACGGTCGGCGCCGTTCCAAATACACTTCCAGTGGCTCGCCTTGCTCATGAGGTCATGAAGCGCCTTCCCCACGTTATGCTGACTGGCGATGGCGCACGTCGCTTTGCGAGTGAAATCGGTTTCTCGGATGACGAGGTGTTGTTTGAGGACAGCAAGCGGGTCTGGTGGGAGCGACTGGAAAAGGAGCTCTCGCCGGAGGATCTGGCGAAGTTTCCAAATATTCCGCTGGCGCCTCTCAGCCGCGCCATCACCGATCCGGAGCGCGTTCGCGACACGACCGTCTTCTTGTCGGCCGATCCCAAACGCGGCATCCATGCCGCGACGTCGACATCGGGTTGGGCATGGAAATATCCGGGCCGTCTTGGCGACAGCCCGATCCCCGGCGCTGGCTTCTATGCCGACAGCCGCTATGGGGCGGCCGCCTGCACGCATACTGGCGAAATGACGATGCGCTGTTCGACGGCGCGCACGGTGGTTCTTGCGATGAAGCTTGGCTATTCGCTCTCCGACGCTGTGAAGCTCGCCGTCGATGAGCTCAATGAACTCTCCACCGGATTCCTGGCCGGCGTCGTGATCCACGCGGTCGATGCCAAAGGAAACCACGAGGTCGTGAATTTCAGATGCGAGGGCGAGATTCGGTACTGGCTCTGGGAGGACTCGATGCCCGAACCGGAATTGCGGGCAGCGAAACTGGCATAACTAAAAGAGGGAATGAACCATGAAGCGCATTCTGACTACCCTTGCCGCCCTGGCCATCGCGGCTGGCTCGGCATTTCCGTCCTTCGCCGGGATGATCGACGATATCCGCTCGCGGGGCACCGTTCGCATCGGCGTGTCGCTCGGCGGCGAGCCGATTGGCTTCCGTGACGCGCAGAACAATCCAGTCGGTTACGACGTCGATGTCGCAACACAGCTTGCCCAGAAGCTCGGTGTGCCGGTCGAGTTCGTCGACGTCTCAGGCGATGCTCGTATCTCGATGCTCGTTTCGGGCCAGATCGACGTCGCCGTCGCCAACACCTCGGCAACGCTCGAGCGCGCCAAGACAGTGAATTTCACGATCCCTTACAATCGGGCTGGCCTACGCGTCATCGTTCAGAAGGATGCGGGCATCAAGGAACTGAAGGACCTCGCCGGCAAGAAGGTCGTCGTTGGTCGCGGCACGACGGGCGAAAACTTCCTCAAGACCGCCGTTCCAGATGCGCAGCTCGTCTACGTCGATCAGTTTGCTCCGGACGGAGTCCTCCAGTTGCAGCAGAAGCGCGTCGATGCGGCAATCGAGGATTCGTCGCTGCTCGATTATCTCGCGACCAAGACCCCGTCGCTCGTGACCCTGCCGGGCCTTTATTCCAACGATCCGATCGGCATTGCCGTCGCCAAGGGTGATCCGGAATTCGTGCGCTGGCTCGACATGTTTGTTTCCGATTACATCCAGTCGGGCGCCTATGCGGCGAACTACAAAAAGTGGTGGGGTGCAGAATCCAACCCCCCTGCCCTCAATCCTCAGTGGTAAAATGATCGCGGGCCGCCTTCGGGCGGCCCGTTGCTCGTTAGCCCGTCAGGCGTGGCACGAAACGTGTCGGCACTGTCACCGGCAGCTGGCCTGGCGTGAAATTGCCGGGGTTGGCAACTGAATCGACAATATGGCGGACATAGAGCGCCTTGTCGTAGCCGATCGAAGAGATCGGATAGGCGTCGAAATCGGTCAGTGACAGGTTGTCGAAACCATAAAGCCGGAAGCGCGAGGGACGGCCATCGGGAAAGTCGGTCCGGCGGACGTCCAAGATGCCCATCGCCATCGCATCGGATGTGCAAAAGACAGCATCGAAAAGGTCAACGCCCGTGAGTTCCGTGGCCGCCGCATGCCCGCTTTCATAGGAATAGTCGCCCTGGATCCTTCGTACGAGATTGATGCCGTAGCGCAAAAAGGCTTCCTGGTAGGAGCGGATCCGCGCCTGCTCGACCGGAGAGGACGCACGTCCGGTCACAAGAACGGTCCTGCGCACACCCTTGGATGCGGCATCCGCGACGGCTTCGGCGATGCCAGCATGCTCATCCGGGATGATCACGGGAGAAAACTCGTCGTGAAGGCCGTTCAGCATGATGACATGATCGGAGCGGAACATCCGCCGGACGGTCGGCGCGTCCGCAAAATCGGAAAACACCAGCGCAGCGTCGACATGGTAGGCGACGCCATTGCGCAGGAACTCTTCGACGCGCGCGACCGATCCGATGCGGATCAGGATGACCTGCTTGCCGACCATTTGGACCTGATCGATGAGCCGGTCAAACAGGTCGAGGTCCGAGAGATCGTGGATGTGATTAACCACGACGGCCACGAGATTGACGGTCTTGGTGGTCAGGCTCTGTGCCAACAGGTTCGGCTTATAGCCGAGGCTTGCAGCCGCAGCGATCACGCGCTCTCGCTTCTCGGAGGATACTGGCCGCGGTTCGTTGGAAAGCGCCCGGCTGGCGACCGCACGCGACACACCCGCCAAACGCGCGACATCGGCAATCGTGGGAGGAGCGTCACGGTTACTATCGTGATTCATGATCGAGAGCTTTCCACCTTTGGCAGGGTGATATCGCAACGTCGCGTGCTTCGGCTATGGTAATCTTTCGTTTCTTGGCGGTCAGCAATCATCAGGCACCGGCCCGTCGATCACGCAGATGCTGTTTGTCCGTGCGAGGCGACATCAATGCCATTTTCAACGTCCTTCGCGTGCATCAGGCGACCCATTGCCCGCAGGCGCTCGATGAGGTCGCTGCCGTCAACGGAAGCGCGGGTCAGTTCCAATTGTTGGTATTCCAGTGCGGCCTGCTGCCAATGTTCGCCGCTGCGACCTTCCGGCCGCCCTTCGGCTTCCCAGAGTGCATAAGCACGCTGATTGATCCAGTCGTCCTTGCTGCGTGACATGCCAACCCCAGCCATGAAGGAATGTATCGTCTCCTTCAGGCTGACAAATCAGCATTACGGAGTCGTTACCGCAACGCAAAAATGTTCCTGCCGCCGGCATGTTTGTGGGGATCAGATGCGCTTCAATTCATCACGGCGTTCCGCGAGCTCGACGATGATGCCGTCGGGATCGCGAAGAAAGGCCACTCGATCCAGCACCTCAGAATTGACGGCTGGGCGCGGCCTCTCCTTGATCTCCACGCCTTCCGCCTCCAGCTTTGCGAAGCTCTCATCAACGCTTTCGACTAGGAAAGTAATATGCAGCACGCCCGATGTGGCCGGCGGCAGGTCTAAGGCAGGTGTGGCGCCACCGGGCGGGGCGAAGATCTCAAGCATGCCGCCACCGGTGTCGAGAAAAGCCACTTCCGTGCCGTTGGCCATCGTCTTGCGCAAATGAAGACGCAGGCCAAGGAGATCACGGTAGAAGGCAAGCGACCGGTCCATGTCTGCGGTCACCATGCCGACATGCTCGAAGCTTTTGATCATCGGCTCAGGCTCCGGCTGCCTGGCGTCGCTCTTCTTCCGGCAGCCAGGAATGGTAGAGCGGATGGTCGGAGAGGATGGGCAGCAGCGTCGGCTTGCCAGTGCGCTGCGAATGATATGCGGCGGTCACCAGCTCCAGTGAGTTGCGAGCATCTTCCAACGTCACCGGTGGCTCGCCGCCGGTCGTCAATGTATCATGGAAGAGTTCGAACTGTCTGGTGTAGCCGTCTTCCTTGACGACATAACCTGCCAGCGCCTCGTCGACGCGCTTCTGATGCTCTTCCGTCCCGGCAATGAAGCTCCAGGGGTCTCGACCCATTGTGTAAGGCTCGACAATGCTCTCGACGACGAGATCGGAGAAGCAGAACCGCAGCCGGGAGATTTCCTTTCGGGAGCCGAGCGTCATCGACAGCGTCGCCAACGAACCGTTCTTCATCTTCACCGAAAGGGCTGCCGTATCCTCGACCTGGATCGGATTGACCAGTGTCGCCCCGTAGGAGAAGATTTCGGCGCATGCGCCGTGCACATAGTTCAGCATATCGTGCGCGTGGATCGCGTGGCCAAGCAGACCGCCACCCAGCTCGGTTACCCATTTTCCCCGCCACGGGACCGCATAATAGTCCGGGCCGCGCCACCAATGGGTTTCGATTGTGGTGAGGAATGGAGTGCCGGTCAGGCCGAGATCGATCAGCATTTTCAGCTTTTGAAGTCCCGAGCCGTAGCGATACTGAAAGATCGGCATCAGTCGCGGACCTTCGGCGCGCGCGACAATGCGGGCCATCTCGTCGACTTCAGCTATCGAGCCGAACAGCGGCTTTTCGCAGATGACGTGCTTTCCGGCTTCGATCGCCTTGCGGCATAGCTCAAAATGCGAACTCGGCGGGGTGCAGATGTCGATGATATCGAGATCGGAGCGAGCGATCATCGTCTCGGCATCCTGGGTATATTCGGGAATACCGAACTCCTCGCAAAGCGCCCGGCCGCGGTCCTCGTCGAGCGAGCAAAGGACGGCAACGTCAAACAGCTCCTTGTTCCAGACAAAGCCTGTCAGGTGCCGGGAGGCGATCCCCGCCCCGATGATACCGACGCGAAACTTCTTGGACATGACAGCTTCCCTAGCGATGACCCAGGCGCGCGGCCTTCGATTGTGCTTCCAGCGAAAGGCGGCAGACCTCGTAGACATGAGCCTGGGGCATCGCCGTCTCGGTGCGGTCGCGCACATCGGCAGCGAAGGCATCGAAATAGTCGAGTTTCTCGCTGCTGCAATCGATGTGCGTCATCTCCTTGCCGTTGACGAGGAAGAGGTGGTCCTTGCCCGGCCGTCCGGCGATGTCGATGTATTTACGCAGCTCGATATAGCCCTCCGTACCAAGGATGGTCAGGCGGCCATCGCCCCAAGTCGGCAGTGCCTCCGGCGTAAACCAGTCGACACGCACATAGCCCGAGGCTTTCTCGGAGCGCAGCAGCACCTCGCCGAAGTCCTGGAATGCAGGCTTGTCGGGCATGCCGAAATTGCCAACCGAGCTTGCCACGACTTCACCGCTCGTCGATCCCGTATAAAAGAGGAACTGATCGACCTGGTGCGAGGCGATATCGACGATGATGCCACCGAACTGCTCCGGATCGAAGAACCAGTTCGGCCGTGTCGGCAATTGCAGCCTGTGCGGCCCCATACCGAGCGTCTGGATCACCGTACCGATCGCCCCTTCTTTGACGAGCTTGCCCGCCTTGACGGCGGATCGCACGCAATGGCGCTCGGAAAAGCAGATCGAAAAGATGCGGCCGGTTTCGGCGACGGTGCGTTTGACTTCCTCCAGCTGCGCAAATGTCGTCACACCGGGCTTATCGGTCATTACGTCCTTGCCAGCCTTCATCGCGCGGATGGCCAATCCTGCGCGGTCACGCGGGATTGCGGCGATGCAGATCACGTCGATCGACGGATCCGCGAAGATAGCGTCGCGAGCGATCTGCGGGGCATCCGGATAGGTTCTCTTGAAGGTTTCCAACAGCGCAGGCACCGAGGTCTGCGGGCAATATCCGACGAATTCTGCACCCGCCGCAAGCAGGCCCTTCACGTGATCGAACGTGTGTCCATGATCGATCCCGACGACGGCAAATCTCAACATAACAGCAATGTCCTCCTGGAAAATTCCAAACGCCCCGGCTTTTTGAGTCCTGGGCGGCCTCCTCTGGCTGAAACAGACAGCCAAACCCACACGCTGTCAAGGTCTGACAATTGACGAAAGTCCGGCGCTGTTCCATTAAGGTACGGAATTTACAATGGAATTTTTTGTATCTAAATAGTTATTTATTTGTGTGAGAAGTATTGGGTCTGAAGGCCGGGCCCTCGAACTCTTCTCCGCTACGTACATCCGGATCGCCGAATTCCTATGTGTCGTGGCGTTGCGGCAGGGCTTCAAATACTCAAGGCTCTCGACGGCTCGCAGTCGAACAAGCCTGGGCCAAGCACCGCGCCCAACGCTTAGTAGCTACAGGGACGATCATTACCAAATCCACCGCTGCACGCTGGCCGCAATGCAAAGTCTGCGTTGTGAGCGCCATACCCAACCGACCCCGTTGTTCGAGGAGCGTCTGAGCTTGTCGAACACGCTGTTGCGACGCCCGCGATTGCAACGACCATCCCGAGGCACATCATCCTTCGAAGCGTTTTCATGTCATCCTCACGACATAGTTTGCCACCAACTGGACAGAAACTAGGTCCCGGTGAGACTGGGAAAACAGCGTGTGCCATCAATACTTCGTCATCGATGGCCGCCAATGGCAACCTTTCTGCTACCAGCCCAACTTTGGCAGTCGCAAAACCTTCCGGCCACCAGTTTGGCACGAGGAATGCATGGTATTTTTCAGGGGTTCCTTTGTTAGGAGGGAAAAATGACGGCCTTGGTTACCGATATCGTCAGCGCCACTGGACAACTCGAAGCAGCCATTCTCGATGTCACGTCTGCAGATCCCAGCATCATCGTTAGATCCAAGTCAATGAAAGCAAAGGCAAAATTTCTTCCGCAGGTATTGGTGGAGCAATACCCGGAGCTCTCATGGATCGAACGCGAGCTGCGCGGTGTATTCGAAGCCTGCTCGCACGCCATTGACCGCAAATCGATCAGTCCGGTGGTCGCAAAAGCGGCAATCTCCATCGCCGAGGAATACCGGCAGGTTATCGACGGGCTGAAGCGCCGGAACTAGCCGCGCACAAAGCAGCCGGCATAGTTCCACTCGCAGTTACAACCGCGTCCAGATCAGCGAGACGCAGATCACCTTCATCGTGCAGCCGCGCATGTGCACCGTGTCGCCACTGAGTGTGAGCACTCCCGTGAAAGTCTTTTTGCTCTCCGGCTCCACGATGGTTCCGGTGAAGTTACCGTTACTGCCCTGGAACGAGCCGATGCGCTTGCCCGCATTGTTGCCCGTCTTCATCGTGATGCAGTAGCCCTGCGCGCATTCGTCGATGGCCGCAGTGGTGCCGACTTGAGTCTTCCAGGTGCCGACGACAGGCTCTTGAGCCAAAACACCAAAGGCCACGAGCGTCATCGACGCCGTGGTCAATACCAGCCGTTTCATCGTTTTCGCTCCCCTATTGACAGTCAGGGTGGGGCCGCTGGTCCGACCTAAAGCTTTCGACTATACGCCCCGAAGGTGTCCTGCTCCAGCGTCCAGTGGTCCTTTGTGCATGAGGGAAGTGAAGCCACACGCCCGGGACTGGCGCCCAAAGCCCCGGGCGATCGTTGCTATCGCGTCACGCTTCCAGCCACTTCACCTGTTCCGGTGTCAGCTTGATGTCGAGCGCCGAGAGGCTGTCTTCCAACTCGGCGATGGTGCGCGGTCCGATCAGCGGAATGACCGGGAACGGCTGGGCGATTACATAGGCGAGCGCGATGTGGATCGGGCTGCGTCCGAGCTTGTTTGCGAGCTCGATTGCCCGGTCCCGGCGCTCGAAATTGCGATCCGAATACCAGCAACGGACAATTTCCTCATCATCGCGCTTGTCGCGTCCGGCGCGCTCCGTAAAGAAGCCGCGTCCCTGGCTCGACCATGCAAAGTTCGGGATCTGCTTGGCATTCAGCCATTTCTTCCAGCCGTCATCGGAAGCCGCCACGCATCCAGCCCAGATCGGATCGAGCATCTCGGCAAGCGAGAAGTTGTTGGAAAGGGCAGCCGGCGCCGTCTTGCCATTCTTGGCGGCGTAGGCTGCGGCTTCGTCCACGCGCTCGCGCGTCCAGTTCGATCCGCCGAAGATGCCACGAATTCGACCGCGCTTGACCTCTGCGTCCATGGCATCGACGAACTCGCCAACCGGAATATCGGTATTGTCTCGATGCATGAAGTAGATATCGACATAGTCGGTCTTCAGACGGTTCAGCGACTGGTCGAGCTGCTTGGCGATGACATCGGGATAGCAGAGCGGGGAATGGACGCCCTTGCCGATCAGCACGATCTCCTCGCGCGGCACCTTCCGGCTGGTGTGCCAGTCGCCAAAGATGCTCTCGGTCTTGCCCCCACCATAGACGAAGGCCGTGTCGAAGACATTGCCGCCCGCCTCGTAGAATGCGTCGAGGGTCAGAGACGCGGCAGCAAAGTTCGGGAAGAATTCGAAGCCGAGCGTGACGAGCGAAGCCGGCTTCGAAATGCCGGGAATCTGGCGCTGCGGGATGCTGTTTCCGCGCCGAACCGCACCACCTGCGATGTTCGCGGTTCGCTTGTCCGCCTTCTCGACGCCGTATTCCAGACCAATCGAGGCCCGCCATTGATCAAGAACACGCAGGTTTCCGACCGAGTCGGCCCAGCTCATGCCGGGTGCGCGGAATTCCTTTTCATCGGCGCGGATCGCATCGCCGGCTGCATCGACCTCAAAGGAATAGAGCCAGCGGTCTTCCTTGACCTCGATCGTCTGCTGCTCGTTGCCCTTGAAGATCTCGATCCTGCCAGTGCCGCCCTTATGGCCGGAGGCAAACCAGAAATCCTTGACCTCGATGCGCCCTTCCGAACCGATGATGCGCAGCGTATTGTCTTGCTGGGCCATGATCGAGCAGGACACTTCGGCGATGACGCCGTTTTGAAATTTCAAAACGGCGGACGCCCACTCATCCACCCCCGATTGACCGAGGTGACCGACGCCTGAGACCCTTTCCGGCTCGAGGAACGGCTTGCCTTCGACAGTTCCTGCGATCAACCGTGCCATGGAGACCGGATAGCCTCCGACATCGAGGATACCGCCGCCGGCCGTCTCGTTGGCAAAAAGCCGATGCTCGGGCTTGAACGAGCCCATGTTGAAACCGAAGCTCGAGCGGATGATGCGCACGCTGCCGATGACACCGCCTGTGATCAGTTCGACGATCTTGGCCGTTTGCGGGTGAACGCGATACATGAAGGCCTCGCCGGCAAAGACGCCGGCCTTCTTGGCTTCGTGATAGATCGCATCGGCGTCGAACGCGGAAAGTGCAATCGGCTTTTCGACAAGAACGTGCTTGCCGGCGCGGATAGCCTTGATTGCCCATTCGGCATGACCGGTATGTGGGGTTGCGATATAGATCGCGTCGATTTCTGCGTCCGCCAGCAGCGCATCATACCCATTGACGATGCGGGCGCCGGGGAAGTTCTCGCCGAGTCCGGGCTTTTGCGGGTTGCGGGTGGCAATGGCGACGAGTTTTCCCGTCCGCGAATGCGCGATGCCGTCCGCAAAGGTGCGGGCGATCGTGCCCGGACCGATAATGCCCCAACGGATCGGTTGGTCTGTGCTCATAGGGAATTCCTCTTCATTGCATAAATCTTGGGATGAGGTTTACAGTCAGCGCAGGCGGTTGCCGTCGCCATCGAACAGAAAGATGCGGTGGGCGCTCAGGCCGACGGTCAGTGTGTCGCGATTGCCGGCAGCGCGCGATTCCGGGCGCTCGATAATGAGCGGCTCGCCGCCTGCCGTGGTCGCATAGATGTAGCTTGTGTTGCCAAGATGCTCGGCGACGTCGATCGTCACGGTGAGATCTGCCTCACCCTGCCCGGCGTCGACAAAATGCTCCGGCCGGATGCCGAGCGTCACCTGTGTGCCGGGCATGACCGAGCTGCCCACGGGCATGTTCAGGCGGACATTCCTGTCACCCGCAAGCGCAATCGTCGCGGTTGCACCGTCCTTTTCGATGATCTCTGCTTCGAGGAAGTTCATCTTCGGCGAACCGACGAAGCCGGCGACGAACTGGTTGGCGGGATCATCGTAGAGGTCGAGCGGCGCACCGACCTGCTCGATATTGCCTGCACGCAGGACGACGATCTTGTCGGCGAGCGTCATCGCCTCCGTTTGGTCATGCGTGACATAGATCATTGTCGTGCCAAGCTGCTTGTGAAGACGGGAGATCTCGACACGCATCTGCACGCGCAATTCCGCATCGAGGTTCGACAACGGCTCGTCGAAGAGGAAAACCTGTGGTTCGCGCACGATGGCGCGGCCAATCGCAACGCGCTGGCGCTGGCCGCCTGATAGTTGCTTCGGGCGGCGATGCATCAGCTCATTGATCTGCAGAATGTTGGCTGCATGCTTGACGCGCTTTTCCGTGTCCTGTTTCGGGTTGCCGTTCATGCGCAGACCGAAGCTCAGGTTCTCCTCGACCGTCATGTGCGGGTAGAGAGCGTAGGACTGGAAGACCATGGCGATGCCGCGATCGGCCGGCTCGACATCGTTGACGACCGTGCCGCCAATGTTGATCTCGCCGCCCGAGATGTCCTCAAGACCGGCTATCATGCGAAGCAGTGTCGACTTGCCGCAACCGGAGGGGCCGACGAAGACGACAAACTCGCCGTCCTTTACCTCAAGATTGGCGCCATGGATGATTGCCAGCGCGCCGAAGCGCTTGACGACATTTTTCAACGAAAGTTCAGACATCAGACGTTTTCCGATTACTTGACTGCGCCGGCCGCGATGCCGGCGATGAAGTGGCGCTGCAGGAGCACGAAGACGACAAGGATCGGCGCCGTCAGCATTATTGCTCCCGCCATGATCCCTCCCCACGATACCTTGGTCAGACCAATCAGCGTGCCAAGCGCCACCGGTGCCGTCATCATCCCCGGCCTGGAGTTGATGAGCAGCGGCCAGAGGTAATTGTTCCAGGAGTGCAGGAAGAGGATGATGGCAAGCGCCGCCATCGTCGGCCTTGCGAGGGGCAGTGCGATCCGAAGGAAGATCTGCCATTCCTTGACGCCTTCGACACGCGCGGCATCGAAGAGTTCCCCAGGCATCATCGAGAAGGCCTGGCGCATGAACAGCACTCCGAGCGAGTTGAAGAGCGGTGGGACAATCAGCGCAATCCAGGTATTAGCCAGCCTGAATTCGCGGGCCACCATGATGAACTGCGGAATGACAACGACGGCAAAGGGCAGCGTGATCGTCCCGAGAATGATGCCAATGACGATCGACCGCCCGACGAAGCGATAGCGGGCCAGCGCCCAGCCGGCCATCGAGGTCAGAAGCACCGACAGGAACGTGTAGATCACCGCAACGCCGATGGAGATGAACATGGCGCGGATGAAGTCGGTATCGGCCTGCAGGTTCTTGAAATTCTCGACGAAGTTGGTCGACGGCCAGAGCACGATCTCGGGGCTGAATATGCCGAAGTCCGACATCGTCGAGAAGACGAACATCATCCAGAGCGGAAACAGCCAGATTATGGCCAGCGGCGTCAGGACGGCGTGGAGGGCGACCTGCCGGAGCAGCAGCGATTGAGACTTCGATCTCATTTGGGCTCCCTTCCGATCCAGAGGTTGAAGAGTGAGATCGCGACCGCCAGCGCCGCCATCGTGTAGGCGACGGCCGAGGCATAGCCGAAATTGAGCGAGCGGAAGCCCTCGCGATAAAGGAGAAGGCCAAGCGTTTCCGTTCCGCCTCCCGGACCGCCGCGATTGGTGATGAGGAATGGTTCGGTAAAGAGCTGCATGGTGCCGATGACCGACAGGATGACGCAAAACAGGATGATCGGCTTCAAGAGCGGCAGCGTGATGTGGAAGAACTGCTGTGTCTTGCTGACGCGATCGAGCGTTGCCGCCTCGTAGACGTCGTCAGGAATGGATTGCAGGCCGGCGAGAATGATGATCGCGTTATATCCCGCCCAACGCCAGGTCACCGCAATGATGATCAGGGTCATGGCAGCGTTGGCATTGTCGAACCAGGAAACGGCTGGAAGACCGACCAAGGTGATGATCTTGTTGACGATCCCGAAATCGAAACTGAACATCAGGCGGAAGACCGCAGAATAGGCCACCTCGCCAACGACGACGGGCGCGAAAAAGGCGAAGCGGAACAGCGGCCGCGCCTTTAAGAGCGGCGAGTTCAACAGCACCGCCATTACGGTGGCAAGCATGATCATGACCGGGACCTGGATGACCAGGATGATCAGCGTGTTGTAGAGCGCGTTATAAAAGGCCGGATCGCCGATGAGACGACCCCAGTTAATGGAAAGACTGAATTTCCATGGATTGACGCGGGTATTCTGAAACGAGGTCAGAAACGAACTGATGATCGGCCAGATCCAGAAGGTGGCAAAGATCAAGAGGTAGGGCGCAAGAAAGGCGTAAGCGTTCCGGTTGCGGATCGGCATTGTATTCTCCTCACAGACGAGACGAGCCACCCCTCAGGATGGAGGCCGGGCGCGTTGCCACGCCCGGCACCGTTACTCATTTCGCAATGGGAAGACCTGTCGCCGTGGCGATCTGGTTTGCGGCGTCATCGAGCGCGGCCTTCGCGTCGGGGTAGCCGCCGGCGAAGTACTTCGTCTGCGCTGCCCTGTAGATCGAGTCGGCGTCCGTCTGGAAAGCCGTGCCGCGGCTCGGAACGATCTTCGGGAGGGTCGACAGGATATCGACCCAGACCTTCTGCCCGCCCCAGAAAGGTTGCGGCTCGTTGACGAACGGGTCCTGAACGGCGGTCAAAAGCGACGGAACGAGACCGAAGGACTTCAGCATCGTCACCTGGCCCTCATTGGTGCCAAGAGCGTAGTTGATGTAGGTCCAGGCGGCTTCCTTGTTCTGCGAGTTGGCAGCGATTGCGAGCGACGAACCACCGAGGTTTGCCGCATGCGGGCCATCGGCCGTCAGGCTTGGCATCGTGTAGACGCCCCACTTGCCGGAAAGATCGGGGGAGCCGGACCTGATCGTGCCCTCGTACCAGCCGCCATACATCTGGCTGGCCGCCTTTCCTGCCGTATTGGCCTGTATCTTCTCATCCCAGATGGCTGCCGTCAGCGTGCCGGCGTCCTTCATCTGCTTGACCTTTTCGAGCGTCGCAACGCAGGCCGGCTGATTGATGGTAATCGTCTGGCCATCCGTCGAGAAGTAGCCGCAGCCCTGCTCGTTGGAAATCATGCGGAACCATTCGCTGTCGCCGTTGAAGTCAGCTTGCGCCATGACGACGCCCGGATTGGCTGCGGAGATCTTCTTGCCGGCTGCAATGAAATCGTCCCAGGTCTTGATGGTCGACGGATCAACGCCTGCCTTTTCATAGAAGTCGCGGCGATAAAAGACAGCGACCGGGCCCGAATCCCAGGGCATGGCGTAGGCAACATCCCCGACTTCTAGCTCGGTGCGCTTGAAGTCTGGGAACTTTGCCTGAATTTCTGGGGTGTAGCCCAGCTCTTTCAGGTTGGCGAAGCAGTCGGGAAAGCGGCTCCAGAAGATTTCCGCCTCGAAATTCTCGACGCTGACGATGTCCGGCAGTCCTTCGCCGCCGGCAGCGCAGGCAGCCAGCATCTTGTCGAACACCTGCTGGTTGCCGAGGTCCTCGACCGTGACCTTGATGTCCGGATGCTGCTTGTTGAAGCCCTCGAGCGTGGACTTCAGCGCCGATGCGGCGATATTCCAGCTCCAGATGGTGAGATTGCCCGACTGCTGTGCGAACGCAGAACCGGAAGCAAGCAGCGCGACTACAGCGGTCGCACCGATAAGTTTGAAGCGCATTGAAAATCCTCCCTTTTCAATTGCCGTCCCTTAGTGAACGCGGCTAGACTATCTGGAAGGGAGCCGCTGTCTCCTAAAAAGGGAACATGGATTTGGCGGAAAGTAAGATCGTAAGGCGGGCTGTCTATCAGCCGGGAGCAAGCAGTATCGAAGGGTTGCCGACGGCCCTTCAGATGTTTCACAACCACCCGCCAGTCATGTTGATGCCGCATTGGCATGTACAGGTTGAAGTGAACTACATCATGCAGGGGAGCGTCCACTATCGCGTGAATGGTTGCGAAATCACCATGCGGGCGGGCGACATGTGCCTGTTCTGGGGCGGGCAGCCGCACCAGATGGACGATTGCTCCGAGGACGCGATCTATGCCGGCGGGCATCTTCCGCTCGTCTACTTCTTCCGCATGCGCCTGCCGATCAACATTTCCAGCCGCCTGATGAAGGGCGAGATCCTGTTCACCTCGGCAACCGACGCCGCCGACCGGGAAAACTTTCCACGCTGGGTGCGCTACGCCAAGTCAGGCGACCCTGCCAAGGCGCAGCACGCCGTCGACGAGATGCTGTTGCGGGTGGAGCGAATCGCCCTGGAGCCCTATTCCATGATTCCGACACTCGGTCCGACGGATGCTGACGATATCGAGCAGTGCTATCCGCAATCCTCGCGCAGCGTGGCGCGCATGTGCGACTTCATCGCCGTCAACTTCCTACAGGAAATTGATTCGGTCGATATCGCTCGTGCGGCCGACCTTCACCCGAAATATGCGATGAACCTGTTCAAGAAGACGACCGGCATGACGCTCAGCAAATATGTCAATCTCCTGCGCCTGTCGCGCGCGCAAGCGATGTTGATGAACGACGAGGCAAACGTGTTGCAGGTCGCAATGGACAGCGGATTCGGCTCGATCAGCGCCTTCAACAAGTCGTTTCGCCATATTGCGGGCATGTCACCTTCCGATTTCCGCCGCGATGCGCGCATGGTCACGCAGTATGCGCCTTAGGCTACGAGGGGCCGCGGCGCATCAAGGGTTTCGCGTTGTGGCAAACACATTGTAGACAAGCTCGGCGGAGGCAGACAGTTCGCGTTCCTTGAGTTTGACGAGGCCAAACCCTGGGACGGAGATATCGCCCTCTATCTGCAGCGCCTTGACGAGACCATGCCGCTCGAGCAGGGCTGCCACGGGCTCGGCAAAGATGCCGAGCCGCTGGCTCTGCAATATCAGCAACATGGTCAAAAGTGCATCTGAAGTCGAAACGACGCTTGCTGGCACGATGCCGTGACGACGGATGAAATCATCGATGACCTGTCGAAGGAACGAGCCATGCGGCTGGAGCACCCAGCTCAGGTGCCTGAGATCGTCCTCGGTGACGACAGGCTTGGCCGAGAGCGGGTGATCCACGGCCACGATGACACGCAGCGTCTCCTGGCCGACCGGCAGATAGTCGAACCAGAGGGGGTTCATGCCACCTGGAATGCGGCAGACGGCAAAGTCGAGCCTTCTGTTCAGCACATCCTCGAGAAGCACGTCGCTACTGCCAACGGAGATGCTGATGTCGATCGTCGGGTGGGTTTGGAAGATCCGTTTCAGCGCAGGGGCAACGTAATCGGCTGCCGGCGTCATGATCGTGCCGAATGCCACGCTGCCGCCCTGCCCGGCAGCTGCGACCACCATTTCATATTCTGCGCGTTGTGCTTCGGAGATCAGCATCTTGGCGTGGCGAACGATCACTTCGCCCTGAGGGGTGGGGACGAGACCGCGATTGTGTCGTTCGAAGAGCTGGTGCCCAGACATTTGCTCCAGCTCATTGAGGGTTCTCGACAGGGCCGGTTGCGAGATGCCAAACATTTCGGCAACGACGCCGAGCTTGCCGTGCTCGCTGAGCGCCACGAGCATCTTCAGGTGCCGCAGTCTGAAACCATCTAATCCCACGATTGCCTCACTCGATATAAGATATTTGCATATCAAAATGCGAAAGACTGATTATACATTCCTGTATCGATCAGCTAAGTGCATGACAACAGCGACTTCAAAGCAAGGAAATTCATCGTGGTTGAGAAAAATCCCTCCCCGAATCAGAACGCAGTTCAAGAGCAGGACGGATCGCGCCAGCTTCGCTCCAAGGCCTGGTTCGACAATCTGGCAAACCCTGACATGACCGCGCTCTACCTGGAGCGTTACATGAACTTCGGTCTGAGCCAGGAAGAGCTGCAGTCGGGAAGGCCGATCATCGGTATCGCACAGACTGGCTCGGACCTGTCGCCGTGCAATCGTCACCATATCGAGCTTGCCAAGCGCGTTCGCGAAGGCATTCGTGACGCTGGCGGTATCGCCATTGAATTCCCGGTGCATCCGATCCAGGAAACCGGCAAGCGCCCGACCGCCGGTCTCGACCGCAACCTCTCCTATCTCGGCCTCGTCGAGGTTCTCTACGGCTATCCGCTCGACGGCGTAGTCCTGACGATCGGTTGCGACAAGACGACGCCGGCCTGTCTCATGGCCGCGGCCACCGTCAACATTCCGGCGATCGCGCTCTCGGTCGGTCCAATGCTGAACGGCTGGTTCCGCGGCGAGCGTACGGGCTCCGGCACAATTGTCTGGAAGGCCCGCGAAATGATGGCGCGCGGAGAAATCGACTATCAGGGCTTCGTCAAGCTCGTCGCATCCTCCGCACCCTCGACCGGCTACTGCAACACGATGGGTACGGCGACGACAATGAACTCGCTTGCCGAAGCGCTGGGCATGCAGCTGCCGGGTGGCGCGGCAATTCCGGCCCCCTACCGCGACCGTCAGGAAGTTTCCTATGAAACCGGCCTGCGCATCGTCGAGATGGTGCGCGAAGACCTCAAGCCGTCCGACATCCTGACCAAGGAAGCCTTCATCAACGCGATCAAGGTCAACTCCGCAATCGGTGGTTCCACCAACGCGCCGATCCACCTGAACGCTCTGGCACGCCATGTCGGCGTTGAACTGACGGTCGACGACTGGCAGACCTACGGCGAGGAAATTCCGCTCCTCGTCAACTTGCAGCCGGCCGGCGAATATCTCGGCGAGGACTACTACCATGCCGGTGGCGTTCCTGCCGTGATGGGCGAACTGATCAAGCATGATCTCCTCAATACAAGTGCGATGACCGTCAACGGCAAGACTGTCGGCGAGAACTACACAACGGCGACGATCGAAGACGACAAGGTCATTCGCCCGTTCGAGCGCCCGCTGAAGGAGCGTGCCGGCTTCCGCGTCCTGCGCGGCAATCTCTTCTCGTCCGCAATCATGAAGACGAGCGTAATCTCGCCTGAATTCCGTCAACGTTACCTCTCCAACCCGAACGATCCAGAAGCCTTCGTTGGCCGCGCGGTCGTCTTCGACGGACCGGAGGATTACCATCACCGCATCGACGACCCGTCGCTGGCGATCGACGCCTCAACGATCCTCTTCATGCGCGGAGCCGGCCCGATCGGCTATCCCGGTGCAGCCGAGGTCGTCAACATGCGCGCGCCCGACTACCTCTTGAAGCAGGGTATCAGCTCCCTGCCCTGCATCGGTGACGGTCGTCAGTCCGGCACGTCCGGCTCCCCCTCGATTCTCAACGCTTCGCCGGAAGCGGCAGCTGGCGGTGGGCTCGCACTGCTGAAGACCGGTGATCAGGTTCGCATCGACCTCAAGAAGGGGACGGCCGACATCCTCATCAGCAACGAGGAGCTTGCCGAACGGCGCAAGGCGCTCGAGGCAGCCGGTGGCTATGTCTATCCGGAGAGCCAGACGCCCTGGCAGGAAATCCAGCGTACCTATGTCGGTCAGATGGAAACCGGCGCCGTGCTCGAGCCCGCCGTCAAGTACCAGCGCATCGCACAGACCAAGGGTATCCCGCGCGATAACCACTAAGCCGCCGGCGTGCAGGAGTGCACGTTACGTGAGCCACGGCTGATCATGCACAATGGGCGCGTTGCCAACTGCGGCACCGCGCCCTTTTTCATTTTCGAAACGAGGTCGAGATTGATTGGTTTTGACCTTGCCGACGGGCATCTATTGTGGTCGATTTCCCCGCGCCGTCGGGTTGGAGGGCGGCTGGTTCGTTTTGATATTGAGCGCCTCCATCGCTCGCGTGACGGAACATATCGATGTCTTACACTCTTCTGGACGCTGTCGCCGCTGGCGGCTTGTTTATCGGTCGTGCCTGGAACCCTGCTGTCCAAGGTCCATGCGTCGTGGTGGTTCGGGATGGCCAACTGGTCGACATCACCTCCAAGACCGTGCCGACGTTGAGCGCACTGCTGGAGCAGGTCGACGCGGCTGCCTTCGTGCGCGCTGCGCGCGGTCCTGTGCTCGGCGCGCTCAAGGAAGTCGACGCCGTTGGTATCGGAACGCCTGACCCGTCTCGCGTCCATCTGCTTGCTCCGGCCGACCTCCAGGCGATCAAGGCCTGTGGGGTGACATTCGCTCAGTCGATGATCGAACGCGTGATCGAAGAGAAGGCGGCCGGAAATCCAGATCGCGCCGCCGCGATCCGCGAGCGCGTCAGCACGCTGATCGGCGGTAGCCTCAACAACCTGAAGGCAGGCTCGCCGGAAGCCTTGAAGGTCAAGCAGGCGCTGATCGAGGAAGGCATGTGGTCTCAATATCTCGAGGTTGGCATCGGACCGGACGCAGAGGTGTTCACGAAGTCACCGGTGCTGTCGTCTGTCGGCTGGGGCGCCGATGTCGGCCTGCATCCGATCTCGACCTGGAACAACCCGGAGCCCGAGATCGTGCTTGCCGTCAACAGCCGCGGCGAGATCAAGGGTGCAACGCTTGGCAACGACGTCAATCTGCGTGACGTCGAAGGCCGTTCGGCGCTGCTCCTCGGCAAGGCAAAGGACAACAATGCGTCGTGCTCGATCGGTCCATTCATTCGCCTCTTTGATGAGAGCTATAGCCTCGATGAGGTCCGCAGGGCGGAACTCGATCTCAAGGTTACAGGGACAGATGGATTCATCCTTCATGGAAAGAGTTCGATGTCGAAGATCAGCCGAGATCCGGGCGACCTCGTCAAGCAGACCTGCGGGCCTCACCATCAGTACCCCGATGGCTTCATGCTGTTCTTGGGGACGCTGTTTGCCCCGACACAGGATCGTGACGCACCAAACCAGGGTTTTACCCACAAGGTGGGCGATGTCGTCGAAATTTCGTCGGCGGGCCTCGGCTCGCTCGTCAATACCGTGCGGCTGTCGACCGAGTGCTCTCCCTGGACTTTCGGTATCACCGCGCTGATGGCAAATCTTGCAAAGCGGGGCCTGTTATAGGCGTTGGGCAAGCGTTGCGGCGGACCTGCTGAATTCTTGCGCCAGACGGCATCTGTTCCGGCCCGATTGATTGCATATATGCTTCGGGAATGAAACAAAACTGTCGAGGGTACCATGAAGAAGGCCCTTGCGTTGCTTGGTGTCCTCGCACTTGTCGGGTGCACGACGAAGGACTTTTCTTCGCCGGGTCTCGATCCGATCCCGGGCAGCGTCACCTATGGCGGCCAGCCGCGCACCAAGTTGACGAAATCCCCGCCCGGGTCGACCTTCCCGCACAACTTCATTGATCAGTGGGGCCGGCAGATCGATGAGACCTACATGATACAACCTGACAGGTCGCTGAAGATCGTGCACAGGGAAATCCGGCCAATTCGCTTCAAGCGCTGACCGATTGCGTCGGGGCAGTTCAGCACGGTCGCCGTCGACCTAAGGTCTGGTTGCAGTGCTGTTCTACCATGTTGCGGTGAGTGTCTGATTTCTGCCAGATGATATTACGCAGGTCGTATGAACTAACAATTGAATTTGGTCGGCGGCTAATACACATTTCATGAGAGTGCTGTATACCGGAGGTCGAGCGATGATCGCGACACCAGCCCGGTTCATGGAAACATTGACGATGAATGCAAAGACGCCGAATGCCATCGATACTTATGTCGGTTCTCGCGTGAGGATGCGCAGACAACTGCTTGGTCTTAGCCAGGAAAAACTGGCCGATCAGATAGGTGTTACATTCCAACAGGTGCAGAAATACGAAAAAGGTCTGAACCGGATCGGTGCCAGCCGGCTGCAACGGATTGCCGAGGTACTGAGGACGTCTCCGAGCTTCTTCTTTCAACAGGACGACTCCGAGCCACAGAGCTTGGCCGGATCTGAAATGACTGTCGCGGCCGACCCCGTTGCCGAATTCCTGCATTCGAAGGAAGGCCTCGCCCTCAACCGCGCTTTCCTGCAGATCACCGATACCCAACTGCGCGAAAAGATTGTCGCCTTGGTCAAGGCGATGGCGCAGGCTCAGGAAGGACGCAACATTGCGACGGCGCGGTCGAAACCGGGCGAGACTTTCGCCTGAGTGGGATACTGCCGCACGCGTGAGATTGCGACCCGCTGGTTGTAAGCGTACAGACTTCTGCGCAGCTTACGCCCGCTCCTCCCATACCTTCGCGAGTTCGACGAGCGTGGCTACGGCCTTCTCCATGTCCTGCCTGCTGATCCATTCGCGCGGCGAGTGAAAGGCATGGCCGCCAGCAAAGATGTTCGGGCATGGCAATCCCATGAAGGATAGGCGGGAACCGTCCGTTCCGCCTCGGATACTGCCCCGGACTGGCGACATGCCGGCTCGCCGAATAGCTTCCACAGCGTTCTCGACAATCTGAGGGTGGCGATCGAGCATGACCTTCATATTGCGGTACGTCTGCTTGACGACGAAGGTATAGGAAGAACCGGGATAGTCGGTCATGATCTCGCGCACCAGTGCTTCGAGATGTTTCTCCTTGTCGATGAGACCGGCTTCCTCAAAGTCGCGGACAATGAGGCTGACAGCCGCCTTTTCCATCGAGCCGGTGACGCCGGTCGGATGAATGAAGCCTTCTCGTCCTTCGGTCGTCTCTGGTGCGGCATTCCTCGGCAACCGGTCGATGATGGCGCCTGCGATCTTGATCGCATTCTCCATCTTACCCTTCGCAAAGCCTGGATGGATGGCGACGCCCTCAATGGTGATCTCGACGCCATCGGCCGAAAATGTCTCGTCTTCGATGTGCCCGGCGGTTTCGCCGTCCATCGTATAGGCAAACTGCGCGCCAAGCTTCGCCAGATCGACCTTGTCGACGCCGCGGCCGATCTCCTCGTCCGGCGTGAAAAGCAGCTTGATGGTTCCGTGCCTGATGTCGGGATTGTCCACGAGGATTTGCGCTGCCGTGATGATCTCGGCAATGCCTGCCTTGTCGTCTGCGCCGAGCAGTGTCGTTCCGTCGGTCGTCACGATGTCGTTGCCAATCTGGTCATTGAGAGCCGGATTCTCACTGACCCGAATGACCTGCTTCCTGTCACCGGAAAGCTGAATGTCGCCACCTTGATAGTTGTGCACGATCTGCGGCTTCACGTTCGTCCCGGTGAAGTCAGGAGCGGTGTCCATGTGCGAGCACAAGCATATGACCGGAATTGCTTTATCGACATTCGAGGGAACGGTCGCATAAACGTAGCCATGCTCGTCGAGATGAGCATCGGATAGGCCGATTGCCAACAATTCGTCGACCAGCAAACGCCCCAGGTCCTTCTGTTTCATGGTCGACGGCTGTGTCGATGATGCCGAATCCGACTGGGTATCAATGACGGCATAGCGAAGAAAGCGATCGAGGACGGTTTCGGTCATGGCAGGTCCATTCCATGTTTTTGCGTCGCCCCGGTATAGCCGTCAAGGACGCGTTGTGAACAGAAGTATTCGGGCGCTGACGAGCGCATTTAACAACAAATGGTTGTCTTTGCGCGGTCCCGTGTGAAGCCAAGGTGACGAAGCGGCCGCCGGAGGCAGGGCCACGTCGGACCTAAGTCCGATGGAACCTTGGGGCAGCGGACTCAGTTCCTACCCGGCAAACCAATAATACAATCGCAGGAGTAGCGGATGAGAAAGATTATTCTAGTTGGCGCATTTATGGGTGCATTGGCGTCATGCACAGCCACCGAAAAGGGAACGGCAATCGGTGCCGGTACCGGCGCCATCATCGGCGGCGCCGTCAGCAACAGCTGGGGCGGCGCAGCCGTTGGCGCCGTGGCGGGCGGTGTTGCAGGCGCTCTGATTGGACGCTCAACCGAACGTCGTGGCTATTGTGTTTATCGTGACCGATATGGCCGCACCTATGAGGCGCGCTGCCGATAGCCGGAGCCGCCAACCGACCGCCTCGTTGCAAGAGGCGGTCTAATTCCTTGAGATTTTGAACTAGTGGGCGCTTTGCTGTTTCGCCCTTGCTACGATCTGCGTCGGGTTCACGAACTGCAAAGCGAGAACCAGCCAGAACAATGTCGTGATCATGTAGACCACCGCCATCGCATCAATCGACTGACCCGCGCGAACGCCCGACGCAAAGACGGCGTAGTAGAGCGACACCACCAGCGTTTGCGTCGTCGGCCCGGCAATCAGGAAGGTCAGCTCGAACATTGCGATGGTGCGCACCAACACAAGCAGCAGTGCAGCCAGCATCCCCGGCAGAAGCAACGGTAGCAGGATGCGCAGGAAGAGGCTCGTCGTTCCTGCACCAAATACCCTTGCGGCCGCTTCGATACGCGGGTCGATCTGTTCGATGAAGGGGATCATCACCAGCACGACGAAGGGCAGAGACGGGACAACGTTGATCAGCACGACGCCCCAAAACGTGCCGCCGAGCCCAAGCTGATAAAGGACGGTTGCGAGCGGAATGCCGTAAGTCAGCGGCGGGATAAGCAGAGGCAGCAAGAACAAAAGCACGACCAGACGCTTTCCGGGAAAGTCGCGCCGCGCCAGTGCATACGCGGCCGTGATGCCCAAGATTCCGGACATGATGACGACGGTGAAGACTATCTCGAATGTGACAAGAACCACGCTGGAGAGCTGGAATTCCTTCCAGGCACTGAAATACCAGCGTGTCGTCCAGCCGACCGGCAGCCATGTGCCAAGCCAGCGCGTCGCCAAGGAGTTGACGATGACGGCCGCGATGACAGCCAGCAGATTGAGGACAAAGAGGATGGCCAGCGCCCAAATGGCAAAGCGCCAGATCTTCGAGGTGAGGCCCTGATCTCGGATCATGACTAGCCTTTCGTGCCGCCGGTCGGGCCGCGGTAGAAGAGTGAGCGTGTGGCCAAAACGGCGAGCACGACGACCAGCTCCACGCCGCCCATGATGAGGGCGATCGCCGAACCGAGGGAATGATCATATTGCTCGAAGGCTGCCTGATAGGCGGCAATCGAAATGACGCGCGTCGGGCCGGCAGGCGCCCCAAGAAGAACGGCGGAGGGGAACACTGCGAAGGCCTGCACAAAGGCCAGGCAGAAGGTGACTGCAAGCCCAGGGACGAGAAGCGGCAGAAAGACGCGGAAGAACCGTTGGCGCGGTCCCGCGCCCAGCGTCGCCGCCGCCTGCTCGATGGCCGGGTCGATGCCGGTCACGTAGGACAGCGTCAAAAGGAACGCGAAGGGAAAGCCGGTGATCAACAGCGAGGCAAACACGCCCCAGTAATTGTTGGTCAGCTTCACCGGTGCGTCGAGAATGCCGAGCGTCAATAGCGTGTGATTGAACCAGCCGCGCGGCCCGAGAAACGTCAACAGGCCGTCCGCGACGAAGACAGTACCAAGGGTGATCGGCAGGACAAGAATGGTGGTTAACAGCCGCTGTCTGCGCATCAGGCGCACACGCAGCGCGACCGGCACGGCGAAGGCGAGGTTGATGACGGTCACCGGCAGCGCCAGCCACATGGTTGCAGCGATGGTCTGGTACTGGAATGGGTCACTAAAGAACTTTGCATAGTTGGCGTACCACGCGCCCTCTTTCGGCACGAGAGAATCGGCCACGCCATAAAGAAACGGATAGACAAACAGCGCGATCATGAAGAACAGCCCCGGCAACAACAGGAGCGTCGTGCCATCGAGCCCGCGGGCGGCAAGCCGTGTTTGCAACGACGGTCCGCTCATCGCGCCGCTCCCGCAAAGACCAGCGCCCGGCCGGCAACCGGTTGCAGCCTTGTTGACGCTCCGCGCGCCAACGGCGCATCTGCCCGGAAATAGAGTTCCGAGCCGTCCGTTGCCCGCGCCATGCCAAAGAAAGCACGACCGCGATATTCCATGCTGCTGACGGTTGCGGCGATTCCCTCGCCACTTGATGCGACGAGATCTTCCGGCCGGACAGACAGAATGGCTGCGTCGCCAATGCTGAGCGGCGACCCCATGGTGCCGACGAGCCGCGCGCCGGCGACCTCAATCTCGGCCTCATCGTTTGATACGCGTGTAATGCGGCCCGCAACGCGTGTCCGGAAGCCCATGAAATCCGCGACCTCGACGTTCACGGGGCGCTGGTAGAGATCCTGCGGTGAGCCGATCTGTTCGATATTGCCTTGGCTCATGACGACGATACGATCGGCAAGCGACAGCGCCTCGTCCTGGTCATGCGTAACATAAATGGTCGTGGAGCCGATCTGGTCGTGGATGCCGCGAATTTCGGCGCGCATCTCTAGCCTTAGTTTCGCATCGAGATTGGAGAGCGGCTCGTCCATCAAAACGATCGGGGGGCGAATGACGATGGCGCGGGCGATCGCGACGCGCTGCTGTTGGCCGCCGGAGAGCTGGCCCGGCAACTTGTCGGCCTGGCTTTCGAGACGCACCAGCGCCAGGGCATCGCGGATACGCTGGTCGGCTTGCGGGCCCTTTATGCCCTGCATGGCAAGACCGAATCCGACGTTCTTGCGAACGCTCATATGGGGAAACAGCGCGTAGCTCTGGAAGACCATGCCAAAGCCACGACGCTCGGGTTCGAGCTGGTCAATGCGTGTGCCGCCAAGGCGAATTTCGCCGCCGGTCAGTGCCAGCAGGCCGGCAATGCAGTTCAGCGCGGTCGACTTGCCGCAGCCGGACGGACCAAGCAGGGCCACGAACTCTCCCGGCTCGATTGCAAGATCTATGCCGTTCAAGGCGTTGAACGTTCCAAAAGCACGACGCATCCCATCGAGTTCCAGGCGTGCGTTCTTGCGCGTCGGTACGGCGGCATTTGAAACCGAGGTCAAACCAATCTCCATCTGCAGAATGAGGTTGCCGGCCCAAGACGCAATCCCCGGCCGGCTGATTTCTTTCGATCAGCCCTTCTTGGCGCCGATCTTCTCGTCCCAGATGCGGAAGGCTTCAACCAGCTGCTTCGGTTCCAGCGGAACCTCCAGGGGATTGTTGGCGATCCATTCGGCATATTCCGGCCGGCCGAATTCCTTGATCGTGTCCTGGCTTTCCTGCGGCGCCATTTCGAGGGTGACGTCCTTGACGGCAGGACCTGGGTAGAAATAGCCAGCATCGTAGGCGATCGCCTGCTGCTTTGGCTGCAGGATGTAGTTGAGGACGTCGATCAGCACGCCGATCTTCTCGTCCGACACGCCCTTCGGGATCACGGCGTAATGGGCATCGGTGACCCAATGGAAGCCATCGAGCTTCTGCACCTTCGCCTCAGCCGGCACGATGCCGAGCGCACGTGGATTGATGTCCCAACCGGTCGTCGAGACGACGATGTCGCGCGTCCCTTCGCCAAGCTCCTTCATGACCTGGCCGGTACCGGTCGGATAGTACTCGATGTGTTCGCCGAGCGCCGCGAGATAGTCCCACGTCTTTGCCCAGCCCTTAGCGGGATCGCGTGGGTCAGTGTCACCAAGGAGGTAGGGCAGGCCCATCAGGAAGGTGCGGCCAGGGCCGGAATTGGCCGGTCGGGCATAAATGAAGCGGTTCTTGTTTGCCTTCGCCCAGTCGAGCAGTTCCTGCGCGGACTTCGGTGGCGTAGGCACCTTGTCGGGCATGTATTCGATGAGCGGACCGGACGGGTAATAGGTGATGACGACGCCCTGATCCTTCGCAAGAGCCTGCATCTTGAAGGCTTGCGGCTGCAGGATCTGCTCGAGGTCGGGAAGCTTAGACTTATGTGCCGTAAGATCGATCCAAAGGCCCTGATCAAGACCGGCCGAAAGCGCGTCCGTGCCGGTCAAAACGAGATCGATGTCGACCTTGCCGGCCGCCTGCTGCGCCTTGATCTTGCCGGGCAGTTCCGGTGCCGGCGCCTTCGTGAAGGCAAAGCTGGAGACCCAGTCGGCCTTTTCCGAGGCATAGGCCTCGAACATGCCCTGCGTCAGCGCCAAGTTGCCGGCGACGTCCGCGATCGTGATGGTGACGGGGCTTGCCGGCTTCTTGGCCTGGGCAAAGACTTTCAGCGGCAACATGGTTGCGACGGCGGCGCCTGCCGCGGTGCCGACAAATGTTCTGCGGGTGACTTTCATAGTGTTTCTCCTCCTCTCGTTGCAGGACGCTGCAAATAGGGTGCTAGGCGTCCTCGGGCCAGTCGCTGCAGGACCGGAACCTTGTCTTTAAATGTATGAAACCTCCTGAAATGATTGCCAAAAACACCGTTCCTCCTCGGCGTGCCTTGGCAGTCGCAATAAATTGATATACTAGTATGCACGATCAAGTCAACGTCAGGGTACGTTATGCAGGCAGCAGTTGTTTCCGTCCCGCCAGCCATGGCTTCCGACGCCGACAGGCCGGTGAAGATCCGCCGCGTGACAACTGCCGACGCCATCTTCGATCGGCTCTACGCGGACATTCTCGCTCTGCGGATGCCGCCCGGAATGCAGTTGCAGGAAAAGCGGATTGCGGAAGAGTTCAACGTCAGCCGCACGCCGGTGCGCGAAGCGTTGCTGCGGCTGTCCGAGGGCGGGCTTGTTGATATCTACCCGCAATCCGGTACCGTCGTGTCGCGCGTGCCGGTCTCGGCGATCCCCGAGGCCGTGGTCGTTCGCAAGTCGCTTGAGGGCACAACGGTGGAGCGCGCGGCCGAGATTGCAACGGCAGCCGATATCGCCCGCCTGGATTCCATTATTTCGCGACAGAGATCGCTTGCCGCCCTTGGTGATACCTCGGCATTTCACGAAGAGGACGAGGCCTTCCACGAGGCCATCGCCAGCATTGCCGGCTATCCCGGAATCTGGACAATTCTAAAGACCGTCAAGGTGCAAATCGACAGGGCGCGGCGTCTGACGCTGCCGGTTCTTGGTCGCATGGACAACGTCTTGCACGAACACGGGCTCATTCGCGACGCGATTGCGGCCCATGACGTTAAGACAGCGCGCGCGGCGATGATGCAGCACCTCAGTGCCGTCGTTCCCGATGTCGCCGAGCTTCGCAGCCAATATCCAGATTATTTCCGCTGAGCCGATCAGCCGACAACGACAAAGAAGACCCCAAGGAGGTACACATGCGCCAAGGTTGGAGATGGTTCGGGCCGGAGGCACCTGTCACGCTTGATGAGGTGCGCCAGACCGGAGCCACCAATATCGTTTCGTCACTGCACCAGGTTCCCATCGGCCGCGCCTGGACTGAAGGCGAGGTGCGCGAGCGACAGGCCATGATCGAAACGACACCGCTCGGGCGCTCGCGCCTGGCCTGGTCGGTGGTCGAGAGCATCCCGATCCCCGATGCCGTCAAGCGCAATGGCGGACGCGCCAAGGCCGAAATCGAGGCCTGGATCGCCAGCCTTGAAGCTGTGGCCGCCTGCGGGATTCCGATCGTCTGCTACAACTTCATGCCCGTCGTCGATTGGACGCGCACGGACCTTGACCATGTGATCGATACCGGTGCCACCGCCATGCGTTTCGATCATGAGACGTTCGCCGCCTTCGATCTTTTCGTGCTCCAGCGTGCCGGCGCCGAGCAGCAATACACCCCTGAGGACATGGCGCGTGCCCGCGACGTGTTCGATGCGATGAGCGAAGAGGACGTCGCGGAGATCACCCGGATCATAACGTCCGCCCTGCCTGGCTCGACAACCGAGCCGCTGACGATCCCGCAGTTTCGTGAAAAGCTTGCCGCCTACGCCGGCATCGATGCCGCCAAGCTGCGCCAGCATCTGATCGAATTTCTCCAGGCAGTGACCCCGGCTGCGCAAGCTCGCGGTGTCAAGCTGACGCTGCATCCGGACGATCCGCCGCGCTCACTCTTCGGTCTGCCGCGCATCGCGTCGACTGCGGACGACTATGCCGCACTCTTCGAGGCGGTCCCCTCTGAGGCAAACGGCATGTGCTACTGCACTGGCAGCCTTGGCGTGCGCGCCGACAATGACTTGCCGGCAATCGCTCGCCGTTTCGCGTCGCGTATCCATTTCGCGCATCTGCGTGCAACCAAGCGCGAGGGCGACGGCCGCACTTTCCATGAAAGCGCGCACCTTGAGGGCGACGTCGATATGGTTGCGGTTCTCAAGGAGCTTGTCGCCGAAGACCGCCGGCGTCAGGCAAACGAGACCATCGTGTTCCGCTCGGACCACGGCCATCGCATGCTCGATGATCTCAACAAGAACGTGACGCCAGGCTATCCCGCGATCGGGCGTCTGCGCGGCCTGGCGGAGCTTCGCGGCATACTCTACGCGCTGGGCGCGCCGCCGACATGAACCGTGGACTGGAATTGGCTGCTGGTCTAGTCCGGCCAATACCTAAGTTTAGTTACGCGGCCTTCCGGACGGGGCTACCTTTCACCCATCGCCTCAACCCCTCGATGAGGCGGGTAGCATCCTCCCTGCTACCGGCTTCGGTGTCCCTCCCCTCCGCCGAGGCCGCGGATCCTCCCAAGGTCCGCTTAAGGCCGTCTCCATCCGCCCGGAGACGGCCTTCTTTTTGTGAGAGCCGCATCGGATTCAAGTGATAGAAGAACAGTCATGGCTCGTATCCGGCCACGGCAGCCGCGCGCAGCGATATCGCGCACCAGATAGCTGGGGCCTGCGCTATTGTCGTGTGCGGATACCGGGCCAACGATCGGCGCCCTATGCCTCTGTATAGTGTGCAACGTTCGCACGCATTGCTAGGTTCTCGGCTGATGTGCACTCATCGGCGGCGTCCTGGTCGCCGCGCAGGATCGAAGGAGCTTCGACATGAAGGATCAGCGTCCAGAAGGCATCGAGCAATATGATCAGCCGGCCGGCGGCTGGGGCGCGCTCAAGGCGGTTGCCAAGACGCTTGCGCATCAGCAAGTCGTGGCGCAAGGCACCATGACGCTGCTGAAGGCCAATCAGCCGGAAGGGTTCGATTGCCCCGGCTGCGCCTGGCCGGATCCTAAGCACACTTCGTCATTCGAGTTCTGTGAGAACGGCGCCAAGGCGATCACCTGGGAATCCACGGCCAAGCGCTCAGGGCCGGCGCTCTTCGAAAACAATACCGTCTCGGAGCTTTGGAAGTGGACGGACCATGAACTAGAAGATGCCGGGCGGCTAACAACGCCGCTGCACTATAACAGCCAAACCGATCGCTACGAGCCGATCGAGTGGGATGAAGCCTTCAAGCTGATTGCGGCTGAACTGAACAAACTCGACGACCCCAACAAGGCCGAGTTCTACACATCCGGTCGCACCTCAAATGAAGCGGCTTTCCTCTACCAGCTCTTCGTCCGCGCCTTTGGCACCAACAACTTTCCCGACTGTTCCAACATGTGCCACGAGGCAACCAGCGTCGGGCTTCCGATGTCGATCGGCGTCGGCAAGGGCACCGTGACGTTGGAGGATTTCGACGACGCCGATGCGATCTTCAGCTTCGGTCATAATCCCGGTACCAACCATCCGCGCATGATGACGACGCTGCACAATGCGTCGCGTCGCGGCGTGCCGATCGTCGTCTTCAATCCGCTGAAAGAACGCGCATTGGAGCGCTTCGCCGCGCCACAGGATCCGGTCGAGATGGTGACGCTGTCCTCCACGCCGATTGCCTCCGCCTATCACCAACTGCGCACCGGAGGTGACCTTGCGGCGCTGAAGGGCATGATGAAGGCGGTGTTCGAGCGCGATGCCGCCGACATCGCTCGTGGCGGCGCCGGTGTGCTCGACCGTGGTTTCATCAAGGAGCACACAGTCGGCTTCGACGTCATGCGCGCCGATGTCGATGCCACCAGCTGGGGCCAGATCGTCGCTGTCAGCGGCCTTACGAAGAATGCGATCGAGAGTGCGGCCGACGTCTACGTGAAAGCCAAGAATGTGATCGTCTGCTATGGCATGGGCATCACCCAGCATGCCAACGGCACGGGCAACGTGCAGCAGATTGCCAATCTGCTGCTGCTGCGTGGCAATATTGGCCGGCAAGGAGCCGGGATTGCACCGATCCGCGGCCATTCCAACGTCCAGGGCGACCGCACTGTCGGGATCACCGAAATTCCAAACAAGGCGTTGCTTGACGGGATGGAGCGAGCATTCGGTTTTCGTCCATCCGCGGAGAAGGGCCACAATGCGATCGAAGCGGTGGAAGCGATCATCGCCGGTGAATCGAAGGCGCTGATTTGCCTCGGCGGCAATCTCGCCGTCGCCATGTCCGATCCGGAAGCCACCTGGCGGGGAATGCGCAAGCTCGATCTCGCAGTCCATATTGCCACCAAGTTGAACCGCTCGCATCTCCTGACGGCAAAGACGTCGCTCGTCCTGCCCTGCCTCGGCAGGACCGACCTCGACACGCAGGCCTCCGGCCCGCAGGCGGTGACCGTCGAAGATTCCATGTCGATGGTGCACGCCTCTCGAGGCTTCCTGAAGCCCCCGAGCGAGGCTTTGAAATCCGAGCCCGCCATCGTCGCCAACATCGCCAAGGCAACGCTCGGCGATCGGTACGGCATCGACTGGAACGGGCTGATTGCAGACTATGACCGGATCCGTGAGAAGATCGAGGTGGTCTTCCCCGACTTCCACGACTTCAATAAGCGTGTGCGTGCGCGCGGAGGTTTCCGCCTTGATGTCGCCGCCTCCTTCCGTCGATGGAACACGAAAAGCGGCAAGGCAAACTTCCTTGTCGCCCCGGGTCTCGACGAAGATCCGCTGATCAAGAACCCGGACGCTCTGGTCCTGACGACGATCCGCAGCCACGACCAGTACAACACCACGGTCTATGGCCTGAACGATCGCTATCGCGGTGTCTTTGGTCGCCGCGATGTGATCTTCATGAACCGGGATGATCTCGCCCGTCTTGGTCTTAAGGACGGTGACCGGATCGACATTCGCGGCCTCGTCGGGGCTGGCGAAGGAGCGCACCTCGTGCGTGGCTTCACGGCGGTGGAATACAACATCCCGAAGGGGTCGGCTGCCGGTTACTACCCGGAGATGAATGCGGTCATGTCTCTGCGCCATTATGACCGGCTCTCGGGAACACCGTCCTACAAGGGTGTGCCCGTGATGGTCGCCGCTAGCAACAGCTGACCCGTCATCGACCTTGCCAGATCCACCGGCGTCGCAGATGCCGGGGGACTGTTGCCGACCTCGCTTCAAAAGATTCGAGCCTGATTTCGCGGCGACACGCCGCCTTCGCTCTGCCTTTCGCTGCTGTGACGCTGGCCTAGGCTATTCCTTCCTCTCCCCACCTACACTTACGTATGATTCAACGCTGCGCCGCGTGCGACTAGCGTTCCTGCATCAACCAGCGAAGCGCTCGGCCCGGTCCGGGCAGGATGCGAGGATCTCGTCATGTACCAGGATTCCATCACAAATTTCGCCGAGTCAGGCGAACACAAGGCGCTCATTGTCCGTACCCAGTTCTTCGCGTTCCTGATTGGAGCGGCGATGGCCGGTGCCTATATCGGCTTCGGCGACATCCTCATGTACACCGCCGGTGCGCATGCCGATCCTGCCTGGGCCCATCTCGTTACGGGCGTGGTCTTCTCCTCGGCCCTGACGATCGTCGTGTTTGCAGGCTCCGAACTCTTCACCGGAACGGCCATGTATATGCCGCTCGCGGTGCTGACGGGGCGCGCGCGCCTTTCGGACGTGCTGCTCGTCTGGTGCAGTGCGTGGATTGGCAACCTGATCGGTGCGGTGATCCTCGCCGCCCTCTTTCACATGGCAGGCGGCGGCGTACTGCTGGGCGATGGAAGCCAGGCGTTCTTTTCAGCCGTTTCGGCAAAGATGTCGGCAAGCTCCGAAGAGCTTTTTGCCCGCGGAATCCTGTGCAACTGGCTGGTCTGCCTGGCAATCTGGATGGCCGGGCGCACCGATAACGCCGCAGCCAAGATCATGCTGATATTCTGGCCGATCACGATCTTTGTCGCGGCCGGATATGAGCACTCCGTCGCCAACATGTTCACCTTCTCCATGGCGCTGATCGGCGATCATCCCGCAAATATCACACTTGCCGGTGCGATCCACAATCTGGTCTGGGTTACGTTTGGCAATCTGATCGGCGGCTCGGTCTTCATGGCCCTGGGCTATTGGGCGCAGTTCCACAGCAGCGGGCACGTTTCATTTGTTCCGGCACCCGCGACTGTCCGCGCAAAGATTTCCGCCAACCGGAACGACAAGTGAGGGTCGTCATGGCCGACCAGCTTCGTATCACAAATCTCAGCCCGTCGCCTGCGACCAGTCGAGCACCGGCCGCAGAGGCGCCCAAGCCGATCGCGCAGCCTTCGACAACCGTGGCGACAATCCGGCGCCTCGCTATTCCGGTTCTTGCAGTCGTCCTGGTTGGCGGCAGCGTCGCTCTGGTCATGGCAGATTGGAACCGATGGGTCGCGGGTGCTGCCCGGCAAGCGACCGATGACGCCGTCATCAATGCCGATGTCTCCACCCTCAGCGCGCAGGTTAGCGGCACGATACGGAGCACGCCGATTGGCGACTATCAGCGGGTAACGAAAGGCCAATTGCTCGCGCAGATCGATCCTCGCGAGTACGATGCCGCCGTCGAGGTGGCGACGGCAAACCTGGCATCTGCCAACGCCTCGCTCGCAAACCTTGCGAACCAGATCGAATTGCAGAAGGCTGTCATTGAGGCCGCCGAAGCGCAGAACGCATCGGCGCTTGCCCAGCAGACGCAGACCGAGCTTGAGTTTCATCGGCAGACCAGCCTGGGCGATGCCACGTCGCAACAGCAGCTTCAGCAGGCGCAGTCGTCCTATCTCCAGGCGCAAGCCGCCGTCAAATCGACCGCTGCCGCGATCGATCAGCAGAAAGCGCAGTTGAAGGTGCTCGACGGGCAAGAGCCGTTGTTGCGCGCGCAGATCGGCGCCGCACAGGCAAACCTCGACACGGCGCTGATCCGTCAGGGCTACACCAGGATCTATGCGCCCTTTGATGGCGTCCTTGGTCGCAAACTCGTCCACGAAGGCGATTTTGTTGCGGCCGGAACCAGCGTCAATTCGGAGGTCCCACTTCCTAGCGTCTATGTGACAGCAAACTTCAAAGAGACCCAGCTTGCGCGGATGACCCCGGGCCGCACGGCCGAGATCACCATTGATACATTTCCGGGTCAGACGCTCCACGGCAAAGTCTCCCGGTTGTCGCCTGCAAGCGGCTCCATATTCGCGCTGCTGCCGCCTGACAACGCGACCGGCAACTACACCAAGGTCGTGCAGCGCATTCCGGTCAGGATCGATCTCGATCCCGGCCAACCGCTGATCGATCAGCTCCGGCCTGGTATGTCGGCCATCGTTAACGTCGATACATTGGCGGACACGACCCCATGAGTGTCGCACCGAGCGCCTTTGGCCCGGTGACCAGCGGCACGACGGCGAGCCGCCCTCACCTTATCGTCGCTGCGCTATTGCTCGCCTCCTTCGTGGTAGGCTTCGACACCAGAGTATTGAGCGTAGGCCTTCCGGATCTCCGGGGCGCCTACGCGTTGGGAATCGACGAGGCCTCCTGGCTGAGCACCATCGCCAACGCACCGCAAATTCTCGTCTCGTCGGCCGTGGCATGGCTCGCCACGGTGTTCGGCATCCGCCGCGTGATGATCCCTTCGAGCCTTATCTACGCTTGCATCTCGTTGGCGATCCCACTCCTCCATGACGGCTCGGCACTGTTTGCCCTTCATGCCGTAAGAGCGCTTTTGCTCGGCGTGTTCATTCCGGCAACGATCATGGTGATCTTCCGGAACCTCGACATGAAATACTGGCTGATCGGAATTGCGATCTACGCGCTTCGCGTTCCGCTCTCGCAAAGTCTCGGTTTTGTCCTCGTCGGTGTCTATGGGGATTATCTCGGCTGGCAATGGCTGTATTGGCAGGACGTGATCGTCGCGCCACTCATCGCGCTATTGCTCATCGTAGCTGCTCCCAAGGAAGAGCTCAACGTCAGCCTGCTTGAAACTGCCGATTGGGGCGGCATGCTCCTGCTCGGTTCGTCAATGACAATGCTCTATGTCGCGCTTGACCAGGGAAACCGGCTCGACTGGTTCCAGTCAGGCATCGTCACGTCGCTTGTTGTGGGCGGCGGTATTCTAGCCATTGGATTTTTTATCAACGAGAGCGTGGTAAAACGTCCCTGGGCTCATGCGAGCGTCATCCTGTCGCGCAATATCGGAATTGGCTACGGCATTATCGTTGCCTTCACATTCTCGAGCTCGGGCGGATCGATTGTCATACCGTCGTTCCTGCAAAACGTCGCAGGGTTACGGCCGATCGCGATTTCGCAACTCTACGTTGTTGGTGCTGTCATTCCGGTCTTCGTGTTCATTACCCTGGCCGTCTACCTGCAGCGTCGGGTGGATTCGAGATTGTGCATCCTCATCGGTCTCGTGGCGATGGCCATTGGATCCTTGATCGGTTCGAGGTTGACGATTGAATGGTCGCCGTGGAGTTTCCTGCCGGTCGTTCTCTTGTTCACAGCTGGCCAATCATTTACCTTCTTTTCGACCGTCGTCTATCTGCTGGCCAACAGCGATCCGAAGCGCGCGACGGCGTCGTCCGCCTATATCCAGGTCATCCGGCTCGGCAGTGCGGAGCTGGCTGTCAGCCTATTGAATACATGGCTGCGGCAGCGCGAGCAGTTTCACTCCAACATACTGGGCGGCCCGATTGCGGCTTCGTCGCGCGATCTCCATGGCATGATCAACAAACTGGAGACGCTGTTTGGGACCTCTCCGCGGGGAAGCCTGGAAGCCTTGTCGGCAGTCGCGTCACAGGTCCGGGCGCAGGCCTATGTGCTTGCCTATGGCGATGGCTTTGTGCTGTCATTCTGGTTCGCGATTGCCGGCCTGTTACTGGTGGTGTTCACGGGGGCTATGCCGTTCGGCCCATTGCACCCCGATTTTGAACACAATGCGCCTCAAGCCGCCCCGGCAGCACAGGAGAAGGCCGCTTGATCGGCGGGCGGCCAACGATATGGTCGCATCGGGCCACACCTATGTATAGGTTCGATTGCGTCTGCAACAGGATATGCTCGCGGCCAAATAGACTGGGGGAACAATGTCTATAGTGTCAACTTTACTTCGCGCCCGCGATGCTGAAGGAGGCCACAACGTGGCCTTCGGCTTGATTGCCGTCGCGCTCGCCGCGGCCGTCTTTTACGTCGATACGTACACTGACATCGAGGGCGCCATCGCGGTGCTCTATGTCGTCATCATGCTGCTTGCCGCCCAGGCGACCACGCGCGTCGGCCTGTTTGTGATTGCGGCTGCATGTGCCGCTCTCACGCTCCTTTCCTACGCCCTGACGCATGGAGACGATGCTGACCTTCAGTCTACCACCCGCCTGATCGTCGCTCTTGCGGCGCTGTTCGTAACGACGATGCTGTTGGTGAAAACGGAGACCGCGCGCCTGACGCTGCTTTCAATCAATTCTGCCTTGAAAGAGAGCGAGGCAAGATACCGTTCGATTTTCGATCGCACGCGCGTCGCGCTCTGGGAGCGAGACTATTCGAAATTGCGGAGTTATCTGATGGATGTCAGGGCGCAGGGCGTTACCGACATCAAGACCCATGCGCGCACCAACCCGACCTTCGTCGATCATTGCATCGGCCTTATCAAGGTTGTCGCGGCCAATGAGGCGGCACGCGAGATGCTGGGGCCAGAATCTTCTGCAGTCGGCAGCCTGCGTCGATCCTTTATCACCGGGCAGGAACGGTTTCTCGACGTAGTGCAGGCAATCATGGACGGCGAGAGGGTCTTTGAAGACAAGGCCGAGGTACGCGCGGACAATGGCGAAGACAAACTCGTGCTGCTCAGTATCGCATTTCCCGAGGATCCGGCCGCATTCAACCGTGTGGTTGTCAGCATGGTCGATATCACGCAGCGCGAAATGGCCCTTAAGGCCCTGGCCGCAGCACAGGCTGAGTTGACGATGGCGTCGAAGGCCGCAACGGTCGGCGCAATGTCGGCATCGCTGGCACATGAACTCAACCAGCCGCTCGGTGCGATCGTGGTAAACTCTCAGACGCTCTTGAGGTGGCTTGATCGCGATCCGCCAGATCTCGCGGCTGTGCGCCGCTCGGCCGAACGAATGATCCGCGACAGCCAGCGCGCCAGCGACATTATCCAAAACACCCGCGGCCTTCTTTCTCCGTCGAACAACAAGCTCGAGAGTATCAGCCTGGACAGGTTGATCGACGAGACCATGGCTCTTATGGAGCACGAGCTACAGCGGAGTGGAACGACCGTGCATATCGAACGGAAGGCTCACATTCCGCCCGTCTCAGCCGTAAAGATCGAGCTGCAACAGGTACTGATCAATCTGCTTACCAACGCCATTCAGGCAATGGATGAGGCCAGCAGCCCGCAGAGGATCATCAGAATAGCGACAGCGCGGCCGGATATTGAGCATGTTAGTATTGCTGTGCGTGACACCGGACCCGGGATCACCGACGATGTGAAGGACAAGCTGTTTGCCCCCTTCTTCACGACCAAGGCGGCCGGCATGGGTATGGGCCTGTCTATTTGCCGCACTACATTGGAGGCCCGTGGTGGAAAGCTGGACGGGACCAATCATCACGACGGTGGCGCGATCTTCGAGATGAGCCTGCTGATTAAGCCGGAGGTGGAACATGCCTGATACACGTAGGCTGCAAAAGGAGCCGCCTGAACCTGTGGTCTTTATCGTCGATGACGATCTCTCGATGCGAGAAGCGCTGACGGACTTGTTCCGATCGATGAAATTCGATGCTGAGGCATTCGAGAGCGCGACGGCCTTTCTGGAAACCGCGAACTTCAACCGTCCGGGCTGCATCCTCCTCGATGTCCGCTTGCCAGGTGTCAGCGGTTTGGACTTCCAGACGCAGCTGGAGCGCATCGGCAGCAAGATGCCGATCGTCTTCATGACGGGGTTTGGTGACATTCCGATGAGCGTGCGCGCCATGAAGGCCGGCGCCGTCGATTTTCTGACCAAGCCCTTCAAGGACCAGGATATCCTCGACGCCGTTGCAGCGGCGATGGAACGTGACGCTGTGCGCCGCCGGCAAAATGCGCAAAGCGAAGCGGTCGCTTCGCTGGCGGGAAGCCTTACCCCGCGCGAGCGCGAGGTCATGGAAGCGGTGGTCAAGGGGCTGATGAACAAGCAGATCGCCTATGAGCTCGGCATCAGCGAGGTCACGGTGAAGCTACACCGCGGCAACGTCATGCGGAAAATGGAAGTTCGCTCGGTCGCCGAGCTCGTGAGGAAGACAGAAATGCTGGGCGAAGGGGTACGACCACCTGTATCTTAGTATGGTATCTTTGAATGGGGCGTGAGCGCATAACAAGACTGTGAAAGCAGTCAGAAAAGGTCGGTTCATTGCCCTCAGTCCCTACCATAGCCGTCGTCGACGACGACCAGGCCATCCGTGAAGCTATGGATGATCTCGTCAAGTCCTGCGGTTACGAGTGCCGTTTGTTCGCCTCGGCGGAAGAATTCCTCGTCTTCGAACCGCGATCAGCGATCGATTGCATGCTCGTCGACGTGAAGATGCCCGGCCTCAGCGGAATCGAACTGCAGGCAGAGTTGAACAAGCATTCGCAGCGTCCCCCGATGATCTTTGTCACGTCGTACAAGGACGAGCGGACGCGCAGCAGGGCAATGAACGGTGGCGCATTCGCCTTTCTTGGCAAGCCGGTCGATATCGAAAAGCTGATCGTTTGCCTCGAGCAGGCGCTCGCGCACTAGGTCGGATTGACGCGCCGCCGCTTCGATTGACGAGGCTTTGGCGCGTCGGATTATCGCCTATAAAAAACGGCCCGCCTGGCGAAAGCCAATGGGCGCATCTCAAATCGGTACTTCACCGGGACATGCCCTGACGACACCGTCTGGGCAAGCGATCCCGTGTCGCTTGCCCAGACACCCCGAAAGCAATATGCACAAGGAGACAAGATGATGTTCTCATTCACGAACACCCAGCTGTCGGAGCGAGATGGCTTGCTGTCCCTGAGTGTCAGCCTGGTCAATCACGTCTCGCGTCGATCATACACGTTGCGGTGCGAACTGCGGCGCGACGAGCCTGGCCACACGATTGACGCGGCACGTTTCGACGAGCGGCTTCAATCGCTCCGCCGGTCGATCGACAACTCCTTTTCCGGCAATTGACCGCCGCACAATCCTTCCATGAATCGACATCCGTCTACCCCTGTCAGCCGATCGCCAAGCGAACAGGTCAATGCTCGAGATCGTTTGCCGCCGGCAAGAGCAGCCAGGAAATCGCACTCATCCGCGGTTTGAGCAGTCATCCTGTCAATACCTATCTGCGCTCTGCCATGGGGACGCTCGACGTGGTCAATCAGATCCAGGCGGTCGCTGCCACGTGCTGTCTTCGGCTGATCTAATCGGGAACAATCGCCCTTGACGCACGCCGCAGCGGTCCATCAGCCGGCCGAGGTCATTGGCGCATTGGTGGCGACATCGGCGCCTGGCATCACGCTCATACCTTTTGCGAGATCCGACTAGACCTGCGTATAGATGTGCCGATGCCCATCCAGTTGTAGCCTTCTGTCATCACATTCATTGACAGGAGGACATGATGTCCAGGTTCAAAGACAAGCCAACCGTCCTGGCCCGGCTATTGGACGACATCGTCAAGTCAATCTCGATCCGATTTGAAGACGCCATCGAGGCGGCAGCACGCCGTCCTCAGGGTCTCTGGATGCAGCCTCAATACCTTCCTGTCCGCGTCCGCGCGGACGCGGACAGGCGCACGGCTTCCTATCACCGCGATCGATCATCAATCGGCTGATGCCGCATCTCAACACAATGGTTCGATCTACATTTCTGGAGCCCGGAATGACAACCATCCGAACCATTGCCACCCCTCCGAATCACAGGCGATCTGCCGCAGCAGCCGCTATCGTTGTGCTCGTGGTCGCGGGTGTGTCGGCAGCGTCGTTCTGGCTCGCGGGAACCGGGCCGACCGGAGCAGCACCTGGGGCCGGCGCTCCGGCAGTGCCGGTCCAGGTTGCCGCACCGTCGATGCAAGAGGTGCCGGTTTATCTCAATGGCCTCGGCACTGTGCAGGCGAATTACACGGTCAACATCACGACCCGCGTCGACGGCGAGCTTCAGAACGTCCTCTTTACGGAAGGACAGGCGGTCAAGAAGGGCGATCTTCTCGCCGTCATCGACCCCCGTCCGTATCAGGCCGCGGCCGATCAGGCGGCTGCAAAGATTCAGCAAGATCAAGCCGATCTTGCCAATGCGCAGTATCTGCTCGCAAAAGACCAAAAGCTCTCCCAACAGCAGATTGCCACCCAAGAGACCGTCGAGCAACAACAGAGCCAGGTGGCGAGTTTCATGGCCCAGCTTGCCGAGGATCAGGCGGCCAAGGAGGCCGCCGACGTCTCGCTCTCCTATACGCAGATCCGATCACCGATTGACGGGCGCACCGGTATCCGCCGCGTCGACGCGGGAAACCAGGTCCACACGACAGACACCACGCCGATCGTGACGATTACGCAAACGCAGCCGATTTCTGTGGTATCGACGCTTCGCGAAGACGATCTCGGCGCTGTTCGGGATGCGATGAAGTCGGGTCCCGTTGCAGTCGATGCGCTCGCGATGGACCAGTCCAGAACGCTGGCGACCGGCAGCCTTTCCCTGATCGACAACGTGATCGATCAAAACAGCGGCACCATCCGCATCAAGTCCACGTTCGAGAACCAAGACGACGCTCTGTGGCCGGGACAATTTGTGCTGCTGCGGCTCAGGCAGAAGACGCTTCATCAGGCGATCACGATCCCGTCGGCGGCGCTACAGCGCGGCGTGGACGGCTTCTTCGTCTACGTCGTCGATGGCAACGGCACCACCGCGGTCCGCAAGGTTGTTCCCGGGCCGATCGAGAAAGGCCGGGCCGTCATCACAAACGGGCTTGCCGGCAACGAGCAGGTGGTGACTGCCGGCCAGTACCGGCTCGATGTGGGCACACATGTGTCTGTCGAGCAAGGCTCATCAAACACGGCGCAGAAGGAGTAGCGTGGTGTCTATCTCCTCGTGGTTCATTCAAAGACCGATCGCCACCTCTTTGCTGATGGCCGCGTTGTTTGCCATCGGGGTCGTTGCCTACCCTCTCCTGCCTGTCGCGCCGTTGCCTCAGGTCGACTTCCCTACGATCCAGGTGTCGACGCAGTTCCCGGGCGCCGATCCGAAAACAATGGCCTCATCCGTCACGCAGCCGCTCGAGCGACAGTTCGGTCAGATTCCCGGCGTTACGCAGATGACGTCGACGAGCACGCTCGGCAGCAGCTCAATTACGCTTCAGTTCGATCTGTCACGCAATGTGGACAACGCTGCACAGGACGTTCAGACAGCGATCAACGCCGCCGGCGGGCAACTGCCGACAGGCCTGCCGTCGCCGCCGACCTACCGAAAGGTCAACCCGGCGGACCCGCCCGTCATGGTGTTGGCACTAACATCGGACACGCTGCCGCTCACCCAGGTTGATGACTACGCCGAGAGCGTTCTCGCCCAGCATGTCAGCCAGCTCAATGGCGTTTCCCAAGTCCTGATCTTCGGCCAGCAGAAACCCGCCGTACGCCTACAGATCGATCCTCGTAAGATCGCGAACATGGGGCTGTCGCTCGAAGACGTCAGGACCGCTGTCACCGGCATCACCAGCAACGCACCGAAGGGCTCCGTTCAGGGAACAGAACGGACGTACACCATCTACGACAACGACCAATTGCTGGATGCAGCGCCCTGGAACGATGCAATCGTTGCCTACCGGGACGGTGCGCCGGTTCGCATCCGCGATATAGGCCAGGCGGTTGATGGACCGGAGAACACCCAGCTCGCCGCCTGGGCGAATGGCAAGCACGCGATTTTGCTGCCGATCTTCAAGCTGCCGGGCGCCAATGTCGTCGAAACCGTCGATCAGATCAAGGCGACGCTGCCTCAGCTCCAGGCGATCGCGCCCGCAGCCATTCATCTTTCGATCCTCAGCGACCGGACCGAGACAATCCGTGCGTCGGTGCTCGACGTCGAGACGACACTCATGATCACGATCGCGCTCGTCGTCACGGTCATCTTCGTCTTCCTGCGCAATCTCTTTGCAACCGTCATCCCAAGCATTACCGTGCCGTTGGCGCTCCTGGCGACGCTGGCTTTGATGTATCTCGCCGGATTCAGCCTCGACAACCTTTCGCTGATGGGATTGAGCATAGCTGTCGGCTTCGTCGTCGATGATGCGATCGTCATGGTGGAGAACATTCATCGCCACATGGAGATGGGCAAGATGCCGAACGAGGCTGCCATCGATGGCGCCCGCGAGATCGGCTTCACCATCATCTCGATCAGCATCTCTCTGGTCGCGGTCTTCATACCGCTGCTTCTGATGGGTGGCATTGTCGGAAGATTGTTTCGCGAGTTCGCCATTACCGTGACGATGACAATCGGCGTTTCCGCACTCGTCTCGCTGACCATTACGCCGATGATGGCCGCCCGCTTCCTGAAACCTGACGAGGCGTCCGGCCATGGAAAGCTCTATGCTGCATCCGAGCGCATCTTCGACCTCATGCTTGACGTCTATCGGCGCACACTCGACGTCGCGCTGCGCCACCATCGCCTGACGATGGTCGCATTCCTTGCCTCGCTCGCAGCAACCGGCATCCTCTTCGTCAACATTCCGAAAGGCTTCTTCCCGACGCAAGATACGGGCCTGATCACCGGCATCCTGGAATCTTCCCAGGATATCTCGTTTGCCGAAATGGCACGGCATCAGGTGGAAGCTGGCAATATTGTCGCAAGCGATCCAGCCGTTGCGACAATCGGCATGGCTGTCGGCGGCGGCTCGGGGCTGACAGTTAACACAGGCCGCATGTTCATCACACTCAAGCCGCGCGATGAGCGAGACGCATCGGCGAGCGAGATCATCAACCGGCTGCGCACGAAGCTGGCACAGATGCAGGGCGCACAGCTTTTTCTACAGCCGGCGCAGGACATCAATGTCGGCGGCAGGAGTTCGGCCACGCAGTTCCAATACACGCTGCAGGATGGCGACGCTGACGAGCTCGACGACTGGTCAAACAGGCTGCTGGCCAAGTTCAAGACCCTGCCTGAGCTGACCGACGTCGCCACGGACCAGCAAAATGGTGGCGCTACCGTCACCCTGGCAATCGATCGCGATCAGGCATCCCGCTTCGGCATATCCCCCCAGACGATCGACAACACGCTCTACGATGCCTTTGGTCAGCGCCAGGTCACACAGTATTTCACCGACTTGAACAGCTATCATGTCGTCCTTGAGTTGGCTCCGCAGGCTCAGAATTCGCCGCTGGCGATCAATGGCCTCTACATCAAGTCGCCGCTGACCGGTCAACAGGTGCCGCTCAACCAGCTGGTCAGGCAGACCACCGAACCGACGGCGGTTCTCGCGGTCAATCATCAAAGCCAGTTTCCCTCCGTCACGCTGTCCTTCAACCTAGCCAAGGGCGTGGCGTTGAGCCAGGCGGTCGCAGCCATCGGCAAGGCCGAGGTCGAGATGGGCAAGCCGGCGACGTTGATCGGCAGTTTCCAGGGTAACGCCCAGGCCTATCAAAGCTCCCTGGCGAGCGAGCCGCTGCTGGTACTTGCTGCTCTCGCGGTCATCTATCTCATCCTCGGCGTGCTATACGAGAGCTACGTCCATCCGCTGACTATCCTGTCGACCCTTCCCTCCGCTGGTCTCGGCGCGCTGGCGATGCTGTGGCTCTTCGGCTTTGACTTTACCGTAATCGCCCTGATTGGCGTTATTCTCCTGATCGGGATCGTGAAGAAGAACGGCATCATGATCGTCGACTTCGCCATCGCGGCTCAGCGCGAAGAGGGCCTGTCACCAAAGGATGCGATCCGCCAGGCCTGCCTGCTGCGCTTCCGTCCGATTATCATGACGACTTGTGCGGCGCTGCTTGCCGGCATGCCTTTGATGGTCGGTCACGGCACCGGCTCGGAGCTTCGCCAACCGCTCGGCTACGCCATGGTTGGCGGCCTTTTGATCAGCCAGGTCATGACACTCTACACAACACCGGTCGTCTACCTCTACCTCGAAAAGCTCGGCGAACTGTTCACTCGAAGGCGACCTGCAGTTCCCGGTGTTCCAGCGCCGGCGGAATAGTCCAACAGGAGTGACAGCCATGGAACCCTTATCAAGACGCACAGTGCTTGCCCTTGGAGCGATGGGAGGCACGGCGCTCGCGGCGGGTGGCGCCCACGCCGCCAGCTTCGGCAATCCGGATCAGCCGGCCGAGGGCGCGATCAATGCCAATCGTGCCGGCCTTTCGGATCCCGGTCCGAAAAACCCCGCGATCAACGAGCAATTTCCCTCGTTTCAAAACCCGCCAGCAACGGATGTGGGTGACATGCAGCTGTTTTGGGGATCGTTCAACAATGCCGCCAAGCGCATCCAGAATGGAGGCTGGGCGCGCCAGGTCACCAAGTCGGATTTTGCGATCTCCGAGGCCGTTTCCGGCGTCAACATGCGGCTCGGTCCCGGCGGCATCCGCGAGATGCACTGGCACCGTGCCGCCGAATGGGCGATCATGACCAACGGGCGCTGCCGCGTCACGGTTCTTGATCCCCAGGGGCGAGCCTATGTGCAGGATGTGGAGGCAGGCGATCTCTGGTATTTTCCAGCCGGATTCCCTCATTCGCTGCAAGGACTTGGGCCGGATGGCTGCGAATTCGTGATCGTCTTTGACGAAGGCGACCAATCCGAATATGGCACGCTGCTTCTGACGGACTGGCTGGCGCACACATCGCCGGAACTTCTGGCCAAGAACTTCGGCGTGCCGCAGGAGACGTTCAGGAACATTCCGTTGCAGGATCTCTGGATTTTCCAGGGCAAGGAGCCCGGTCCGCTTTCGGCTGACCAAGAGGCCGTCGCTTCTGCTGGACTGCCGCCGTATCCCTTTACCTACAGGCTTTCGGGCTCGGCTCCACTGAAGCAGAACGCATCCGGCACGATCCAGCTTGCCGACAGCAATAGCTTCAAGGTGTCCAAAACCATTGCGGCGGCGATCGAGACGATTAGGCCCGGAGCCGTGCGGGAGATGCATTGGCACCCGAATGCAGACGAATGGCAGTATTGGATCAAGGGGGAAGGTCGAATGACGGTGTTCGACGCCGGTCCGCGCAGCCAGACGGCCGACTTCCGGCCGGGTGATATCGGATACATAAAGAGAAGCCAGGGCCACATCATCGAAAACACCGGCAAGACGGATCTGCAATTCGTGGCCGTCTTTAAGGTTGCTGAGTATCAGGAGATAGGCCTGTCGTCCTGGCTGACGCACACGCCGGCAGCGCTTGTGGCACAGCATCTCAATGTCAGTGTCGCCGACATTGAGAAATTCCCTGCCGATCAGCCGGGTATCGTGCCGCGCTGAACCGCGATATCGCGGCGGCGCCAGGCGCCAAAATGCCCCTTTTCTCCCGTCATCGACGGGAGAACAGACAAAGCGCCGGCGAAAAGCTCGTCAGGGTGCTTACAGATCTCGTCGGAGGTAGCGACCTGCTGGATGTCACCGGCTTTGAGAGTGACGATGCGATCGCAGGCGTCATTCCCTCGGCCTGGTCGTCGGTCGCGTCAATGATCGCTATGCCGACGGCTCGGTGCAGCCGCTTGATTTCGGTACGGGTCGTGGCACGTCAACTTCGTTGAAGACAAGCAATCGTCGAGTGGTTGGCTGGGCACCTTTCGGCCTGGCGTGACGGACCAGCTTAGTCGACACTGTCGGCCGCAACGATACGCGAACCGCAGCTAAAAGCCGCAAGTCGTAAAGAACATACAAAATGTCGCACATGCGATATCACGTAATTAAATGAAAGCTAATGTGCGTCATAACGAAATAAATCGCGCGCGAAGCGCGCCGGGAACGCATCAAATGACTCCGTCCGAATTCAGGGCGGCGCTCGCTGTCACTGGATTGACGGCAAGCGTCGCCGCAGAGCTTTTTGGCGTCGATGAACTCGCTAGCCGTCGGTGGGCGTCGGGTGAGCAGCCGGTCCCACGTGCCGTTGCGCTCAGTCTGTGGCTGATGGCATCCTATGGCGTTTCAGTGGCCCAAGCGCGAATTCTTTCAGAAAGTCCAAAATTGCCAAAGTCGGCTTGAGCGCTTAGGCCCGGAATCTCCTGTTACCGCCGGAGGCCTCTTCCGAGCGAAGGTCGGCCTCGTGGTGAGGCGCTGAGGGGCCGCCTGATCTTGCTTAGCCTCTGCCAAGGGCGGCATTTCTATCAAGGCTGTGACGCAGGTTTGGGGTTCCTACGCGATGGAATCGGTGGCGACCCGTTCCCACTCATGATCCTGCGCCCAATCTGCGCTACTTGTTGAATTTGGCCTAGCTATCCGGATATATAGGAGGAAAGAAGAAATCTCGGAGACAGACCGTGCGCCAGGAAATTGTTGAGGAAACTGTCGCTGAGAGCGGTTATCGGCAAATAAGGGCGGACATCATATTCGGGCGCCTCGCGCCCGGCCAGAAGCTCAAGCTGGAGAATTTGAAAGGCGCTTACGAGACCAGCGTCAGTACGCTCCGGGAAATTCTCAACCGCCTGACGTCTGAAGGGCTCGTTGTGGCTGAAGGTCAGCGAGGCTTTGAGGTTGCACGAGTATCCGTTGCGGACCTCAAAGAGATCGCAGCTCTGCGCCTGCTTCTGGAAGAGCACGCGCTCGAACAGTCCTTCGAACAGGGCGATGTGGAGTGGGAGGCAAGACTGGTGTCTGCTCATTACAAGCTTGCGCGGATGGAACAGGTCATGGCGTCGGGCGACACAAGCAGAGCGGAAGACTGGAAGCGCTACGACTGGGAGTTTCACCAGGCCCTGATTTCCGCCTGCGGATCGCGTCTGCTGATGGAGACCCACTCGGCCGTTTTCGACAAATACCTGCGATATCAGATGGTTGCGCTGTCCTATCGCGGCAGCGTTGCCGAACAGGAACATAGGCAACTTCTGGAGGCCGCGTTGCAACGCGATAGCAAGACCGCAAAGAAAGTCCTGCAGTGTCATATACAAGCAGGCGTCGAGCATGCGCTTGGAAAAGGCCTGTTATCCGCCGTGCCACCACAATCGTGATAGTCGGCACTCTCGTAGTGCCTGAGCAAAGCAGAGGACCTCATGCTCAAAATTGCCGGTGAACCTTCCGAGACCGTAGGCGACGTCGTTTTCCGGCAGATCCGTCAGGACATCATTTCCGGCGCCTTGGCGCCTGGTGCGAAAATCAAACTTGAGCAAGCCAAGGAGCGCTATTCGATTAGCGTATCGTCGCTGCGCGAAATACTCAGCCGCCTGACCACGGAAAACCTGGTGCTAGCGGAAGGCCAGCGCGGCTTTGAAGTCAGCCCGGCCTCCCGCAAGGAGCTCGAGGAGCTCGCCGATCTGCGTACCGTGTTGGAAACCCATGCGATCGAGCTTTCATTTTCGGCCGGAAATCTCGAGTGGGAGGGACGCATCGTCGCCGCCCACCACAAGCTGGCGGCAGCGGAGAAGAAACTGCTAGCAGGCGATACATCACGCACCATCGACTGGGTTCGCTATGATTGGGAATTTCACCAGGCGATCGTATCGGCTTGCAATTCCGCAACACTCATGGCGGCGCTATCTTCTGTGTTCGACAGGTTTTTACGCTATCACATGCTAGCCCAGAGCTTTCGCGGTCAGGCCGTCGTTGACGACCACAAGCTACTTTTCGAACTTGCCTTGAAGCGCGACATCGAGGGCGCTCGAGCCGTCATTCGCCGGCATATAGAAAGCGGGGTGGCGCACGTCCTGAAGAGCGGTCGCATCGACTGACCGGCGCCGATCAGACGGCATCCTTCGGGACACCTTCGGGCCGCATCTGCCTCTTGAGTGCAGCAATACGGAAAATGGCGTTCGGCGCGCCATAGCCCCGATAGCCGCGTCGTTCGACGATTTCGAAGAAGAACCCCTCGCCGTAGGTGCCGCTGTAGAGCTGGAAATATTCTCCATGCTCATCGCGGTCATAAAGGATGTTTTCTGCCTTCAGGCGCTCGGTGAGATCGGCATCCAAACCGAAGCGGGCTTCGACATCGTCATAATAGTTCGGTGAGATGTGGAGCGGCTTGAAGCCTTGCTTGCGAAGCGATCTGGCGGTGACGAAAATGTCGTCGGTCGAAAAGGCCAGATGCTGGATGCCCGAACCGAATTTTTCGGCGATGAAGTGACCGGCGAGCGTGCGGCGGTTCTCCGCGCCATTCATTGTAAGGCGCAGCCTGCCGGTTTCATTTTCAACGACCTGGCTGCGCACAACGCCGCTCGGATCGATGATATCAACCATTGGCGTCTTTCTGGTCTCGAAAATTGAAGTGTAGAAGAGCAGCCAAGTCAGCATTTCATCATAGGCGACCGTCTGGGCGATATGGTCGAACTGCAGCAGTCCGGCGCCAGCCTTGCCGCCGTCTTCTGAAACCGGCTCGAAATCGATTTCCGAGAAACGGCCGAGCGGGCTCTTGTCGTCGATGAGGTAGATCAAGCCGCCGCCGACGCCGCGAATTGCCGGCAGTTCGAGTTCGCCATCGGCAACGGCCTGTTGGAAGGGCTCAGCATCCATCGCAAGAGCGCGCCGATAAGCTTCACTGGCATCCTCGACAACGAGCGCCAGAGCATAAGCGAATGTGCCGTGGACTGCATAGGCAGCGCTTGCAAAACCGAGCGGATCGGCATTGACCAGAATCCGGATACTGCCCTGTTCAAACAACGTCACCTTTTTAGATCGATGGATGGCCCTCTTGCGAAAACCCAAGGCCTGTAAGAGCGCAATCAGCTCGACGGCCTCGTCTTCATCGGTGGCGAATTCAACAAAGCCAATACCCCTGACGACAGCACGTTCCGGCATGGGAACGCCGATCGGCGTCTGCACATTGCGGCGAACCTGGTCGGCCAGATAGATCAGCGAACGATGACCATCCGCGGCGATCGCCCGCGTGGAGCCGCCACGAAACTGGTCATTGAAGATCTCCAGCGAGAAATAGCCGTCATACCCGGTCGACGCCACGGCCTCGGTGAACGCGGTTACCGGCAGATCGCCCTCGCCTGGCATGTTGCGAAAATGGCGGCTCCAATAGAGCAGATCCATGTCGATCAGCGGCGCATCGGCCAATTGTACGATGAAGATCTTCTCCTTTGGAATCGACCGGATCGAGTTGATATCAATCTTGCGCGAGAGCGAATGGAAGCTGTCGAGGATAAGCCCGACGTTCGGATGATGAGCGCGACGCACGATCTCCCAGGCATCGCGGTGGTCGTTGACGTAACGGCCCCAGGCGAGCGCCTCATAACCCACCTTGAGGCCGCGTTTGGCCGCGCGCTCACCCAATTCGTGAAAGTCGGCAGCCGCGCGATCGATGCCTCCAAGCGCTGCCTGCGAGACGTTCGAGCAGACAAGCACCATGTCGGTTCCGAGTTCCTGCATGACGTCGAACTTGCGTTCAGCCCGGTCGAAGGTACGGCTTCGAAGCCCATCCGGCATGCCTTCGAAGTCGCGGAAGGGCTGGAAAAGCGTTATCTTGAGCCCGAGATCGGTCGCCATCTTGCCGACGTCGGCGGGGCTCCCGTCAAAGGCCAGAAAGTCGTTCTCGAAAATCTCGACACCGTCGAAGCCCGCGCGCGCAATGGCTTCAAGCTTGTCGGGTAATTCGCCGCTGAGCGTTACCGTCGCAATCGAGGTCTTCATAATTCAAAACCCTTTCCATCGTCGCACCGGAGCGCTGCCATGGGCCACTTTGCCTGACGCGCCAACTCTCGATCATGGTATTATGCCAAATGTCGTGAACATTTCAAATCAATTGGTCAAATCAAAAGTATCATATGATTGTTAAAAACTCTGTTGATTTATAACAGATCCTCTGGCAAGAGTTGGTCATGCAGTCGGGAGAGGATGACTGTTGGGTCCGAGCGACCGCCAAAAAGGAGGAGGAATCAATGTTCAAATCGCTGCTGACGCGCCGAAATGCGATGCTGGGTGCCGCTGCTGTCGTAGCTGCCATCGGGCTTGCCAATCCGGCTGAAGCCGTCACGCCCGAAGAAATCAAAGCCAGAGGAAAGCTTATCGTTGGCATCCAGGGCGACAACCCGCCGTGGGGCTTTGTGACGAGCGGCGGCAAGCAGGACGGGCTCGATGCCGATATTGCAACGCTTTACGCCAAGGAACTGGGCGTTTCCGTCGAATTCGTGCCGCTGGAAGTCAACAACCGCATTCCGGCCCTGACCACGGGCCGCGTCGACGTTCTCTTCGCAACGATGGCCATGCTGCCGGAGCGCGCCAAGGCCGTTCAGTTCAGCAAGCCTTACGTCGCCAACGCCATCGTGCTGATTGCGCCAAAGTCCATGTCGGTCAAAACGAATGACGACATGGCCAATCTTTCGATTGGTGTCGCGAAAGGTGCTGCTCAAGATACCCAGGTCACCAAGAACGCACCCCAGAGCGCTACGATCCGCCGCTTCGACGGCGATGCACCCAGCGTGCAGGCGCTGGTGTCCGGCCAGGTGCAGGCGCTCGGCGGCAACATCTTCTACATGGACCGTGTCGAGAAGGCCCGTCCGGGCGAATTCGAAAACAAGCTTGAGTTCCAGAAGCTCTACAATGGCGCTTGCACACGGCTTGGCGAGAAGGAGATCAATGCCTCGATCAACGCCTTCGTCGACAAGATCAAGGCCGATGGCGAGCTCAAAAAGATCTATGACAAGTGGATGAAAGTGCCGGTTCCCGAGTTCCCCGAGAGCCTGGACGGCATTCCGTTCAGCGCCAACTGAGCCAGTAACCGCTTGGCAAAAGCAAACGGGCGGGCGTTGCGATGCCCGCCGACGGTGTCGCGACGCCGAAAAGCACGGCTTTGCGCGTTTCGAGGAGCGCGATCATGAACAATACGATATTTGTGCTCAACGGGCCCAACCTGAACCTGCTTGGCCAGCGCGAGCCCGCCATCTACGGCGCGACAACACTCGCGCAGATCAAGGAAAAATGCCTCGCCAAGGCAAATAACCTTGGGTTCGACATCGACTTTCGCCAGACAAATTTCGAAGGTGAGCTTGTAGAGAGCGTGCACCAGGCACGCAACAAGGCCTGCGGCATCATCATCAACCCGGCCGGCTACACCTTCACGTCGATTGCACTCCTGGACGCGCTGAAGACTTTCGATCCGCCGAAAATCGAACTGCATATCTCCAACGTGCATGCGCGTGAGAGCATCTATCACAAGTCCCTCATCTCTCGTGCAGCAACGGCAATCATCATTGGGTTTGGCGCAGCTGGCTATGAATTGGCGATCCAAGCCATGGCCGGGATGGTCGAACGCGACTGAGGAGAGGTGATGAACTACACGTTGGATTTCACGCCGGTCATCGATGGCCTGCCGAGCCTGCTCCTCGGCTGTCTCGGCACGTTGCTGCTCGCCATTTGCGGCATGCTGCTGGCAATCGTGATTGGCATCGGCGGCGTCGCATTGCGCGATTCGCGCTACAAATCGCTGCGCTGGCTGGTGATCGGCTTTGTCGAGCTCATTCGCAACACGCCGTTCCTGGTTCAGATCTTCTTCCTGTATTTCGCCCTCCCCCTTGCCGGCATCCGGCTGGATCCGACGCCAACGGCGATCATCGCTCTTGGGATCAACGGCGGCGCCTACGCCATCGAGATTATCCGTGGCGGCGTCCAGTCCATCTCGAAAGGTCAGATGGAAGCCGGCCTCGCGCTCGGCCTGCACAAGGCGCAGGTTTTCCGCCTCATCATCCTCAAGCCGGCGCTGAGGGCGATCTATCCGTCGCTGACCAGCCAGTTCGTGCTGCTGACGCTATCGACCAGCATTGCCTCGGCCATCTCGGCCTATGAGCTCACCTCGGTTTCGCAGCGCATCGAGTCGGAGAGTTTCCGCAGCTTCGAGGTCTATTTCACTGTGACGGTTTTCTACCTCGTCATTTCCTGGCTGATGATGCGCCTCTTTGCGTTCTTCTCGGCACGTTATTTCGCCTATCCGGTCAAGTAGGAGCAATCGATGGGCAGCGAAGAATTCGTCTTCCTTCTGATCGGTCTGAAATGGACCGTCGTCTTGTCCGCGGTTGGCTTCGTCTGCGGATGCATTGCCGGGCTCGGTGTGGCGCTCGCGCGCACTTCGGAAATTCCGCTGCTGGAGCGACTGATGGCCGGCTACATCGCGGTCTTTCAGGGAACACCGCTGCTGATGCAGCTCTTCGTGGTCTATTACGGACTTGCCCTGATCGGTTTCAAGCTCGATGCCTGGGTGGCTGTTGCCATCGGCCTGACGCTGCATGCCAGCGCCTATCTGGGCGAAATCTGGCGTGGCTCGATCGAAGCGGTTCCGCACGGCCAGACCGAGGCCGCAAGAGCGCTCAGCCTCAAATATGTCTCGCGCATGAAGGACGTCATCCTGCCACAGGCTCTGCGCATCTCACTGCCGGCAACGATCGGCTTCCTCGTGCAGTTGATCAAGGGAACCTCGCTCGCCTCCATCGTCGGCTTCACGGAACTCACCCGCGCCGGCAACATCATTTCCAACCAGATCTTCGAGCCGCTGACGGTCTTCGGGATCGTGGGCGCGCTGTATTTCCTGATGTGCTGCCCGTTGACGATTTTCGGCGCCCGTCTTGAACGGAAGTTCGCCGCCGCATCGCGGTGATCTCCGGCGCCTGCCACGAAAGAGACGGAATTAAACTCATGAACAGTCCTTTGCCCGCATCGACCGCCGAAACCATTATCACCATGGACCACGTGGAGAAGTGGTATGGCGCCTTTCAGGCCTTACACGATATCAACCTGTCGGTTCGCAAGGGCGAGAGGATTGTGCTGTGCGGTCCGTCCGGCAGCGGAAAATCGACGCTGATCCGCTGCATCAATCATCTGGAAACCTATCAGAAGGGGGAAATCCGCGTCGGCGGCATCCTGCTCGCAAACCAAGCGAAGGCAGTCGACGCGATCCGCCGCGAAGTCGGCATGGTCTTCCAGCAGTTCAATCTCTTTCCCCATCTGACCGTGTTGCAAAACTGCATGCTCGCGCCGATGCGCGCGCTTGGCGTTGGAAGGGCGGAGGCAGAAGACCGCGCACGTTCTCTGCTTGGCCGGGTCAAGATCCTTGAACAGGCAGGCAAATATCCTGTGCAGCTTTCCGGCGGCCAACAGCAGCGCGTCGCAATCGCACGGGCGCTCTGCATGCGCCCGAAGGTCATGCTCTTCGATGAGCCGACCTCAGCTCTGGATCCGGAGATGGTCAAGGAAGTGCTCGATACCATGATCAGTCTTGCCGACGAAGGCATGACGATGGTCTGCGTGACGCATGAAATGGGCTTCGCCCGACAGGTCGCAAACCGCGTGATCTTCATGGCGAGCGGCGCGATCGTCGAGGAGGCGCCTCCTGGGGAGTTCTTCACCAATCCCAGCCATGAGCGCACACGCAAATTCCTCGGCGAAATCCTGCGCAACTAGGACTTTTGAGGGAATTTTCATGTCAGCACCATCGCAGTCGGCTCCCTTGAAAATCGCGGTGATGGGCGCCGGTCTCATCGGTCAGCGCCATATCGAAGGCATTCTGGCCGAGCCGCGCACGATACTTTCCGCCGTCATCGATCCCTCTGATGCCGGGCGTGACTTTGCGGCAAGCAAGGGCGCTTCATGGTTTTCCACACTTGCCGAGGCGACAGCAGCCAAGCGCCCGGACGGCGTAATTGTTGCCACCCCGAACCAACTTCATGTCGATAACGCCCTGGAGGCCATTGCAACGGAAATTCCCGTCCTTGTCGAGAAGCCGATCGCCGATAATGCGCAAGCAGCGGCCCTTCTCGTTGCCGCCGGCGCAAGGGCAGGCATCCCCATCCTGGTTGGTCACCATCGCCGTCATAATCCCATGATACGGGCGGCAAAACGCGTTCTCGACAGCGGTCGGCTCGGTAAGATCCTGACTGTCCAGGCGACATTCTGGGTCGCCAAGCCGGACAGCTACTTCAATATCGGTTGGCGCCGACAGGAAGGTGCGGGGCCGACCTTCATCAACCTGATCCATGACGTTGATCTCTTCCGCTATTTCTTCGGCGAGGTCGAAGCCGTCCATGCAATGGAGTCAAATTCGGCCCGCCAGCACCTTGTCGAGGACACAGTCGTCATCCTGCTCCGTTTCGCGAGCGGTGTGCTCGCAACGTTGAATGCATCCGATGCTGTCGCCTCTCCCTGGAGCTGGGAGATGACGACTGGGGAGAACCCGGCGTTTCCGCACCAGGATCAATTTTGCTACCAGATCGGGGGGACGGGCGGATCGCTGGCCATTCCCCAACTCGCGCTTTGGACCAATGCGTCGAAGCCAGATTGGCTTGAACCGCTGGTCACGGAACACGTGCCCTTCACTCCGGCCGATCCACTGGCGCTGCAGCTTTTACACTTCTGCGATGTCATTCGTCGTGAAGCAGAGCCCCTTGTCAGCGGCAAGGAAGGTCTTGCGACCCTGCGCGTGATCGAGGCGATCAAGGCATCGGCGCGGTCAGGCGAGACGATCCACCTGGACAACGTCCAGGTTCGACGAGGTCATTGAAATGATTACTGGGACCACCCGGCTAATTGCTCATCTCGGCTATCCGACAGAGTCATTCAAGGCTCCCCTGATCTACAATCCCTATTTCGAAAAGAGTGGCATCGACGCCGTCGTCGTACCAATGGGTTGCAAGCCCGAAGACTATCCGTCATTCCTCAAGCTCGTCTTCAGACTTTCGAATATTCACGGCGCCCTCGTCACGATGCCCCACAAGATTACGACAATGGGGTTGATTGACGAGGTGTCGACGAATGCGAAAGTGGCCGGCTCCTGCAACGCGGTCAGGCTCGCGCCGGACGGACGGTTGATGGGCGACATGTTCGACGGCGAGGGTTTCGTGAGGGGACTCTTGCGCAAGGGACAAACGATAACAGGGGCGCAGGTATTGATCGTCGGCGCTGGCGGTGTCGGGTCGGCGATCGCTGCGTCACTGGCAGGCGCTGGCGTGCGCCGGATTGCGCTTCATGATGACAACGCTGTCACGCTCAATGGGCTTAGAAGCCGTCTGACGACACACTATCCGACGACAGAAGTGACTGCTGGCTCGAATGACCCGACGGGTTTCGATATCGTCGTCAACGCGACACCGCTCGGAATGGGGAAAGACGATCCGTTGCCTCTTGATGTGTCTCGGCTGTCTGCGTCCACTTTCGTGGGCGAAGTCGTCATGAAGGAAGAAATCACGCCGCTGCTGGCCGCGGCACGCGCGCGTGGATGCCCATTTCAGATTGGCACGGATATGCTGTTCGAGCAGATCCCGGCCTATCTGGAATTCTTTGGATTCCCAACGACAACGGCAGATGACCTGCGGCAGATCGCAAGGCTTCGATGATCGCGCTCCGATCACTTGCGCAGCGCGCCAAGCCTTGCAAGAACCTCGTCGGGGATTTCGTAGCGCTTGATGACATCCCTCCCATTGTGGAGCCCGCAGATCTCGCGTTGAACAAACAACGCCCAAACGGCTTCGGAGGCGTCGTCGAGAAGGCTTTGCCGGTCAATTCTTCGGTCGTCTACTGACCACGCTGCAAGCCTCGCCAACGCGGCTTCCGCTTTCCTGCCCTGACGGCCCAGAGCGTCCGCTCGCGCTGAGGCAAGCTCATATTCCAATGGATTCAAGGCACTCGACTGGCCAGAGAGTGATCGTGGTGGCCTCAGACTCACAATGTCTTCCTTCCCGGATATCCGCTCCATTCTCGTCAGGCAGCGAAGTCGCCGCGTTGCCAACGGGCTTCCTAGATGTATCAACCAACTCGCTCAGTTGGTATGGCATGTTTCCTTCTTCCCATCACGCGTCAGCGTGGCTTCCCGGCCCTTGATCCAGAACTCCATATCACTGTTGGCGTAGCGGCCGCCGTCGGCCGAAACGACCTGCGGCAGATTGATCTTGCCCGATGAACCCGAGAAGACAAGCACGACACTTCCGGGCGAACCACTGGGTGACGAAAAGGCTGCATGGAGACGTGTGCCGGCGGTGCATTCGTATTGTGCCTCGATGGCAACCGTACTGTTTGCCGATACCGCAAGAGCAGCAAGCGCAAGTGTCACGATTGTTTTCGCAGTCATCACGGCCCCTTTGCCAAACTCGATAGTCAATCGCTCGTTTCACGCCTTGCGCCAGCGTGTCAGCCGTCGGATGACGCCCTGGTCAACAACCAAGTCTAACCCTCAAGCGCTCTTGAAGAAAGGCATCGCGTCTTTGGCCCTGCTTCCAAAGCGTGCTCACGCTTCGTGAGCGGCGGCATGCTGCTTGACGTTCGCGCGTTTCAGAGGCGAGCGAAATTGAACCGGTGACACCGCTATGGCGTCGCCAACAAGCATTGCGATCCGAGCCTTCAAGGCGCGAGCCGCACGATGTTGCATTTGGGCGTGCAACGCACTATCCAGCCGGCTTCAGAATATGGAGAAGCCAAGTCATATTTTCTCCAATGCGGATTTTGGGCTGATTGGATCGGGCCGTCCCCTGTTCATTTCGAGTGCTTCAATGTTGCGTCGCTTCTTCTCCTATTATCGGCCGTATCGCGGCCTTTTCATTCTCGACTTTTCCTGCGCCATTCTGTCAGGCCTGTTGGAGCTTGGCTTTCCCATGGCCGTCAAGCTGTTCGTCGACAGGCTCCTGCTCAGCCATGAATGGCTGTTGATCCTGCTTGCGTCGGCAGCTTTGCTTGCAATCTATGTCGTCAGTACCGGCCTGATGACGGTCGTCACCTATTGGGGCCATATGCTTGGCATCAATATCGAGACAGACATGCGCCGCGCGGCGTTCAATCATCTGCAGAAGTTGTCTTTCAGCTATTTCGACAACCAGAAGACCGGACATATCGTCGGGCGGCTGACGAAGGATCTCGAAGAGATTGGCGAAGTCGCTCACCACGGCCCCGAGGACCTTTTCATCGCATTGATGACCTTTGCCGGCGCCTTGCTGCTGATGTTCTCGGTCAACTGGCAACTGGCGCTGATAACGGCTGTTGTCGTGCCCCTGGCAGCCTGGGTGACGAGCCATTTCGGGAGCCGCATGACGCAGAATTTCCGTCATCTCTTCGACCGGGTCGGCGACTTCAACACCCGCATTGAGGAAATGTCGGCGGCATCCGCGTCGTGCAAGCTTTCGCCAACGAGAACTACGAGCGCACGCTCTTCGAAAAGGACAATCAGAGCTATCGGCGCGTCAAGCTCGACGCCTACAAGCTCATGGCGGCAAGCAGCTCGCTGAGCTATATGAGCATGCGGCTGACGCAGATGGTCGTGATGATCGCCGGGGCTTATTTCGTGCTCTCTGGCAACCTTACCGCCGGTGGCTTCATCGGTTTCCTGCTTCTGGTCGGCGTCTTTTTCCGTCCTGTCGAAAAGATCAACTCCGTCATTGAAACCTACCCCAAGGGCATTGCCGGCTTCCGACGCTTCACCGAGCTTATCGATACCGAGCCAGATATCGCCGATGCACCTGATGCCGTCACGGTCGATCATCTCAATGGCGAAATCGCCTATGAGGACGTTTCCTTTGGATACAGTTCGTCAGCGGCGGTTTTCGAGCATGTCAATGTGACGATCCGCGCCGGGGAAACGATCGCTTTTGTCGGCCCTTCGGGCGCCGGCAAGACGACGATCTGTTCGCTCCTGCCGCGCTTCTACGAGGTTCGCGGTGGCCGCATCACGATTGACGGCCTCGACATCCGCGACATGACCAAGGTGTCACTGCGCCAACAGATCGGCATTGTGCAGCAGGACGTCTTCCTGTTCGGCGGCACGATCCGCGAGAATATCGCCTACGGTCGATTGGGTGCCAGCGAGGGCGAGATCGTCGAGGCAGCCCATAGGGCACGCCTGGAAGAGATGCTTGCGGGTCTGCCCGCAGGTCTCGATACCGTCATCGGCGAGCGCGGCGTTAAGCTTTCCGGCGGACAGAAGCAGCGTGTTGCCATTGCGCGCATGTTCCTGAAGAACCCTCCGATCCTGATCCTCGACGAAGCGACATCGGCGCTCGACACCGAGACGGAGCGCGCAATCCAGCGCTCACTTGGCGAACTGTCGCAAGGACGCACGACCCTCGTCATTGCCCATCGGCTCGCGACCATCCAGGGAGCGGATCGGATTGTCGTCGTGGACGGCAAGGGCATCGTTGAGCAGGGCACGCATCAGGACCTCATCGCCAAACGCGGCGCCTATAACCGGCTGCATGATGCACAGATGAGGAACCACTGAAAAACCTGAAACGTCACGATTGATGCGATGCGATAAACTTGATAATTGCACACATGTTTTACAGTTGCAGGACATTGCCATGACATTTCAGCCGCGCATGCAGAACGCGATCGAGGGGTTCTCGGTCGTTGGCGGGCTCAGGCGTCGAAACTGGAACGGCATTACAGCCGACCTGTGGGATGTCGAATGCGGCGCTTATGCAGGCGGACATTACGTCGCGCGCGATCCGCGCCTCTTCATCCTTCTCGACCACCTCGGGCGCGGTCGTCCTTCGGTCAGGCGTTCGGCGACGGCAGCCGGGACACCGCAGGACCGTCGAGCCAGCCCAATTTCCTACATCCCAGCGGAAATGGAACTGTGGGTGGACATCAGAGAGGTTCACCAGATGCGTCATCTCGACGTCCATTTCGATGCCGATGTCATCAGCCAGCGGCTAATGGAAGATATCGATCCGCAAAAACTGAGAGAGCCGCAACTGCTCTTCTTAGACCAGCGGGCAATGGCGCTTGCCGAACTGATTGCCACAGAGATCGCCAGCCCCGTTCCGTTGCATGATCTCTACGGCGATGGTCTTGCGCTCTCACTTGTCATCGACGTGCTGAAGATGGTCAAGACGCCGCCCCGCAAGCGGTGAACTGGCATCCTGGCAATTGCGCCGCGCCACCGAGTTCATGCAGGAGCATTGCGGTCGCAACATCCGCCTCAAGGAACTGGCCGAACTGACGGGGCTGTCGCAGTCGCATTTCAGCCATTCGTTCAAGGCCTCTACCGGCCTCACGCCACACGATTGGCAGATGAACGCCAGACTTGAGCTTGCCAAAGAGCTGCTGCGCGATGGCGATCAAGGCCTCACCGCAATCGCCGTGGAGACGGGCTTTTCCGATCAGGCGCATTTCACACGTGTCTTTCGCAAGCACGTCGGCACGACACCGGCGCGCTGGAAGCGGTCTAAGTGTGAGTGATGCATTTTTGCAAAGATTTGCCCACGAATTTTGAAATTGCCCAAAATCGTTCAATCGCCGCTGATCAGGCCAAGCCCGACCTTTAAATTTGAGTTAATCGCTCAGCTTATTGGAGCTGGCGCCTGGCAGGCCGCCGCCGGCGGCCTGTGAGCGGGGTAGTAGGAATATGCAAAAAGTTGAAGGTTTCCAGGGCGCGCGGCGGGCTCTGCGTGCGAGCGTCGCGCTGATCGGTCTTTGCGCCGCCTGGACGGCGCAGGCGCAGACGGCCGACACCGCACTTGCGCCGATCGTCGTCCAGGGCCAGAGCGCCGACAACAAAGCGATCGGTCCCGTGAACGGATACGTCGCCAAGGAAACCACGACGGGATCGAAGACCGACACGCCGCTCAACGAAATTCCACAGGCCGTCTCCGTTGTTGGAAGGCAGGAAATGGATGACCGCGGTGTCGTCAACAAGGTCGATGAAGCCTTGCGCTATACGCCTGGCGTGACCGCTGCTCCTTATGGCACCGACCCTGACACGGACTGGTTTTACATTCGCGGCTTCAACGCCACGCAAACGGGCGTTTTCCTCGATGGCCTCAGCCTGTTCAGCTATGGCTTCGGCGGCTTCCAGATCGATCCATTCATGCTGGAGCGTGTCGAAGTGCTGAAGGGCCCCGCCTCCGTTCTTTACGGCGGCTCCAACCCAGGTGGCATCGTCAACATGATACGCAAGCGACCGACCGACGAGCCCTATTATTATACCGAGACCGGCATCAACAGTAACGGCAACGGGTTCGGCGGTTTCGACTTCTCGGACAAGGTCGGCAGCAGCGATACCATGAGTTATCGCCTGACCGGCAAGATCGCCGGCGGCGACAACTATTCGGATTTCTCACATGACCTGCGCGGCTTCATCATGCCACAGCTAACGGTCTCCCCGGACGCCTCCACTGATTTCACCGTATGGGCCTACGCTGGCGGGCTCGATCAGGTCCATATCGGCAACGGGTTCCTCCCCTATGTCGGCACTGTGGTGGACGCACCGTTCGGCAAGATACGCCGCGACTTCTTCCCGGGCGAACCGGACAGCGACACCGGTCGCTACAATCAGGAAATGGTCGGCTATGAGCTGGAGCACGCGTTCGACAACGGCTGGAAACTGTCGTCGAACTTTCGCTACGGGCATCTCAACAAGTATGAATTCGGACCCTACCCCTACGGCTATGTCGGGGGCACGCCGACGGCGCCGAACTACGACCTGCTGCGCATCGGTTTTGAGGGTAATACCAGCGCCGACACATTGGCATTTGACAACCGCGTCGAGACCGATTTTGAGCTCGGCGGTGCCAGCCATACCGTCATGGCGGGGATGGACTACCGCTACTATCGCATCGATAATGTTCAAAACTCGCTGTTCGGGACGACGCCGATCAGCCCGGTTAACCCGATCTACGGGCTGCCGCTGCCGCCCAACAACCCGCTTTACAATCAGGTTCTGGCGATGAACCAGCTTGGCTTCTACGCCCAGGACCAGATCCGCTTTAGTGATGGCTGGATAGCCACGCTTAACGGCCGCTACGACTATGTGCGCAGCGAGATGGACGATCGGCTGCCCGCCAATGACGACTTCCGCACCTCCGAAGGCGCATGGAGCGGTCGTGCGGGCCTCGCCTATGAGTTCGCCAATGGCGTGACGCCTTACATCAGTGCCGCAAGCTTCTTCAACCCGTTGGTTGGGCTCGGCGCGCAAGGCCCGCTGCTGCCGGAGGAAGGCTTGCAGTTTGAAGCCGGTGTAAAATACGAGCCGACCTTCATGGACGCGACTTTCACGGCCTCGGTCTTCCACATCAACAAGCGTAACAACGTCGTGTCGATTGCAGTACCACCGTGGCAGGATCAATTGGGTGAAGTCAGATCCCAGGGTGTCGAACTGGAAGGCAAGGTCAACCTCAACGATAACTGGAAGGTTCTCAGCTCAGTTGCCTATAATGATGTCGAGGTCACCAGGAACGATCCCAACCCGTCGCTTGTCGGGAAAACCCCGTACATCGTGCCGGACGTTACAGCCTCCTTGTGGCTCGACTACACCGTCACGACAGGCACACTCGAGGGCCTGAGCCTCGGCGCAGGCGTGCGTTACAAGGGTGAGTCGTGGGCCGACGAAGCGAACACACTCAAGGTTCCCGACGCGACACTTGTTGACGCCGCGGTCCGTTACAAAAAGAACGACTGGGTCGCGTCACTCAACGTCACCAACATATTTGATAAGGTATACGTGGAAAGCTGCGGTGGTGTAGGCGCATGCGGTTATGGTGACGCACGCACCTTCACCTTCAAGCTGAGCAAAGTCTGGTAGCACAATAATTTTGCATATGAAGGAGGCCCTTCCGGACCTTCTTCGCGCGACTGGAGATGAATTTGCGCGCATCACTGCTCACCCGCAGGACTTTTCTGGCTGGAACGGCCACGTTCGTTACGAGTGTGGCGCAAGGCCGGTCGCCAGAACCACGGGTTGCCACGCTCGACTGGGCGCTCTTGGAAACGCTGCTTGCGATCGGTGCCAACGTGGTTGCGGCGACGGAACTGCGCCAATTCAGGCAGATCGCCGTAACACCCGAAGTGCCCGAGACCGTCGCTGATCTCGGGCTGCGCGGAACGCCGAACCTTGAGGTTTTGCGCTTCGCGCGCCCCGACTTGATCTTCAGCTCAAACTTCTACGCCTGGGCCGATCCGCTGATGAGCCGCATTGCAGCGGTTGAAAGTCATGCGATCTATGTGCCCGGAAGAAGTCCTTACGAACTGGCCGAGCAGGCAACACTGGCGATTGGCGAACGCCTTGAGCGCAAGGAGGCGCGGCAGCTGGTCGAGGATCTCGCTGCGAAACTGGATCGCTATAAGTCCCTGTTTGCCGCCAGCGGCGATGGACGCCCCATCCTGCCAATCAATCTCGGCGATGCCCGCCACTGCCGGGTGTTTGGTTCCGACAGCATGTTCGGTGAAGTATTGCAGCAGGTCGGACTGTCTAACGCCTGGAAAGGAGCGACCAGCTATTCCGCCACGGCGCCTGTCGGCATTGAAACTCTGGCGTCCATGCCGGATGCCTGGATCCTCCTCATTCCGCCGCATCCGCAAGACGCGTTCGATGCCCTGACCGGCAGCGCATTCTGGAAGGCCCTTCCGGCCGTACGCGAGGACCGCATCCTGACGACCGGTTCGATCAACCCCTATGGCGCGCTTCCGGCCGCGGGTCGCTTCGCCGACTTTCTCGCCGAAGGATTCTCCCGTGTCCGAAATGGCTAGCCGTTCCATGCCACGCACGCATTCCCGCAGACCAAGCATGCCGGCTTGGGTGCTTGCGGTTGCATGCGTCACCTCCTTCGTCCTTCTACTGCTGCTGCGTCCCCAGGTGCCCGGCGATCCTGAGCAGGCCAAGGCGCTCGACGCGATCCTGCTCTGGAGCAGCCTCATGCCACGGGCTGTGATCGCTCTGATCTCAGGGGCCGCACTGGGCCTCGCCGGGGCGCTCCTGCAGCGCATCCTGCGCAATCCGATCGCCGATGCCTCGACGCTCGGTATCGCCTCCGGCGCGCAACTGGCGCTGACGATCGGTCTTAGTTTTTCGCCCGTCCTTGCCGGTGTCTCGCGTGAGCTCATCGCCTTTGCCGGTGGTCTGAGCGCCGTCGCCCTTGTCCTTGCCTTGAGTTGGCGCCGCGGTCTTGATCCGGTCACCGTGGCCATCTGCGGCATGATCGTCAGCATGGTTGCAGCCTCACTCAGCGTTACGCTGGTGCTGGCACGAGGCGAATATGCCATGTCGATCCACATCTGGGGCGCCGGCGCCCTCAACCAGCAGGATTGGGGTGGCGTAACATCGCTTGCACCTCAGCTCGCTGCTGGTATCCTCGCCGCGCTGCTTCTGCTCAGGCCGCTCAACATGCTGGCTCTGGACGATGCCAGCGCCAAAGGTCTCGGTGTTTCGCTACACGCCGTCCGGCTTGCCGTTCTGATGCTCGCCGTTTGGCTGTCAGCCTCCGTCACCGCGACGGTCGGCATCATTGGCTTCCTCGGGCTTGCCGCGCCGGCGATCGCACGGCTTTGCGGTGCGCGCACCACCCGTCAGATCATGACGACCGCGCCTCTTGCCGGCGCCGCGGTGTTGTTTCTGACGGATTGCCTGACGCAGCTGCTCGGTCCCGGCTTTCTTGACCTTGCGCCAACAGGAGCAGCCACCGCGCTCACCGGCGGCCCGCTCCTGCTGTTTTTGCTGCCGCGCGTGCACGGGCGGGCGGCGGTTACGGCAAGATCGGCCGGGGCTGTGCGACGTCGATTGCGACCAGCACCGGCGCTTCTGCTCCTCGCCGCTGGCTTTCTGCTGGTGTTCGTAGCCGTGCTTGTCGTTGGACCGACCGATGGTGGCTGGAGAGTAGCCATCGGCTCGCTGCTCTTAGATCTTCTGCCGTTCCGGCTGCCGCGGATTGTCGTTGCGGCCGCAGCAGGCGCGATGCTGGGAGCGGCCGGCTTCATCATGCAACGCGTGACCGGCAATCCGCTGGCTAGCCCCGAGGTGCTCGGCGTCTCCTCCGGCGCCGGGGCTGGACTGACGGTGACGCTATTCATATTCGCCTTCCCCTCGCCTCCAATCATGATCGCCGGCATGGCATCAGGCGCACTCGCTTCATTCCTGGCCATGATCGCCATAGCCCGGCGCGCCGGGCTATCGACGGAGGCACTCCTGCTTGCAGGTGTTGCCATCAGCGCTTTTTGTCTTGCAATCGTCGGCATGGTGCTCGCCCAGGGAGACATGCGAAGCTACATTTTGCTGACCTGGATATCGGGCTCGACCAACCGCGCCGGCCCGCTCGAAGCCTGGACGGCAATCCTGTCGCTAACAAGTCTGACAGCACCGCTCTTCCTGATGACGCGCTGGTTCGCGATCCTGCCGCTTGGCACAGGGTTGGCGCGCAGTGTCGGACTGCGCGTCACATCGACACGGCTGCTGCTTGCAGCCTTCGCCGCGCTGATGAGCGCGATCTCTTCCTTCCTCATTGGACCGCTCAGCCTCACCGGCTTGATCGCACCCCACCTGTCAAGATTGATCGGCTTTCAACGGGCCAGCGATAACCTGCTCGCGGCCATGCTGATCGGCGCCGGCCTGCTTCTCGTGGCCGACTGGTTATCGCGTGTGGTTATCTATCCCTACCAGGTGCCGGTCGGCCTGTTCGCCGCCCTGATCGGAGGACCGTACCTTCTCTGGCTCCTCGGTCGAAAGGAAACGCGCTCATCACTCTAGGACCCGACCAATCGGCACTCCGGGAGCGCGCAAGCCAATAGCTAGCGTTTGGGCACGGTCACATTCCGTAACGCAAGGTCGATGCATCCGAGTGCAAGCACAATGCCAGCCAGCTCAGTGAGTAGATTGATTATTTGATGATTTCGATCACGCTGTGCGTATGTGGATCGACGATCAGGCGTTGCTTGTTGATCCCTGTGTAACCGTATGCATCATTGCTGGGGATCGTGTGTATTTCAACTGAAGGCGGCAGTTGCGATCCGGGTTGTGTGCGTCAAGTTCTGCAAAATTGGGCGGTCATGCGGCTGGTCATGCGGCTTGACGCAGAGCGAGTTTCTTGTGCTCGCGTAGGTCATCCATGTTGATGTAGCGGTTTGCCTCCATCCAGTTTTCGTGGGTTTCGACTGCGAGCGCCCTTACGAGGCGCAAGCAGCTCTCGGTATTTGGAAAGATGCGCACGACGTAGGTTCTGCGCCGGATTTCCTCGTTGAGGCGTTCAAGCATATTGGTCGACTTCAAGTGCTTGTGATGCTGGCGTGGCAATCGGAAGAAGGTCAGCGTCTGTTCGATCGTCTCCTCGACCCAACTGGTCAGACGCGGATACCGGGCCGACCATTTGGCAAGCCAGGCAGAAAGGTCGGTCTTGGCTTCGTCGAGGTCGCGCCGATCGTAGAGCCATCGCAGCTCCTGCAGACAGTCGTCACCATGCTTGCGTGGCAGGTGATCGAGGGCGTTCCTCAGGAAATGAACGTAACAGCGTTGCCAGGCGGCCTCCGGGATCACCTCGCCGATCGCCGCGACGAGACCGGCATGATCGTCGGAGACCACCAGCTCGACGCCCCTCAAGCCGCGTCCTTTCAGCCTGACGAGGAAGTCCTTCCAGGCAGAGCGGCTCTCGCGACCGGCCATCTCGACAGACAGAATTTGCCGCCGTCCGTCCCAGTCGATGCCAACGGCGATCAGCACCGCCTGGCTCATCACGACGCCGGCCTCACGCACCTTCTCATAGCGGGCATCGAGGATCAGGTAGGGAAAGGGCTCTTGAAGCGGGCGCTCGGCAAAGGCCTTCAGGCTCTCGTCCAGCCGCTTGTTGATCGCCGAGATCGATGATGCCGAGAAGGCATGGCCGCAGAGTTCCTCGGTAATCGCCTTGACCTTTCTGGTCGAAACCCCTTGCACATACATCTCCGCCAACGTTGCCACCAGCGCCCGCTCGGAGCGCTGATAGCGCTCGAATAGTTCGGTGGAGAAGCGTCCCGAGCGATCCTGCGGAACCCGCAGTTCAAGCTTGCCAACACGGGTGATCAGCGTGCGGCCATAGTGGCCCGAGCGGTAGCCGAGCCGCTCCGGCGTGCGCTCGCCTTTTGCAGCCCCCAGTGTTTCGTCCATCTCCGCCTCCAGCACCTCTTGCATCACCGTGCGGATCACCTCGCGCAGCCCATCAGGGTTCGAAAGCAAAATGTCTTTGACGGCAGCGCTGGCTGTCTTACCTTCAATCTTGGTCATGGTGGCGTTCCTTCCAGGGAATCAGGTGACGTTGAACATCACCAGCCTGCCATGACCGCCTCCAATGAAAGAACACAAGGGGCAAAACGCCTTCAACTGGCGGCTTTTCCTTGGGTTCGGTTGTGGTTTGACCGGCATTGGCGCCGATCGGCTA